>NZ_JBHXIB010000071.1:0-37040 GCF_042723975.1 Amycolatopsis sp. NPDC058340 | reverse complement strand
AACGCCTCATGCGCGAGGCCCCGTTCCTGCTCATCGGCGAAGGCACCAGCGAAATCCAGAAGACCATCATCAGCCGCGGCCTGCTCCGCGAATACAAGTCCCGCTCCTGAAGGAGCTGAAGGACGCTTTCACCGCGTCTCATGCGGTGAAAGCTCCCTTCGCCGCTCCATCCATGCCCCCGCCGCCACCCTCAACGGAGACGCTGCGCGCCCAGCCTGGATCTACGCGGTGAAGGCGTCCTTCAGCTCACGTTCGCGCCTTTCGCCCGTCCTTGAGAAGATGGACCAGGACGGGCGAGAGGTGATTACGTGAGTGCTCCCTTTGGCGGAAGCGGCCGGGCCGCCGGTGGGCTGCCCAGGCTGCCGACACCGCCTACCGGCTGGCCGATCGGTTCCTACGCGACGTACGGCGAAGCCCAGCAAGCCGTCGGCTTCCTCGCGGAGAAGGAGTTCGGGGTCTCCGACGTGACCATCGTCGGTGTCGACCTGATGCTCGTCGAGCGCGTCGTCGGCAGGCTGAGCTGGGGCCGGGTGCTGGGCACCGGCGCGGTGTCCGGCGCGTGGTTCGGCCTGATCATCGGGCTGCTGCTCGGCATGTTCAACAACCAGGGTTTCGCCTGGCAGCCCATGATCGGCGGGCTCGTGCTCGGCATCCTGGCGTGGACGGTCTTCGCGGCGATCAGCTACAGCATGTCCCGCCGCGACTTCTCCTCCGCGAGCCAATTGGTCGCCGGCCGCTACGACGTGTTGTGCCAGCCGCGTTCGGCCGAACAGGGCCGTGAGCTGCTCGCCCAGCTGGCGTTGGGCGGCCGCCCCACCGGATGACATTCGGCGGTACTCGTTCACCTGTTCGTCGTGCGGTCCGCTGAATCGTTACCGATACTGCTTGCGGGCGGTGATCGCCCGGAATAGGTTGCACAACACCAGTCGGGCGGTCGCGTACTCCAGCGTGTCCGCCCGAGCACTAGCACGTCGGGGTGCTGGCGCGCGGGCTTCTCCAACGCGTCCTAGTGCCGCCGTTCCCCAGGCGTGCGCGGGTGAGGAGGCCTCATGGGGAAGAGGATGAGCGCGAGCCGGAGGGGCCGCTCACCAGGCCGCACCGGCTCGCTACTCGGCGCGACAGCGCTGACGGTCGGCCTGCTGGCGGGCTGCGGTTCGGATGCCGGACTGAAGATCAACGTCTACTACGCGCCCGAAGACAATTTCCAGTCCGTTGTGGACGATTGCACCAAGGCTTCGGGCGGGCGGTACGAGGTCGTCTACAACAAGCTCCCGCGACCGGCCGACGGCCAGCGGGAACAGATGGTGCGCCGCCTGGCCGCCGGGGACGATTCGCTCGACGTACTGGGGCTGGACGTCACGTGGGTCTCGGAGTTCGCCGAGGCGGGCTGGATCGACGAATGGACGGGCGAGGCCAAGGCGGAGGCGACCGAGGGTGTCCTGCCAGGACCGCTCGAAACCGCCACGTGGAACGGAAAACTCTACGCGGCGACCAAGAACACCAACGTCCAGTTGCTCTGGTACGACGACCGGCTGACGCCGACGCCGCCGAAGACCTGGGACGAGATGATCCAGCAGGCGCAGGCGCTCAAGGCGCAGGGCAAACCGGCGAACGTCGTGTTCACCGGCGCGCAATACGAGGGCCTCGTCGTCATCTACAACACGCTCGTCGAGTCCGCGGGCGGCAAGATCCTTTCCGACGACGGTAAATCGGTCGTGATGGACGCGGGCGCGGTCAAGGCGCTGGAGATGCTCAAGAAGGTCACCACGGCCGGGATCACCGACCCGTCGCTGACCAACTCGAAGGAGGACGAGGTCCGCCAGTCCTTCCAACGCGGCAACGCCGCCTTCGAGTTGAACTGGCCGTTCGTCTACGCCTCCTACGCCAAGGAGAAGAAGGACGAGCTGAAGCACTTCAAGTGGACCACCTATCCGCAGTTCGAGGCGGGTAAGCCCGCCAAGACCACGATCGGTGGCTACAACCTGGCGGTCAGCTCGACCTCGAAGCACAAGGCAGAGGCCACCGAGGTCGCGCTGTGCCTGCGCAGCGCGAAGAACCAGAAGTTCTCCGCGCTCAAGGACGGCGTCCCGCCGACGATCGAATCGCTCTACACGGACACGCTGCCGCTCGACGCGACGGCGCCGCAGAGCGACGACAACCCGAGTATGGAAACGAAGTACCCGATGCGGGAGACGATCCTGGACGCGCTCAAGGACGCGGCGGTCCGCCCGCTGACCCCGGCGTACCAGAACGCTTCGACGGTGTTGTCGAAGGTGCTTTCCCCGCCTTCCGAAATCGATCCGCAGAAAACGGCGGAGCAGCTGAAGGAACAGCTCGCCGACGCGCTCCAGTCGAAGGGAGTGATCCCGTGACCGTGCAGGAGACCGCCGGTTCGGCGACCGCGAGCAAACCGGGCAAGAAGGCGAAACCCGTTCTCAGCGAAGGAAAGAAGGCCGAGCGCAGGCTCGGGCTGTGGCTGTGTGCCCCGGCGGCGATCGTGATGATCGCGGTCACCGGGTACCCGATCGTCTACTCGATCTGGCTCTCCCTGCAGCGCTACGACCTCAGGTTCCCGGCGCAGCAGGAGTTCGTCGGCCTCGACAACTACATCGCGGTGCTGTCCAACGGTTACTGGTGGACGGCGTTCGGGACGACGATGGGGTTGACCATCGTTTCGGTGGTGATCGAGTTCGTCCTCGGTATGGGCCTGGCGCTGATCATGCACCGGACGCTCGTCGGCCGGGGCCTCGTGCGGACGGTCGCCCTGATCCCGTACGGCATCGTGACCGTGGTCGCCGCGTTCTCCTGGTACTACGCCTGGACGCCGGACACGGGTTACCTCGCCAACCTGTTCTTCCCGGACAGCGCGCCGCTGACCGAATACTGGCCTTCGCTGGCGATCATCGTGCTGGCCGAGGTGTGGAAGACGACGCCGTTCATGGCGCTGCTGCTGATGGCGGGGCTGGCGCTGGTCCCGGACGACCTGCTGAAGGCCGCGTCGATGGACGGTGCCACGGCGTGGCAGCGGTTCACCAAGGTGATGCTGCCGGTGATGAAGCCGGCGATCCTGGTGGCGCTGCTGTTCCGCACGCTGGACGCGTTCCGCATCTTCGACAACATCTTCGTGCTCACCAACGGCGCGCAGGACACGTCGTCGGTGTCGATGCAGACCTACAACAACCTGGTCAAGGGGTTGAACCTCGGGATCGGGTCGACGATGGCGGTGCTGATCTTCATCACGGTGGCGATCATCGCGTTCATCTTCATCAAGGTGTTCGGCACGGCCGCGCCTGGTAGCGACAACGGGGGTAAGCGCTGATGGCGATCGGTGGAGCGGTCACTCCCGGCCGCAAGTTCAAATGGGGTCTCGTCGACATCCTCGTGCTGGTGTTCGCGCTGTTCCCGGTGCTCTGGGTGGTCTCGCTTTCGTTCAAGACCAAGGAGACCTTGGACGACGGGAACTTCATCCCGTCGGAATGGACGTGGCAGAACTACGCGGACATCTTCGAGACCACGGAGTTCATCAGGGCGCTGGTGAACTCGATCGGGATCGCGATCATCGCGACGGTGATCGCGGTCGTCCTCGGCACGATGGCGGCGTACGCGATCGCGCGGCTGGACTTCCCCGGCAAGCAGGTGCTGGTCGGGATGTCGCTGCTGATCGCGATGTTCCCGCAGGTCTCGCTGGTGACGCCGCTGTTCAACATCGAACGTGAGCTGGGGTTGTTCGACACGTGGCCGGGGCTGATCCTGCCCTACATCACGTTCGCGCTGCCGCTGTCGATCTACACGCTTTCCGCGTTCTTCCGGGAAATCCCGTGGGAGCTGGAAAAGGCGGCGAAGATGGACGGCGCGACGCCGGCGCAGGCGTTCCGGAAGGTGATCGCGCCCCTGGCGGCACCGGGGGTGTTCACCACCGCGATCCTGGTGTTCATCTTCTGCTGGAACGACTTCCTGTTCGCGATCTCGCTGACCTCGACGGAGGCCTCGCGCACGGTCCCGGCGGCGTTGTCGTTCTTCACCGGGTCCTCGCAGTTCGAAGACCCGACCGGGACGATCTCCGCGGCCGCCGTGGTGATCACCGTCCCGATCATCCTGTTCGTGTTGTTCTTCCAGCGTCGCATCGTGGCGGGGCTGACGTCCGGTGCGGTGAAGGGCTGACCCATGGCTGAAATCGTTCTCGAAAAAGTGTCCAAGAAGTACCCCGACGGCGCCCTCGCGGTGTCCGAAGTGGACATCACGATCGCCGACGGTGAGTTCATCATCCTGGTCGGCCCGTCCGGCTGCGGGAAGTCCACGACCCTGAACATGGTCGCGGGCCTGGAGGACATCTCCTCCGGCGAGCTGCGTATCGACGGACAGCGCGTCAACGAGAAGGCGCCGAAGGACCGGGACATCGCGATGGTGTTCCAGTCCTACGCGCTGTACCCGCATATGAGCGTGCGGGAGAACATGGCGTTCCCGTTGCGGCTGGCCAAGGTCGACGACCGGACGGTGCGGGCCAAGGTCGAGGAGGCGGCGCAGATCCTCGATCTGACCGGGCATCTCGACCGCAAGCCGGCGAACCTCTCCGGCGGGCAGCGGCAGCGTGTCGCGATGGGCCGCGCGATCGTCCGCAACCCCAAGGCGTTCCTGATGGACGAGCCACTGTCCAACTTGGACGCCAAACTCCGCGGCCAGATGCGGACCTCGGTGTCGAAGATCCAGAAACAGCTGGGCACGACGACGCTCTACGTCACGCACGACCAGACCGAGGCGATGACCCTCGGCGACCGGGTCGTCGTGCTCCGGGCGGGCTACGTGCAGCAGATCGGGTCGCCGCAGTTCCTCTACGACAACCCGGCGAACCTGTTCGTGGCCGGCTTCATCGGCAGCCCGTCGATGAACTTCGTGCCCGCCACCCTGGAGAACGGGACCGCCCGCAGTGCGCTGGGCGACATCCCGCTCACCGACCGGGTGCGGCAGCTGGTCGAAGCCGCCGACGCGCCGCGCGAGGTCATCGTCGGTATCAGGCCGGAGCATTTCGAGGACGCCGCGCTGGTGGACGCCGCCGCCCGTCAGGGTGCGACGTTCACCGCCCACGTCGACGTCCTCGAGTCGATGGGTTCGGAGAAGTTCGCGCACTTCTCGGTCGAAGGGGAGGCCGCGTCGTCGTCCGACCTCGCGGATCTCGCCGCCGACAGCGGTTCCTCGGACGTTCCGGGCTCCGAGTCGCAGATCGTCGCCCGCCTCTCGGCGGCCTCTTCCGCGGCGGAGAACCAGAACGTCGAGCTGTGGTTCGACGCGGACAAGATCAAGCTGTTCGACGGGGCCAGCGGCAAGAACCTGACCTACACCGACTAGGTCGCCTCCGTGAAGGCCCCCTTCCCTCGGCTCAGCCGAGGGAAGGGGGCCTTCACGCGCAACACGTGCGCTAGGCGTAACTCACGTGATTGGGGGCGTATCTCGCGTGATTGAAGCCGTAACTCGCGTGTCTCGAGGCGGAAGACTCGGTGCGGTCCGGCCTCGGTCGTGTTCGCCGCCCAATCACGCGAGTTCCGCCCCCAATCACGTGAGTTCCGCCTCCAATCACGTGAGTTCGCTGTCCGATCACGCGTGTGCGCCATTCACGCGCTTCCCCACCTTCGGCGGTTTACGTCTCTTGGGGTGATCGGGAATCCTGCCGGTACCGAGAGAAGGGCGCCTGCCTTGCCGAAGAAGCTGACCCGCCGTCTCCTGCAGGGCCTCGTCGGAGCGGTTCTCATCACCACGCTCGCTCCGGCCGTCGCGTGGGCCGAACCCCCACAGGCACTGCCGTCGAACGCGACCGAGGCCGACCGCACCTGGCAGCCCGCGTTCGACTACGACACCGACGGCTGCTACCCGACCCCCGCGATCTCGCCCACCGGCGCGGTGGCCACCGGACTCAAGAACTCCGGAGCCCTCAACGGTCAGTGCCGCGACCGGTCGGATCTCGACAACACCAACTCCTACGCCCGGTCGAAGTGCAACAACGGCTGGTGCGCCCACCTCTACGACCTGTACTTCGAGAAGGACCAAGCCGTCCCGCTCATCGACTGCTGCGGGCATCGGCACGACATCGAACATGTCGTCGTCTGGGTCAACGAGGGCCAAGCCCGGTACGTCTCGACGTCCGCGCACGGCAACTACTCGACTTACGACCGCTCGAAGGTCTCCTGGGAGGGGACCCACCCGAAGATCGTCTATCACAAGGACGGCGCGAGCACCCACTGCTTCCGCATCGCGAGCGCGACCGAGCCGCCGGAGAACCACTACAACGCCTGGCAGTACCCGGACCTCGTCAGCTGGGACGGGTTCCCGCCCGGTGTCCGTGACACGCTCGTCCGCGCCGACTTCGGCAGCGCGAGCCTGGCGATCAAGGACGGCTCGTTCGAGTACAACCTGGGGAAGGCCAAACCGGCGGGCATCCCCTTCGATCCCAACGCTTGATCAGTACTCGCTCTCGGGAAGGGCGAGCCACAGCACGAGATAGACGATGAACTGCGGGCCGGGCAGCAGGCAGGACAGCACGGCGAGCAGGCGGACCTTGCCCCGCGTGGTGCCGAAACGTTTGGCGAGACCGGCGCAGACGCCGCCGATCATGCGGCCCTGGCGCGGTCGGGTCAGGCGGGCGGCTACGGGGTTCGTCACGGGTCTTCCCTCTCTGTCATCACTGTGTGTGAAACCCATTTTCGTCGTGCGGCGGCCCGGCCGCATCCCACCGCGGAACGAAACGCACCCCTAAGGGCGTGAAATCGAGGTAAAGCACCCACCTGGGAAAACGTGGCGAGCCCTGTGTTGTTCGCCCGTAGGGGGTGGTGTTTCCGGATCTTTTGACGATACTGCTCCGGTGCCCCCGAAGAGACTGAGCGCAGTACTCTGCGGCCTGTTCCTCGCCGCGGCCTGTGCCACGCCGGAACCGGCGGTGACGCCTTCGCCGACCACGGCGGGCGACGAGGCCTTGACCGCTTCCGAGGCGCTCGGCGAATACTCGTCGCTCGATTACTGCAGCCTTGTCGACCAGCGGAAAGTGATCGGCGGCGGAAACGCGGTCAAACCGCCGTTGACCTCTTTCGAGTTCTGCCGCCTCGAATTCGTCGAAGGCGCGAATCGCTACACCGTGACCACCGGCCCGATCACTTCCGGGCAGGATCCGAACAATCAGCCGTACGAATACGCCGGGCCGCTGCCGGAAGGCATCAGCGTCCAGCAGTCGACGTTCAACGAGGACACCGCCTGCACGCGGCTGCTCACCTTCGCCGACGGGATCCGGCTGTCCATCACCGTCACCTCCGACGACAAGGCCCCGGCCGACCAGGCCGACCGCTGCCGGACCGCCGACGCGACGGTCGGCAGCGCGGCCGGGGTGATCGCCGCGCGCAAGGTCGGGCGGCTGACCCTGGACCAGCGCTCGTGGGGCCGCGTCGCCCCGTGCGCGCTGCTCGACCAGCACGAACTCGACGCCGCCGCCGGGGCGGAGACCAAACCGGCCCCGGCGCTGTCCGGGCACAACTGCATCCGCGGCAAGGTCAGCTTCTCGCTGTCCGTCGGCGCGGACACCACGCCGGGCGCGACTGAGGCGCTGGGCGGGCGGCAGGCCCAGGTCACCACTTCCGGCGCGTTCTGCCAGGTGACCACGCACCGGCCGATCCCGGGCACCCCGGATCGGGTCGAACAGGCGTCGCTTTCCGTGGTCGGTGTCGACGGGGCGGCGGAGGACGCCACCTGCGCGGCGGCACGGGAGGTCGCCGCCGCCGTCTTCCCGAAGCTCCCCTGACGCATTTCGTCCTCTGGATGCGGTCCTTGCGCGTGCAACTACCGCATCCAGAGGACGAAACGCGTGGTCCCCGCCCCAGGCCGCGTGCCCGAAGGCGTGACTCGCGTGATCCGGGGCGTGACTCGCGTGATCGGAGGCGTAACTCGCGGGACGCCGGGTTCGGCGCGTGGCGTCCGCCTGGACACGCGAGTTACGCCCTCAAGCACGCGAGTTACGGCCCCAATCACGTGTGTTCCGCCTCCAAGCACGCGAAGTCGCCGCATTCAGAGGACGAAACGCGGGGTCAGCAGCGCAGCTTGGGCAGGCGGAAGGAGCACATGACTTCTTCCAGTGCCTCGACGTCCAGTGGCGGATGTGGCAGCGGGGTCGCGCGGCCGGGTTCGGCGCGCAGGCCGTCCAGCAGCATCGCGAGGCACCGGCGCCACAGGTCCGGCTGGATACCGTGCGTGAACTCGATAACGGAGCCGATCATCTGGTGCAGCAGCGGCATGTCCGTGGGCACGATGTCCGCGCGCAGGACGCCCGCCGCCTGAGCGCGTTCGACGAGCTGTGTGATCAACGGCACCATGCGCGATTTCGCCTCGGCGACGCGCTCCTGGCCGAAGACGTTCGACAGCATGACTTCCCGTAACCCGCGGTCACCGGCGTGCAGTTCGGCCGCCCGCCAGGTGAAGTCCGCGAAGCCTTCCCACGGGTCTTCGGCGCGAAGCGCTTCTTCGGCGAACTCGCGGATCGTCTCGAACTGGTCGACGAACATCGCCTCGACCAGGTGTTCCTTGCTGGGGAAGCGGCGATAGACGGTGCCGACGCCGACGCCGGCGTGATGCGCGACGTCGTCGAGCGTCGCTTCGAGCCCGCGCTCGCCGAAGACATCGCGTGCCGCCGCGATGATGCGTTGCCGATTGAGTTCAGCGTCGCGCCGCAGCGGCCGCGCCGGTGCGGCGGGAGCGAGGTCCCGAGCCATTCGTCCAGCTTAACAAACGAAGTAGAGGACACTTCTCCACTTCTTGTGTACCTTGGGCGCGGAAAGGGGAGATACCTACTCCACATAGCTTCTTCGTCACTATCGGTGAGGAAACCGCCCGTATGTCTGACTCATCCACCGCTGTCGCCACGCCGCCGGGGGACGCGGCCGCGCAGCACACCAACCCGCACCACGCCAGGAGATGGCTGATCCTGGTGATGATCGGGCTCGCCCAGCTGATGGTGGTGCTCGACGCCACCGTCGTGAACATCGCGCTCCCGTCGGCGCAGCAGGACCTTCAGTTCTCGAACGACGCCCGCCAATGGGTGGTCACCGCGTACGCGCTCGCGTTCGGCAGCCTGCTCCTGCTGGGCGGGCGGCTCGCGGACCTCTTCGGCCGCAAACGCGCGTTCCTCGTGGGGCTCGCCGGCTTCGCCATCGTGTCCGCGATCGGTGGCGCCGCCACCAGCATCGAAATGCTGCTCGTCGCCCGCGCGGCACAGGGTGTCTTCGGCGCGCTTCTCGCTCCGGCGGCCCTTTCGCTGCTGACCACGACGTTCACCGACCCGAAGGAACGCGGCAAGGCGTTCGGCGTGTTCGGCGCCATCGGTGGTGGCGGCGCGGCGATCGGCCTGCTGCTCGGCGGCGTGCTGACCGAGTACCTCGACTGGCGCTGGTCGATGTACGTCAACATCATCTTCGCGGTGATCGCGTTCGCCGGTTCGGCCGTGCTGCTGAAGAACTCCGAGACCGACGGCCCGCGCCCGAAGCTCGACATCCCGGGCACGATCACCGCGTCGGCCGGTCTCTTCGCGCTCGTCTACGGCTTCGCGAACGCCGAGCGTGACTCGTGGTCCTCGATCTCGGTGTGGGGTTTCCTCACCGTCGGTGTCGCGCTCCTCGCCGCGTTCGTGGTGATCCAGCAGCGGGTCTCGCATCCGCTCCTGCCGCTGCGCGTGCTGCTCGACCGCGACCGCGGTGGCTCGTACCTCGCGATGTTCCTGCTCGCCATCGGGATGTTCTCGATCTTCCTGTTCCTCACCTTCTACATCCAGCTGAACCTCCGGTTCACGCCCGTGCAGAGCGGGGTCGCGTTCCTGCCGATGGTGGCCACCCTGATGGCCAGCGCGACCTCGGCCACGGCCGTGCTGCTGCCGAAGTTCGGCGCGAAACCGTTGGTGTCACTGGGAATGCTGATCGCGGGGGCGGGGCTGTTCTGGCTTTCGGCCATCGACACCACCAGTACCTACGCGGGCGGGGTGCTGTTCCCGCTGATGGTCATGGGTGTCGGCATCGGCCTCGCCATGGCGCCCGCGATGAGCGTCGCGACCTTCGGCGTCGACACGCACGACGCGGGTGTCGCGTCGGCGGCGGTCAACACCGCGCAGCAGGTCGGCGGCTCGATCGGGACCGCGCTGCTGAGCACGCTGGCCGGTAACGCGGCGACGTCGTTCACGGCCGGGAAGGTGCCTTCGGCGCAACTCGCGGCCGAAGCCGCCGTCCACAGTTACACGACCGCTTTCGTGTGGGGCGGGTGGATCTTCGTCATCGGTGCGGTGATCTGCGGGCTGTTGCTGCGGTCGGGTGCTCCGGCGAAGGCTCCCGAAGGCGCCTCTTCGGATGCTGCACCGGTCGCGGTGCACATGTAGCCAAGTACATGAAGGCCCCCTTCCTTGCGCCTAGTACAGGAAGGGGGCCTTCATGTACCTAGGTGGGCCGCGACTGCGACCGCACGGCTTCGAAGACCTCGTCGTCCCATCGGTGCGTCCGGATCAGCCGGTACCGTTCGCAAGCCACCCACAGATACGCCTCGGCGTCCGTCCGCGCGCCGATCAGATCCGCCTGCCGCAGCATCGCCACCACCGGCACGAACTCCTCGTCGAACCACCGCTGCGCGAGCGTCGCGCGGTCCGAGTACGTGCCTTCGTCCTGCATGAGCCGGAAGCCCCACGCCTCCACGTGCTCACCGAGCCGCGCGTAGTCCCACGGATCGGTGAACACCACCGAAGCCCGCGCGTGCCCCGAAAGCGGGACGCGTTCCAGGAACAGCCGCCGGTAGTCCTTGACGATCAGGTCGCCGCGATACCGGATCCCGCTCGGGTCCAGTTTGGTCCGCACCTCGGTGACCATCGCCTCTATTGTGGACAGTCGCATCGCGTGCGCGACGGAGACGCGATGGTGCCCGTCGATGATGAAATGCAGTTCGCCGACGCGGTACACCTCGATCGGCGGGATCGATTCGCCGCGCCGGGTGGCGAGCGCCAGCCGTTCCCAGCGTTCGCGCACCCGCCCGGACGTCGGGCGGAAGCGACGATCGAAGTCACGGCCGCGGTCCACGCTGCCGACGATCGAGTCGAGCCGGATCACCCGCGCCCCGATCTTCCGCTCGCCGAGATAGCCGAGCGCGTCGACCACCTCGTGGAACGGCAGCATGATGTTGACGTCGTCCGGCTCACGGCGCAGCCAGTTCGCCAGCCGTGACAGCACCTGACGCCGTCGCGCGCGGAGGAAGTCGTGTTCCGCGTCCGCACGGGGAAAACCGGTGTCCTTCATACGAACTCCATGATCCGGTGCCCGACCACGTTGCGTACCGTGGTCCCGCCGACCACCCGGTCCGGCACGGGTTCACCGTGCGGGTGGATATGCCCGTGCAGCAACCACTTCGGCCGCAGCGACTCGATCGTGCGATGGAGACAGTCGAATCCGCGGTGCGGCGGATCCTCGCGGTCCCCGCAGTGCCGCGGCGGTGCGTGCGTGAGCAGGACATCGACGTCCCGCCCGTCCCGCCAGCGGCGGAACCGGGCCCGGCGTACCAGCCTCCTGGCACGCCGCGCCTGCTGGCGTTGCGTCCACTGGTTGGGGCCGTCGTTGTAGCGGACCGAGCCGCCGAGCCCGGCGAACCGGAGCCCGCCGACGTCGACGATCCGGCCGTCCGCGTTCACCCCGCCCGCCGGCCCAGGCCACACCGTGGGGAAACCGTCCTTCATGGACAGTCCGCCGTAGCGGGTGTAGCCGGACAGGTCGGGGTCGTGGTTGCCGGGGACGAACACACACGGCACATCGAGCGCGCTCGCGAGGAACTCGAGATAGCCGTACGGCAGGTCGCCGGCGCCGATCACGAGGTCGGCCGGGTGGTTGCGGACGGCGGACGTCCACAGCCGCTCGTCGACCTCGTCCGCGACCACCAGCGCTTTCATGCGCTCCAGGGTAAGCCCGGCGGCGCTACTTGGTGCCGTGCGCGAAGGCGGGGTCCTTGGCGATGATCGCGATCACGATGCCCAGCCAGACGAGGCAGAAGGCCAGCGCCCAGAACTTGAGGTTGGTCAGGATCCTTGGCATGGGGAACTCCAGGTACTACCGAAAGCGGGAAGAGGTCAGAGCCAGCGGTTCTTCCTGAATATTCGGTAGAGCAGGATGCAGACGCCGAAGATGACCGTCATCGCCACCGGGTAGCCGAACCGCCAATGCAGCTCCGGCATGTAGTCGAAGTTCATCCCGTAGATGCCGGCGAGCGCCGTCGGGACCGCGATGATCGCCGCCCACGCGGTGATCTTGCGCATGTCGGTGTTCTGCTGGAGCGTGATCTTCGCCAGCGTGGCGTCGACCAAGGTGGTCAGCAGCTCGTCGAAGTTCGAGACCCGTTCCGCGACGGTCGTCAAGTGGTCGGAGACGTCGCGGAAGTAGGAGCGGACCTCGTCCGGGATCAGCCGCGTGTAGCCCTCGGCGAGCCGCTGCAGCGGGGTGCCCAGCGGCATGACCGCGCGGCGCAGTTCGAGCACCTCGCGCTTCATGAAGTAGATCTGCTCGGCGCTCACCTTGGAGCGCGGCGCGAAGACGTGCGTCTCCATCTCGTCGATGTCCGACTCGATCGCGGTGGTGACGTCGAGGTAGTGGTCGACGACGTGGTCCGCGATCGCGTGCAGCACCGCGGACGGCCCGAGGTCGAGCCGCTCCGGATCCTGGTCGAGTTCGCGGCGCAGCCTCGCGAGCCCCGAGTGGTTCCCGTGCCGCACGGTGATCACGAAGTCGCGGCCGAGGAAGGCCATCAGCTCGCCGGTCTCGACGATCTCGTTCGCCGTCGCGGGCGACTCGTGCTCGACGTACCGGACGGTCTTCAGCACCATGAACAGCGTGTCGTCGTAGCGCTCCAGCTTGGGCCGCTGGTGTGCTTCGAGCGCGTCTTCGACGGCTAGTTCGTGCAGCCCGAAGGTGTCCGCGATGCCCTGGATCTGGACCGCGTCGGGCTCGTGCAGGCCGATCCAGACGAACCCGGCGTGCCGCTTGCGCACCTCTTTGATGGCCTCGGCGTGCGTCCAGCGGCCGGGCAGGCGCTTGCCGTCCACGTACACCGCGCAATCGACGACGTACGCCGAAAGGGGGACGGGCAGCGGGCGTTCGGGGACGCTCTTGGCGCGGCCGTTGCTCCGGCCGCGAAGGCCGCCGAGCGAGGGAATGGCAGGCATGGGATCTCCTGGGCAGACGTCGTGCGTTGGTGCGCGAAGACGACGGGCCAAGCGGTCGGGGGGCCGCTCGGCTAGGCCAGCGTTCCCGGTTTCGTCAGCCCTGCCAGGTGGGGATCCGGCGAGATGTGAAGGCGGAAACGCTGCGACTACTAGGAAGCGGACTATCGCCACTGGACATCGGGTTCCTCACCTCCTTCGGCTCGGCGGACGGTTACGCAGTGGTGCGGGTCGCGTTGACGACCTGACACCAATGGTCGAGGGTACTCCTCAACACGAAGGCCTGTCGTTCCAGGCTCACGCCGCGTTACTCGTGCAGGAGGAATGGGTGCAGTTCGGTCGCTATTACGAAGAGTTCGAGGTCGGTGCGGTCTACAAGCACTGGCCGGGCAAAACGGTCACCGAGTACGACGACCACCTGTTCTGCCTCATCACCATGAATCACCATCCGCTGCACCTCGACGCGCACTACGCCGAGGAGACCACCGACTTCGGCAAGAACGTCGTGGTCGGCAACTACATCTACTCGCTGCTGCTGGGGATGTCGGTGCCGGACGTGTCCGGCAAGGCGATCGCCAACCTCGAGGTCGAGTCGCTGAAACACGTGAAGCCGACCTTCCACGGTGACACCATCTACGGCGAGACCGAGGTGCTGGACAAGACGCCGTCGAAGTCGAAGGACGACCGGGGCGTCGTCTACGTCGAGACCCGCGGCTACAAGCAGGACGGCACGATCGTCTGTGTGTTCCGTCGCAAGGTCATGGTGCCGAAGCGGTCTTACGGTGACACCAGGGGCGGTGAACAGCCCGGCCGTCCCGTGCCGCACGAATGACGGGTGTCACGAACGGATTGAGGGAGCGCGTCGATGCCCATCGGGCTGGATGAGATCAAAAGCCGCCTGCGGAGGTTCGCGACGGTCGAGGCGGCGGGTGTTTCGCCGCTGTACGAGCACCTGGCGGCGAAGGCGGCCGAGGACGACGACGTCGCCGGGTTGCTGACCGACGCCCGCGGCGGTGAAGCACGCGGAACGCTGCTCATGGCGACCGCGCACCGCCTCATCCAGGCCGACCCCATCCACCCGCTCTCGCGGTACTACCCCTCCGTCGGCGGTTTCGACGGCGTGGACTCGGAGACGTGGCCCTTGTTCCGCTCGTTCCTGCTGGAGCGGGCGGACAAGGCGCGCGCGATCATCTCCTCGCGGTACACGCAGACCAACGAGGTCCGCCGTGCCGCGCTGCTCTACCCCGCGGTGACGGCGGCGGCGAAGGAGGCGGGCGGCAAGATCGCGCTGCTCGAGGTCGGCTGCAGCGCCGGCCTGCTCCTCGGGCTGGACAAATACGCCTACCGCTACCAGTGCGACGGCGGCGAACAGCTCACCGCCGGGCCCGCGAAGACCGCGGTCGGCCTGCACTGCGCACTGGACCTCGCGCCCGGCGCCGTCACGCCGAAGGTGCCGAAGAAGCTGACGATCACCGCCCGCGCCGGCCTCGACCGCGCCCCGGTGGACCTGGCCGACGAAGACGAACTGGCCTGGCTCGAAGCCTGCGTCTGGGCCGACCAGCCGGACCGGATCCGGCTCCTGCGCACGGCCGCGGCGGCACAGGCCAAGCAGCGGCCGGAGCTGATCGACGGCGACGCCGTCGACGATCTCGCCTCGGCGGCCGCCACGCTGCCCGCAGACGCCCCGCTCGTCGTGCTGACCAGCCACGTGCTGGCGTACCTGGGGGAGCGGCGGGCCGACTTCATCGAAGCGCTCCGCAAACTCGCCGCCGAGCGGCCGCTGTGGTGGGTGAGCGAGGAGTTCTACGCCGCCGCGCTGGAGCCGCTGGTGCCCGGCAGGACCGATCTGGCCGAACCGGTGGACCAGGCCGTGCTCGGGCTCGTCCGCTGGGATTCCGGTGTCCCGGACGTGCGAGCGCTGGCCAGAACGGCTCCGCACGGGCAGCGGATGACCTGGCTGCCGGTTTAGCGTTTCCGCTCTCCGGAGATGAAGGGAAAGCGTCGACAAGGCTAATTTTCGCCTCTGGCGCCGCTTTATCCTCACGTCTTTCGCGAGCGCCCGGTCGGCAGCACTCCCCAGTCGCGGAGAGTGACGAACAGGAGTTCGGCCAAGCGACCGTCTTTGTCGAGTTCGATCAAGGTTTCGGCGTCGATCCACCGCGCGTCGGTGGCATCGTCCCCGGCACGGAGAGTGCCGCCGGCGACCGTGCAGGCGTAGTCGTGGATGTCGTACGGGCCGCGGCGGACGCTGCCGACAGGTGTGCCCGGTATCACGTCGAGCCCGGTCTCTTCGCGCATCTCGCGAATGACGGCCGCTTCGTCCGTTTCGCCTGGTTCGACGCGTCCGCCGGGAACCGACCACAGTCCACGTCCGGGTTCATTCGCGCGCCGGATCAGCAGAATCCGGCCGAGCTCGTCGTGGACGATGCCGCCGACACAGCGGACGGTGCTGTCCGAAACGGTGTTCATTCCCGAATGGTAGACGCGGGCTTCCTGACAATGGCTGTCCTGTACACGGAGAGTAGCCGTGCGGTACACTTCCCCTTGCCGGCTGACCCAAGCGCGGGACTTCTCTCCCGCGCCGGTGGAAGGTGCGGTACAAAATGAATGGTCAGTATCCGCAGTCAGTCACCGTAAGAGACAGGATTGATCGCTGTGAACGCGAAAAAGCTCCTCACTTTCGCAGGAATCGCGTTGGTGCTGTTCTTCGTGATCGCGCAGCCAGGCCAGGCCGCGGGCCTCGTGGGAAACATCATCGGCTTCCTGCGTGACTCGGCCGAATCGGTGATCACCTTCGTCAGCAACGTCTTCAGCTAGCGGGGGAGCGGATACTCTATCGGTATGTTCGCCCCACGCGATCCAGACGAGTATCTCCTCGACACCGAGCGGCGGGTCATCAGGGTCCGCCGTCACTGGGCGGTGCTCCTGTGGGACACCTTCGAGGCGGTGGCCTTGCTGGCCATCTGCGTCCTCGTGTCCTACCTGCTGCCGCCCGCCGCGTGGGTCATCCAGAACATTCTCTGGTATGCCGCGTTGCTCGTCATCCTGCGCTTCGCGTACGTGGTGATGGAGTGGTGGGTCGAGCGATTGGTCGTCACGGACAAACGGTTCGTGATGACGACCGGCGTCTACACCACCAAGGTGCTGATGATGCCGATCACCAAGGTCACCGACCTCACCTACGAACGTTCGGCGTGGGGCCGGATGATGGGGTACGGGACGATGGTGGTCGAGTCCGCCGGTCAGATCCAGGCGCTGAACCGCATCGACTACCTGCCGAAGCCGGAAGAGTTCTACGACACGATTTCCGAGCTCGTCTTCGGCGACAAACAGAAGCAGGCCGAGCGCTTTTCGATGATCAAGGCGCAGCGTGCGGCCCGCGGCAAGAAGAAGGTCGGTTAGCGCAGGTCCCGGGGTCGCTGTGACCTGGAGCATCGTCGATACTGAGCGGCGATGCGCATCGACCTGCACGCCCACTCCACCGCCTCCGACGGCACCGACAGCCCCGCCGGGCTGGTCGCCGCCGCCGCGAAGGCGGGCCTCGACGTCGTCGCGATCACCGATCACGACACCACGGCCGGCTGGGCCCCGGCCGCCGAGGCACTTCCGCCGGGGCTCACCCTGGTGCCCGGCGCCGAGCTGTCCACGATCTCCGTCGACCCGGTGACCGGGCGGCACATCAGCGTCCACCTGCTCGCGTACCTCTTCGACCCGGAATCGGCGGCGGTCGTCGCCGAGCAGACCCGGCTGCGGTCGGAGCGGCGATGGCGGCTGCGGGTGATGGCCGAACGGATGGCCGCCGACGGGCTCCCGGTGGATCCCGACGAGGTCATGTCGCTGCTGCCGGAAGACGGTTCCGCCGGACGGCCGCATCTCGCGCAGGCTTTGGTGCGCGCCGGTGTCGTCTCGTCGGTGAACGAGGCGTTCGCGAGCTATATCGGCAACGGCAGCGGCTACTTCGTGGCACGGCAGGACACGCTCGTCGAGGACGCGATCGACATGATCGCGGCGGCGGGTGGGGTCACCGTCATCGCGCATCCGTTCGCCTACACACGCGGGGCGACCATCACCGTGGACGTGCTCGCGGGACTGGCCGAATACGGGCTCACCGGTGTCGAGGTCGACCACCCGAACCACGACGAGGAGACCCGCGTCCGGCTGCACGGGCTGGCGGGGGAGCTGGGGCTCGTGCGCACGGGTTCGAGCGACTACCACGGCACGAACAAGACCATCGATCTCGGCGACGAGACCACCGATCCGCTCGCGTTCGAAGAGCTCGTCGCGCGTTCCACCGGCTATCAGGTCGTGACCCGGTGACGATCACGGACTTCTTCGACGCGCGCCTGTTCATGAGCGCGACGATCACACTGATCGTCATCATGGACCCGCCCGGCACGGTGCCGGTGTTCCTGAGCCTGACCGGCCGCAAATCGGTGGCGTTCCGCGCCAAGGCCGCGCGGCAGGCGGTGCTGGTGTCCCTGCTGGTGATCTCGCTGTTCGCCGTCGCGGGACAGGCGATCCTTTCGTACCTCGGCATCGGGATCCCGGCGCTGCAGGGCGCGGGCGGGCTGTTGCTGCTGCTCATCGCGCTGCAGCTGCTGACCGGCAAGACCGGCGGCGAGGCCGAGGCGGCGGGCGACGACGTCAACGTCGCCCTCGTGCCGCTCGGGACGCCGCTGCTCGCCGGCCCTGGCGCGATCGCCGCGACCATCGTCTTCGTGCGGCAGGCCGATGGGCACGTCGGCGCGTACGTGGCTCTCGCGCTCTCGATCGTGACGGTGCACTTCGTGCTGTACCTGTGCATGCGGTACTCGGGTGTGGTCATCCGGCTGATCAAGGAAAGCGGGATCACGCTGCTGGCGAAGATCGCCGGTCTGCTGCTGGCCGCGATCGCGGTCGAACTGGTGGCGAATTCGGTGAAGGGCTTCATCTCGGGCACGTGATGCCTTCCGTGCGGAGGCTTCCCGGTCCCGGGTACGGCAGGAAGTGGTAGCAAAGGTCCCTTGCTGTCGTTCCGGCTTCGGTTGCGCGCCGTGAGGGCCTCCTTCCCTACCTTGAAGGTAGGGAAGGAGGCCCTCACGGACTCTGGGTCCCTCAAGGCGACCTTCACGGACTGCCGCATCGCCTCAAGCGCTCCAGTAGCCACATCGGGGTGCGGCTCGCCTGAGGCCTGAGGTGGTAGCAAAGGTCCCTTGCTCCCCTTGCCGGGGATCCCCTCGAAAAGTGTCGGTGGGGGTGCGTAGCGTTGCGAGCGGGGTGATCCGATGGAGCAGATTGGTTTCGACTTCGGCGTCGAAGCGCCGCGCAAGCTGACGAAGGTCTCGCCCGCGCGCCTCGCGACGTTCGAAGATTGCCCGCGCCGCTACCGCATGTCGTATCTGGACCGCCCGTCCCCGGCACGCACCGGCGCGTGGGCGCACAGCACGCTGGGTGCGGTGGTGCACAACGCTTTGCGGGCGTTGTTCGACCTCCCTGTGGTCAAACGCGTGCCGCAGCGGGCGATGGCGCTCGTCGCCGAACACTGGAAGGACGCCGGGTTCGAAGACGCCGACCAGGCCGCCCGGTACCGCGCCAGGGCCAAGGGCTGGGTCGCGGAGTACGTCGAGCACAACGACGTCACCGTCGATCCGGTCGGGCTGGAGCGCTGGGTTTCGGCGCCGGTCACGCTCGAGCCGGGCAGCGGGCCCAGCCTCATCATCGAGGGCCGCGCGGACCGGATCGACCAGCGTGGCCGGGAACTGGTGATCATCGACTACAAGACCGGCCGTCGCGAGCCGGACGAGTACGAGGCGCGCTCGTCGCAGGCTTTGGCGCTGTACGCGGTCGCGGCCGCGAGGACACTGCGGACGCCGTGCTATCAGGTCGAGCTGCACCACGTGCCCACTGGGACCGTCGCGGCCGCCGAGCACACCGAGGAGAGCCTCAAACGGCATCTCCAACGCGCCGACGAGACCGCCGGAGATCTGCGGCTGGCAACGGATACCCTGGACGCCGGCGGCGACGAGGACGTCCTGTTCCCGGCGCGCCCGGGCCGTCGTTGCTCATGGTGTGACTTCCGGCCCAGTTGCGCGGCGGGCCAGGAGGCCGGGCCCGCGGCTCAGCCGTGGGAGCTGCTGGCGCCCTAGATTCTCGAGAGACGACGATTGGACAGGCGAGGACGTGTCGTCACCGGACACCGAAGAGCTTGCGACCACCCCGCCGCCCGCGGAGGAGCCAGCAGCATCCGAGGGCGGCCGGTTCTGGCGAGGGCTGACCGGATCGCTCGCCGCCGGGATGGTCGTGCTCGCGGTGTGCGTCCTCGCGGTCGCCGGGATCTGCCTGCTCACCGGCGCGCCCGGGCCGGGGCCGCTGATGCTGATCGGTCATCCGGTCGCCGCGGTCGTCGCCTTGCTGGCGCAGCGGGTGGTCGATACGCGTAATGGCCGCGTAGCGGGCTTCGCGGGTCTCGGTGTCGTGGTGAGCGTGACGGCCGCGCTGAGCCTGTTCTGGTGGAGCTGAATACGGCAGGAAAGTGCCAGTTCGGGCGAAAAACCCATCCTCGGCTGAGAAACTGTGGCTCACTGGGCAGGTCGTAGATGAACACGCTGCCCCGCAGCGAGGACGAAGGGCACCGTTGATGACCTACCCACCCCAGCCAGGACAGCCCGACCACGGCCAAGGCGGGCAGCAGTACCCGGGCCAGCCGCAGTACCAGCAGGGCGGGTACGACCAGAGCGGCGCGTACCCGCAGCAGCAGTACGCCGGCTACGGCCAGCAGCAGTACGGGCAGCAGCAGTACGGCCAGGGTTTCGGCGGGCCGCCCGCGCCCCCGAAGAACAACAAGACCGGCCTGATCGTGGGCATCGCCGCCGCTGCCGTCGTGTTGGTCACGTTGGGTATCACCGGATTCGTCGCTCCCGGGTTCTTCCTCGGCGACGACAAGACCGAAAAGGCGTCCGGCCCGGAAGGGACCGCGCAGGCGATCATCGACGGTATCAACGCCCACGATCAGAACGCGTTGACGGCGCTCAAGTGCAGCACCGCGGAAAAGGACATCGACCAGGTCATCGAGCGGGTCAGCGAAGCGTCGGACGCCTCGCTCGGCGCGGTCACGAAGGTCTCCGAAACCAAGTACACGGTCGCCGTCACGCTGAGCATCGCCGGCCGGCCTGGCACCGCCACCGGCACGCTCGCCAACGAAGGCGGCAAGTGGTGCTGGAAGGAAGTCAGCCGGCTGCGGACCAGCAGGACTTCGACGACGCGATGACGGCGAGCCGGTAGCAAGGGACCTTTGCTACCACTCGCCCGGTCACTTGAGGGCGACCAAGGTGGGGCCGCGTTGCTCCAGCAGCACCGGCCCGACCGAGGAGAGCAGCACGGGCCCGGTATAGCCGCGCCTGTCGACGCCGACGGTGCGGATGGTGGCGCCGGTCGTCTCGTCGAGCACGGCCAGCCCGCCCTGGATGGGCACGACCAGCTGTTCCCCGAAGGTCACGCCCGGACCGGTCGAGTTGTTCAGCGTCCAGCGCGGAGTGAGGTCGTCCCGCGAGAACGCCATGGTCTTCGAGCCGGTGAACCAGTAGACGCCCTGCGCGGTCCACGAGGTCGTCATGACACCGCCCACCGGATCCTGCGTGATGTCCGCTTCGGGCATGTCGAGCGGGTACGCCGACTTCTGCAGGCCGTCGCCGCCGTAGATGACCAGCAGTTTCTGTTCGGGCAGCACGATCAGCGCGAGATCGCCGGACATCGCGACGACCTTCGCGTTCTTCCCGGCGAGAACGGTGCTGTAGTCGACCTTCGGGTCGTCGGCCTCGTCGTTGGTCGCGCGGTAGACGGTGAAGCGGTCGGCCGGGTCGCCGGGACAGCGCTCGATCACGCCGATCTTGCCCGCGGACGCGGCCACCGTGCCGTAGGTGCAGCCCGTCCTCGGCTGCTTGTTCGGGTTCACGATGGCGGGGACCTGGCCGTATTCCATGCTCTTGACCAGGTCGTCGCGCCAGGTGTTCAGCAGTTTCCTGCCGGTCGTGGTGACGTGCGATCCGTCGACGACCAGCCTCGTCCCGAGTTCGGCGTCGCCGTTGCGCTGCGCGGTGCGGCGCCCGGTGCCCGCGTCGAGCTGGGTGACCTCGCTGCAGCCGGTGTCCTTGCGGTACACCGCGTCCACCTTGATCCCGGCGAGCGCGACGGTGCACAGTTCGAGATCGCGCGAGTAGCGCCAGCGGACTTCGCCGGTGTACGGATCCCGGCCGAGTACTTCGCCCTTGTCGGCGGTGACGACGCTGTTGGCTTCGCCGATCGGGACGGGGGTCGACGAGCTCGGCGCCTGCCACAGCTCGCTCAACGAGCCGGGGACCTGCGCCGGCGCGGGCGGGAGCCCGGGCGGCAGGGTGGTGGCGACCTGCGCGACCGTCGCCGCGTTGTCGCTGTTCACGCCGATGACGACGCCGGTGACCGCGACGACCACCACGATCGCCGCGGCGATCACGCGATCCCGTTTGCGGTTCCACGGCGAGAGCCTGGCGCGTTTCCCGCCCAGCGGCGGCTCGGTGGCCACCGGCTGGGCGGGTTCGGCGTCCAGCACGTCCTCGGTGCCGATCGCGTTTTCAGCCGTCTCCGGCTCGCTGCCGTCCGGCTGCCCGGGATCGGCGGGCACGGGCCGCGCCGGTTCGTCTTCCGGCGCGGCGTCCCAGCGTTCGCTCACGTGCCCCTAGCTCCCCATGTCCGCAGTATGAAAGCTCAGTCTGCCGACGCAGGTGTATCAGAAGTCGCCGACGGACGGCGACGGCGGCGTCGGCGAGCCGGACGCTCGGCGCTGTCGCCTGCCTCCTTCTCGACCGCCGGGCCGCTGACCTCGGGGCTCGGCTTCGCGGCACCGCGGCTGCGGCGACGGGTCCGCGTGCGGCCCTCCGCCTGTGCCTCGCCCTCGGTGCCTTCCGCCGAAGCCGCGGCGGCGTCCGCCGCTTCGATCTTGGCGGCCGCGTTCGCGCCGCCGCGGGTCCGCTTGCGCGGCGCGCGGTTGCGCTTGCGGGGAGCCTCTTCCTCGCCGGCCGCGCGACCACGGCCGCGGCGCTTGCCGCCCAGGTCCTCTTCGACCTCGGCCGAAAGACCGGCGCGGGTCCGCTTCGACAGCGGCAGGCGCCCGGTGGTGCCCTCCGGGATGCCAAGGTCGCTGAACAGGTGCTTCGACGACGAGTACGTCTCGGCGGGCTCGGGCATGTCGAGGCCGAGGGTGTCGGAGATCAGCTTCCAGCGCGGCTCCTCGTCCCAGTCGACGAGGGTGATCGCGACACCGGTGCGCCCCGCGCGGCCGGTGCGGCCGATGCGGTGGACGTAGGTCTTCTCGTCCTCCGGCGTCTGGTAGTTGATCACGTGCGTGACGTCGTCGATGTCGATGCCGCGGGCGGCGACGTCGGTGGCGACCAGCACGTCGACCTTGCCGGAGCGGAACGCGCGCAGCGCCTGCTCGCGGGCACCCTGGCCGAGGTCACCGTGCACGGCGGCGGCCGCGAAGCCGCGCTCGACGAGCTCGTCGGCGACCTTCTGCGCGGTGCGCTTGGTGCGGGTGAAGATCATCGTCAGGCCACGGCCTTCGGCCTGCAGCGCGCGGGCGATCAGCTCGGGCTTGTCCATCGAGTGCGCCCGGTAGACGAACTGGGTGGTGCGCTCGTGGATGGCGCCGGCGTCGTTCTCCTCGGCGCGGATATGCGTCGGCTGGGTGAGGAACGTGCGGGCCAGCGTGATGATCGGGCCCGGCATGGTCGCCGAGAACAGCATCGTCTGGCGCTTGTCCGGAACCATCCGCAGGATGCGCTCGATATCGGGCAGGAAGCCCAGGTCGAGCATCTCGTCGGCCTCGTCCAGCACCAGACCGCGGACCTTGCCCAGCACCAGGTGCTTCTGCTCGGCCAGGTCCAGCAGGCGGCCCGGGGTGCCGATGACGACGTCGACGCCGTTGCGGAGCGCCGCGATCTGCGGCTCGTACGGGCGGCCGCCGTAGATGGCAAGGGTGCGGATGCCGAGGTGCTTGCCCGCGCCCTTGAGGTCGTTCGCGACCTGGATGCACAGCTCACGGGTCGGCACGACGACCAGCACCTGCGGGGTGCCGTCGCCGGGGACCTCGACGCGGTGCAGCAGCGGGACGCCGAAGCCCAGCGTCTTGCCCATGCCCGTGCGGGCCTGGCCGATCAGGTCGTCGCCCGCCATGGCCAGCGGCAGCGTCAGCGCCTGGATGGCGAAGGTGCGCTCGATCCCGGCCTCGCCGAGGGCCTTCACGATCTCCGGCTTGACGCCGAAGGAGGCGAAGGTGGGGGATTCGGGTTCCACCGGTGCGCCCGCCTGCAGCGGGTGCGACGTGTCCAACGCCGCCGGGCCGGTCTCGCTGTGCTCCAGCGCGACGGCCTCCGGGACGCCGGTGGTGGTGTTCTCTTCGGTTGTGATTTCGTTCGTGGTCAGGGTGCTCGCCTCTCTCGTGACCAGCGCGCACTGCCCTGGTCACCGATCGACACTCGACCACGAAATTTCGCTCGGGCTCCGCGCTACTGGCGCTGGAGCGGCCCTTCGTGGGAATGCCGCAGGATGGCGTGCACGCACATCGTTCTTGTGCTGACCGGGGCCACACCGGCTGTCCTTCAGCCGCAGCGGCGTCCCGATCCGGGACGGAAGATCCGTCGTATCCGGCGGCCAGTCTACCTGATCTGCGGTTTTTCGATACCCCCCGCCGCGCCGACGAAGGTGGGATCGGTCTCTTCCCGGCCGGTCGGGTGTGTTCGGCGATACCCTTTCCGCCGTGACCGAGGCAAAGCAGATCAGTGAAGGCGTAGTCGATTTGCTCGGCGTACTCGCCTATGGGGAATTGTCCGCATTCGATCGCATGGCCGAGGACGCGCGCACCGCGCCGACGCTGTCCGGCCGGGCCGCGCTGGCCTCCATGGCGGCCGCCGAGATCGGGCACTACGACCTGCTCACCAAGCACCTCGGCGCGCACGGCGTCGCGATCGAGGACGCGATGCGGCCCTTCGTCGGGCACATCGACGCTTGGCACGCCTCCACGGCGCCGCGTTCCTGGCTCGAGTCGCTCGTGAAGGCCTACGTCGGTGACGGGCTCGCCGCGGACCTCTACCGCGAGATGGCCAGCTGGCTCGACCCCGAGACCAAGGATCTGGTGCTCACCGTGCTCGCCGACACGGGGCATTCCGCGTTCGCCGAACGCGAAGTCGCGGCCGGTATCGAGGCCGACCCGAAGGCGCGCGACAAGCTCGCGCTGTGGGGCCGCCGCCTGCTGGGCGAGGCGTTGACGCAGGCCCAGTACGTCGTCGCCGAGCGGGACGGGCTCGCCGAGCTGATCGTCGAAGGCTCGGGCGACCTTTCGGGAATCGCCGCGCTGTTCCGCCGGTTGCAGCAGGGGCACACCAAGCGCATGCAGGTGCTGGGGCTCGGCTGAGGTCACTTCGGCTAGCCTTGGCGCACCAGTAATTTCGAACTTTCAAGCGGAGGTCCCACGTGGAGGTCAAGATCGGCATCAAGGACACGCCGCGGGAGCTCGTGGTGTCCAGCAGCCAGTCGCCCGACGAGGTCGAGGAACTGGTCGCGAACGCCTTGAGGGCCGGCGACGGGATCTTCCGCCTCGACGACGAAAAGGGCCGTAAGTACATCGTGCCCACCGACCGGATCGCCTACGTCGAGATCGCGCCGTCGGATGTTCGCAAGGTCGGCTTCGCCGTTGGTGACTAACCCGATCGGGTTGTAGTCGGATGTCACAGTGGCGTCACCGCCGCGTCTCAGCCAGCTCTCAGATTTGATCGTCACGCTAAGGCGGGGACGGCAGGGGGCTAGCCGAGAAATGAGGTGGACGGCGTCACTGTGATGGACCGCGCGCTGCTCGGCGGCGTGCGCACTGTTCCCGAACAAGGCAAACGGGTCGCGGGGCGGCTGACCGGTATCGACGTCGCCCGCGGCCTGGCCGTACTCGGCATGTACGCGGTGCATGTCGGCCCCGATCCGGCCAAAGGCGGCGTCGGGGTGCTGTTCAAACCGTTCGAAGGTCACTCCGCGGCGTTGTTCGCGGTGCTGGCCGGGGTCTCGATCGCGCTGATGTCCGGCGGACGCCGTCCCAAAGAGGGCCGTGACCGGACCCGTGTCGCGCTGAAACTGGCGACCCGCGCCCCGCTCCTGGTGGCGCTGGGGCTGTGGCTGACCAGCCTCGAGACCGGTTACATGGTGATCCTGGCCTACTACGGGGCTTGTTTCCTCTTCGCGATCCCGTGGCTGCGCGCGGGTGCGAAGGCGCTCGCGATCGCGGCGGTCACCGTCGCCGTGGCGGGCCCGCTGCTCTCGCATCTGATCAGGGCGCAGCTGCTTCCCCGTGACCTGCTCTTCTTCGCGCCGGACCTGACCGCGGACGACGTCACCTCGACCGGGTTGCTGAAGGCCGCGACCGTCCTCGTCCTGACCGGCACCTTCCCCGCGTTGACGCTGATGGCGTACGTGTTCGCCGGGATGGCGATCGGGCGGATGGACCTGACGTCGCGCAGTGTGTGCCGACGGCTGTTCTTCGGCGGTTCGGCGCTCGCGGTGGGCGGGTACTTCGTTTCGTGGCTCGCGACCGGGCCACTCGGTGGCATGCAGGCGATCTATCGGTCGCTGGAACCGGCCGCGGCGCAGATGGGGATGACACCGCCGGAATTCCTGCGGCTGCACCAGACCTGGATCCACGGCACCCCGCCGACCACCAGCTGGGCCTGGGAACTGCTGCCGACGGGGACCTCGTACACGCCGTTCGACCTGCTGATCTCGATCGGGATCGCGGCGGCGGTGATCGGTGGCTGTCAGCTGCTGATGCCGAAGTTCGAGCGGGTGCTGCGGCCGCTTTCGGATCTGGGCGGGCGGGTGCTGAGCGCGTACGTGCTGCATTTCGTGGCGATCGCGCTGCTGTGGGACGAGAGCGACGGCGATTCGATCTTCAGCGTGCTGCACTTCGTCGAGTTCTCGGTGGTGGCGCTGACCGCCGCGGTGCTGTGGCGGAAGTTCATCGGGCGCGGGCCGCTGGAATGGGCGATGAACAAGCTGTCGAGCTGGCCGAAGTACGTGATGGCGGTGGCTCGGGTGCCCGCTCAACGGCGGGGCTGATCTTCGCGGCTCGTGAGTGGCAAGGACGGTTAGAACCGTCCTTGCCACTCACGAGGTCAGGCGTTGAGTTCGTTCAGCTCTTCGAGGCTGGTCGGCACGTGGAAGGGCGGCGTGCTGGTGCCCATGATGCGGTAGCGGTCCCACGGGTCCGGGTCGGAGAGTTCGCCCTTCGCGCTGTACTCGCCGGCGCGGATCTCGACGGCGGTCTTCTTGCCGCCGGCGGCCGCGGACACCTGCTCGTTGGTGGCGACCCGGCCGTACCAGCGGTAGTACCCGTCGATGGGCTGGAAGTAGCCCCGCAGGTCGACCGTGGTCGCGATCTCGGTCCCGTCGATCACGAGGACCGCTTCGCCGGAGTAACCGTCTTCGTCGTGCTCGCTCATTGCGCCTCCGATTGCTTCCGCATTTGGACGACCTTGTTCTCTTCGAGCGGCAGGTTCGGGTCGATGACGATGCCCTGCTGCCGGGAGAGGCCGTCGATCGCGGCCCAGATGATCTGCGTCAGGTATTCGACGACGCTGTCGCGGCCCATCGAGCGCCGGTCCAGCCACCATTCGCCGGTGCTCTGCACCATGCCGACGATGCCGTGCGCCCACGGCTCGGCGGCGCCGGAGTCCATGTTGAACATCCGCATGTAGTCGCCGAGCAGCGCGGTCAGCGCGGTGGCGATCAGTTCCTTGTCCTCGGCGACGACGTCGGCTTTCACGACCACCTTCTCCTGCAGGCCGCCGCGCGCGAGCAGGCGGTACAGGTTGGGGTGCTCCTCGATGACGCTGAAGAACGCGTCGAGCGCCATCCGGATCCGGGGGACCGGGGCGAGTTCGGAGTTGATGGCCGGGATCAGTCGCTGGAAGAGGATCTCCGTGCCGCGCTGCCCGAGCGCGACGTACAGATCCGCTTTGTCGTCGAAGTGCCGGTACAGCACAGGCTTCGTGACGCCCGCTTCGGCGGCGACGTCCTCCATGCCGAGGTCCGGCCCGTGGGTGTCGAGCGCGCGCAGGGCGGCCTCGACGAACTCCGCGCGGCGCGCGATCCGGTGCTTGCGCCAGCGGTCGCGACGAGCGTCACCCGTGTCGGCCTCACCCGCCGTGGGGTGCTTGCTCGACTGCTTGCTGTTGCGCTTGACACGTTCGATCACCCCAGTCATGCTACCAGAGGTAACTGTTACCACGAGTTACAGATAGGGGTGTGTCGGCAATGACGCGGGCGCTGAAGGAAACAGACCGGGAGAAGACGGCCGAGCGGCTGCTCAAGTCCTCCGCGAACAAGTTCTACGATCCCGACGTCGACATCGACTGGACCGCCCCGCTCGTCGACGGGAAGCGCTACATCCCGGCACACCGTTCTTCGCTCTACGGCACGAAGTTGTGGGACTCGCTGTCCGAAGAGCAGCGCATCGAACTCGGCAAGCACGAGGTCGCGAGCGTCGCCACGACGGGGCTGTGGTTCGAAATCCTCCTGATGCAGATGCTGCTCAAGGAGGTCTACGAAGAAGACCCGACCAGTTCGCACGCCCAGTACGCGCTGACCGAGATCGCGGACGAATGCCGCCACTCGACGATGTTCGCGCGGATGGCTTCGCGGATCGGCTGCCCGTCCTACGGGCCGGTGCCGTGGTTGCGGCGGCTGGCGAAACTGATGCCGACCATCAGCTACGGTCCCGCGCGTTACGGCGCGATCCTCGTCGCCGAAGAGGTTCTCGACCGGCTTCAGCGCGAGCAGATGAACGACCCGGACATCCAGCCGCTGGTGCGCATGGTCAACCGGATCCACGTGCTCGAAGAAGCCCGGCACGTCACCTTCGCCCGCGAAGAGGTGACTCGCGGGATGGCGAAACTGTCGAAGAAGGAAATCCTCTATCAGCAGTTCATCATCGCGCTCATTTCGTATTTCGTGACGCGGGCGTTCATCAACCCGAACGTCTACAAGGCCGTCGGAATCCGTCCGCGTGACGGCGTCGAGGCCGCGCTGAACAACCCCCACTGGCGCGAAAGCATCCAGTGGGCAGGCGAGAAGATCATGCCGTTCCTGCAGGAATCCGGGCTGGTCGGCAAGCCGGGCATGTACTTCTGGCGCAAGTCCTTCCTGCTGCCGGGGAAGCGATGAGGAGCGTCAAGCAGCGCGACGCCGTCTCGTGGGACCCGTCGCGGCGACATCGGTTCGTGACCGGTGACGGCACCGCCCTGCACGTCGAGCCGGGCGGGCCCGCCGACTCCGAGCTCACGCTGGTGCTCGTGCACGGCTGGACACAGGACCACCGGACCTGGGACGGCGTGGTGTCGCGGCTCGGCGACTCCGTCCGGACCCTGCGCTACGACCTGCGCGGCCACGGCGGTTCCGCGCCGGCGAAACCGGGGACGGCCACGATCGCGACCCTCGCCGACGACCTCGCCGAGCTGATCCAGGAGCGGGTTCCGAACGGGCCGATCGTGCTCGCCGGGCACTCCATGGGCGGTATGACGATCATGGAACTGTCCCGCAGGCATCCCGATCTCGTGGCCCGGCGCGTCGCAGGGGTCGCGTTCGTCGCCACGTCGTCCGGTGAGATGGACCGGATCACCCTCGGCCTGCCGGGGATCGCGGGCAGCGGCGCGGCGAGGTTCGAACGGAGGCTCGCGAAACTGCTCGCGAAGAACCGCCGGGACGCCTTGCCGCTGCCGCTGTCGGTGGTGCGGCCCGGTGCGCGGCTGCTCGTCTTCGGGCGGCGGCCTCAGCGGGCCGACGTGGACTCGGTCGCCGAGCAGCTGCTGTGCGCGCATCCGGCGAGTGTCGCGGGATTCCAGGACGCGATTTCGCGGCACGACTGCCGGGTGACGCTGGCCGCGCTGCAGGGCAAACCGGTGGTCGTGCTGGTGGGGGAGCGGGACCGGCTCTGCCCGCCGCCGCACGCCAAGGTCATCGCCGACGAGCTGCCGGAAGCCGAGTTCGTGCGCTACCCGGGGGCGGGGCACATGCTTCCGCAGGAACGGGCTCAGGAGGTTTCGGACCGCATCGCGGCACTCGTCCGCCGCGCCGCGAGGGTCTGAAAAGGGGAGCAAGGGACCTTTGCTACCACTTCTCTCGACATTGAGACAGGTGGTAGCAAAGGTCCCTTGCTCTCTTTCCGCAGGTCAGCGTGTCGCGAAAGCCACTTTCGGGACATCAGACGTCGCGAAAGTGGCTTTCGCGACGTGCGGCCGGAGCGGTGGTAGCAAAGGTCCCTTACTCCCTTCAGAGGTTCGTGTAGCCGTGGTCCAGCAGCCGCACGCCGGCTTCCCGGTAGGCATCCTGATCGTCGACGGCGAGCGTGCCCAGCCCGTCGACGTAGCGGTTGAACATGCAGAACGCGGCCGCGATCAGGACCGTGTCGTGGATTTCGACGTCAGTCGCGCCCTTCGCGCGGGCGGTCTCGATCAGCTCGTCGCCCACCGACTTCCCGCTTTCGCGAACGGCGAGCGCGACGTGCAGGAGTGCCCGCACCTTCTCCGACACAGGCGCGCCGTCGACGTCTTTCCAAGCCGCCTCCACGACCGGCATGCCGCCTTCGAGCGCTTCGGCGGCGACGGCGGCATGGCTGCGTGAGCAGAACGTGCAGTCGTTGCCGCGCGAGACGACCGCGCCGATCAGCTCGCGTTCGCCCACGCTGAGGCTGCTCGGGCCGCGAAGCAGCACCTCGGCGAGTTGCCCGAGCGGAGCCGCGGTCTCCGGCCGGTAGGCGAACAAGCCGGTGATGCCGGGAAGGTTCTCGTCGAGCGCGATATGGGGCATGGTGACTCCTCGCGGATCGGCAACGCGGTCGCTCGATTCATAGCCGAAACCCGGCTCGGCGCGCTGCCGCTGGATTGCTCGACAACGTGAGCGAGGGGGAATGGTGATCATCAGAATCCGGGGGCGTGCGCTTCCCGACGGCGAGTACGTCGATCTCTACGCCGACGGCGACCGCTGGACCTCCGATCCGGTCCCGGGGGCGGACCTGGTCGCCGAAGGCTGGCTCTTGCCGGGCCTCGTCGACGCCCACACCCATCCCGGGGCCGAGGAGCCCGGCGACCCGATGGACGAAGAGATCCTGCGTGCCGATCTGCGCCGCCACGTCGACGCCGGGGTCACGATGATCCGCTCGCCGGGGCTGCCCGGTGAGCCACCCGAGTGGTTCGGCGCCGAACCCGGCCTGCCCCGCGCGGTGCACGCCGGGCCGTGGATCGCCCAGCACGGCCAGTTCTTCGACGGCTGGGGACGCCGCGCCACTCACGCGGAGCTGCCCGGATTGGCCGCGGCGCAAGCGAAACGCACCGGTTGGGCCAAGATCATCGCCGACTGGCGGGTCGGGGACGACGCCGTGCCGCTCGACGTCATGGCCGCGGTCGCCGAGGCGGTGCACGCGGTGGGCGGGCGGCTCGCGGTGCACTCGCAGCACGCCGCCGGCGGAGAAGCGGCGGTGGCCGCGGGAGTCGATTCCGTCGAGCACGGGATGTGGCTCGATCCCGGCCACCTGCCGGACATGGCGGCTCGCGGCACCGCGCTGACCCCGACGCTTTCGGTGTTCCAGGCGGCGCTGGGGAGGGGGCGGAACCGCGAGGACAGTCCCCAGAAACGCTGGTTCGACGGCGGAGCGGAGGCGCATCCGGCGCTGGTCGTGGCGGCGGCGGAAGCCGGGGTGAAGATCCTCGCCGGGACGGATTCCCGGCCGCATGGCCGGGTCGGCGACGAAATCCGCGCGCTGGCGGAAGCGGGGCTGCGGCCGCACGACGCCCTCGCCGCGGGTTCGTGGTCCGCGCGCGAATACCTGGGGTTGCCCGGGCTGGTTCCGGGCGCGCCCGCCGACGCCGTCGTCTACGCGGAGGACCCGCGTGAAGACCTCGGACAGCTGGAGCATCCGGTCGCGGTGATTCTCCGGGGCGTCCGCGTCAGGTGAGCTAACGTGATCTTCTCGACTGGGGAGTTGAACGATGAAACGAAACAGATCGATCCTGTCCGTTTTCAGCCTCACCATCGCCGTGGTCCTCGGAGCGGCCCTGCTCACGAACTTGGGCGGCGAGACCACCGAAGCCGGGAGCGACGCGGAATTCACCGGCGCCGGCCGGGTCGTCATCCGTGACGCTTCGATGGTGCTCACGATGGATCCCGGCCTCGGCGAAGGACCGCTCGGCGCCCTCGCCGACGCCGACGTCGTGCTGGAAGGCGCCAAGATCAAGCAGGTCGGCAAGGACCTCGACGCGGGCACCGCGAAAGTCGTCGACGGCCGGGGCAAGATCGTGCTGCCCGGCTTCGTCGACCTGCACAACCACCTGTGGCAGTCGCTCATCCGCGGCTGCGCGGCCGACAAGGAACTCATCGGCTGGCTCGGCAAATGCGTCATCCCGCTGTACCGCGCCCCGGTGACCGACGCGGACGCGTACGCGGGCACGAAACTCGCCGCGGCCGACGTCGTCTCGACCGGCATCACCACGGTCACCGACTGGTCGCACGCGTTCAACACCGACTTCGCCAAGGGCGGTCTCCGCGCGCTCGGCGAGTCGAAGCTGCGGTTCCTCTACTCCTACAACGGCACCACCGATGCCGCGCTGCAGAACGAGATCCGCCGCGTGAAACGCGAGGTCATCGATCCGAACCCGTTGGCACGCCTGCAAATCGGCACGCATCCGTCCACAGGGAACTTCCCGAGCGTCGAAGCCTCGGAGAAGCTCGCACGCGAGCTCGGCGTCTCGTTGAACGTGCACCTGCTCGAATCGAAGGCCGATCTGACGGCGGGCCAGATGGACGCGCTCCGGCGCGCGAACGCGTTGCACTCGGGTCTGGTGGCGAACCACGTCATCCAGACCACCGACGCCGACCTCGACGAGCTCGCGGCCGCGGGGGTCAGCGTGGCGCACAACCCGCTGTCGAACATGCGGCTCGCGTCGGGTGTCATCCGGCTGCCGGAGATGAAGAAGCGGAACATGAAGGTCGGCCTCGGCCTCGACGGCGGCACCAACGACACGAGCGACATGTTCAACGTGATGCGCGCGGCCGTCGGTCTCCAGCGGGCGACCACGACGGATCCGGCGGTTTACCCGACCACGGCGGACGTCCTGCGCATGGCGACCCTCGGCGGCGCGGAGGCGCTCGGGATGGACAAGGAGATCGGGTCGCTGACGCCGGGCAAGCGGGCGGATCTCCAGCTCGTCGACGCCCAGGCGGTCAACTTCGCGCCGAAGGTGGACTGGGTGAATCAGCTGGTCTTCAACACCCAGCCCGCGAACGTCTCGTGGGTGTTCGTCGACGGCCGCGCCCTCAAGCGCGAAGGCCGCGTTGTCGGTATCGACACCGCGAAGGTCGTCGCCGACGCTCAGGCCGCCGCGGACCGGATCAAGAAGCTCCTGCCCTGACGCAGTTCGTCCTCTGAATGCGGTAGTTGCACGCGCAAGGACCGCATTCAGAGGACGAAACGCGGGGTCAGTGCTGGAGCGGGAAGCCACCGCCGATGCCTCGCCAGGCGAGGTTGGCGGTGAGCGCGACGGCCTCTTCGCGGCTCATCGACTTGTGGTGCGCCAGCCAGAATCGCGCGCTGACCTGCGAGAGGCCCACGAGGCCGACAGCGAGCAACCGGGCCTTGTCCTCGTCGAGGCCGGCGTCGGCGGTGATGGTCTCGGTGATCGCGTCGACGCTGGCCGACGTCGCCCGGTCCACCGCCTCCTGCACGGCGGGCTCGCCGCGCAGGTCCGACTCGAAGACCATGCGGAACGCGCCGGCGTCGTTGTTGACGAAGTCGAAGAACGCGCCGACGGTCGCCGGCACGCGCTGCTTGTTGTCCGACGTGGAGTCCAGGGCGTCCTTGACCCGCCGCACCAGTTCGTCGACGTGGCTCTCCAGCAGCGCGATGTAGAGGTCGAGCTTGCCGGGGAAGTGCTGGTAGAGGACCGGCTTGCTGACTCCGGCCTCTTCGGCGATCTCGTCCATCGCGGCGGCGTGGTATCCGTTCGCGGCGAACACCCGCTGCGCGGCGGCCAGCAGCTGGGCGCGGCGTTCCGTTCGGGGCAGGCGGACACCTCGGGCCTGCAGTCGCGCCATTTCTGTCATCGTTCCTCCAGTAGCCGCGGGCTCCGCGGGGCGGGGTCACCGCCGCGTGAAGTGAGCTCGAGATTACTCGCCGGTACAGCCGGACCGCCAAGGGTCGGGCATCCTTGGTGCTGTGTCTTCTTCAGTTTCCCGTGCCGCCGGGGGCCGCCCTCCGCTGACCCATGTGCCGCTGTCGCGCAGGTCATTGCCATCGCTGGACCCGGCGCCGCCCCCTTGGCCCGGGGAAACAATAGGTGTCGGCGGGGTGAAATTGCACATCCGCCGGACACCGGGCGGTCCCGAGACGGCCGTCTACGTCCACGGGCTCGGCGGTTCGTCCACGAACTGGACCGACCTAGCCGCCCTTTTGGCGCCCCAGGCCGGAGGCACGTCGATCGATTTGCCGGGTTTCGGCTATTCGGAGCCGCCCGACGGCTTCGACTTCAGCCTCGACGCGCACGCCGGGATCGTGGCGAGCCACATCGAGAGCCTCGAAGCGGGGCCGGTGCACCTGTTCGGCAACTCGATGGGCGGCGCCGTCGCGCTGCTCGTCGCGGCCCGCCGCCCGGAACTGGTGAAGACGCTGACGCTGATCTCGCCCGCGATGCCGGATCTCCGTCCCAGCATGAAACGGCTGTCCGACCCGAGGATGGCGTTCGCGTATCTGCCGTTGATCGGCCCGAGTGTGCGCCGCCGGCTGGCCGCGCTCGGCCCGCGTGAACGCGCCATGCAGGTCATCAAGCTGTGCTTCGCCGACCCGGCCCGCTTCGCCGAGAGCAGGCTGGACGAGCTCGAAGAGGAGCACAGCGCCCGCGCCGGGTTCGCCTGGGCCGCCCCCGCGCTGGCCCGCAGCACGTTCGGCATCTTCCGGACGTGGTCCGCGCGCGGACCCGCGTCGCTGTGGGCGGTCGCGCCGAACGTCGACGCGCCGACGCTCGTCGTGTGGGGGCAGCACGACCGGGTGATCTCCGTCCGGCGCGCGGAGCGCACCGCTCGGCTACTTCCGCACGCGCGGTTGCTCGTTCTGCCCCGAACCGGCCACGTGGCGCAGATGGAACGCCCGAATGTCGTAGCGAAGGCCGTTTTGGGGATGTGGGAATCGGTCGAATCGGGCACCTGGTAGCCCATTCGGGTGGGTGGGACACGCCGCGCGAAGCGCCGGTCGCTCACAACATCACAGTTCGGTTATGGCACCCTGGTGCGCGTGGATCGGGTAAAGCAAGGCGCGCAGGGCGAAGGTCGGCGGTCTCAGTACTCCGCATCCGCCCGCCGTCCGCCGCGCGCCCAGCCCCGGTCGTCCGACGTGCCGCGCACGGGCCAGTACCGGCCGACGCCGCCGCCGTCGCAGCGGCTCGACGAAGATCGCTATCGTCCCGGTGGCCGCCGGACCAGCGCCCAGCCGCTCAGCGCGTCCTGGAAGCCGCACGAGGCGGGCAAGGTCAAGGCCAAGGCCGCCAAACGCAAGGGCGGTATCGGCCAGTTCGCCAAGACCTACGGCTGGCGCGTCTACGCGCTGCCGATCCTCGTGGTGATCACCGCGCTGGTCGTGTTCAACACCGCCACCGGCCCGGCCGAGCCGATCGCCACCGACGAGCCGGGGCTCACCTCCGCCGACGGTTCCGCCGGCAACGGCGGCGAGCCGGGTGCCGGGGTGGACGGGGGCGGCGACGTCCTCCCGGAGAACCCGGCCAAACCGGTCGACCTCAAGATCCCCACCGCCGACCTGCCCAAGGGCGGCCCCTTCACCGAGTCCGGCAAGGGCACCTATCACGTGGTGCCGGGCAAGGGCGAAAAGGTGGGCACAGGCCAGCTGTACACGTACACCATCGAGGTCGAGGACGGCATCGACCAGGCCAGCTACGGCGGCGACGACAGCTTCGCCGCGATGGTGGAGGGCACGCTCTCCAATCCCAAGAGCTGGACGTGGGACGGCAAGAAGGCGCTTCAGCGCGTCGACGCGAGCTACCCGAACCCCAGCTTCCGGGTGAGTCTCACCACACCGAACACGACGCATCGCGCGGACGTCTGCATGTTCCAGATCACCTACGAGACCTCGTGCTATCGGTCGAGTTTCGACAAGCGCGTGGTGATCAACCTCGCCCGCTGGGTGCGGGGGGCGCTGGCCTTCGAGAGCGACATGACCGGGTACCGCCAGTACGCCATCAACCACGAGGTCGGGCACGCCCTCGGCGGAAAGCACGTGGGCTGCCCGGAGAACGGCGCGGTCGCGCCCGTCATGATGCAGCAGACCTTCGGTGTCTCCAACGACTTCGTGGCGCAGCTGAACAATCTCCCCGGCGGCGACCGCGGCAAGGTGCCCGCGGACGGCAAGGTCTGCAAGCCGGGCTCCTGGCCGAACCAGACACCTTAGCCCCAGGCCGTCTCACCTGCTGGAACATCCCAGGATATGAAACAGGGGAAGTCGTTTCCGCCTGTCCGTGTTGTAGATACTGGGATGCGACCCGCGATCCACGCGAGATGGAGGACCCGATGTCAGGCACGCTGCCGCCGCTCGTCGAGCCGGCCGCCGAGCTCACCAAGGAAGAGGTGGCCCGGTACAGCCGTCACCTGATCATCCCGGACGTCGGGGTGACCGGGCAGAAGCGGCTGAAGAACGCCAAGGTGCTGGTCATCGGTGCCGGTGGCCTCGGCAGCCCCGCGCTGCTGTACCTGGCCGCGGCCGGGGTCGGCACGCTCGGCATCGTCGACTTCGACGAGGTCGACGAATCGAATCTGCACCGCCAGGTCATCCACGGACAGTCCGACATCGGCAAGCTCAAGGCCGCGTCGGCACAGGAGACGATCGCCGAGATCAATCCGTTCGTTAAGGTGCACCTGCACACCGACCGACTCGAGTCGTCGAACGCGCTCGGACTGTTCGAGCAGTACGACCTGATCCTCGACGGCACCGACAACTTCGCGACGCGGTACCTGGTGAACGACGCCGCCGTGCTCACCGGCAAGCCCTACGTGTGGGGCTCGATCTACCGGTTCGAGGGCCAGGCGAGCGTGTTCTGGGAGGACGCGCCGAACGGCAAGGGCCTCAACTACCGCGACCTCTACCCCGAGCCGCCGCCGCCCGGCATGGTGCCGTCGTGCGCCGAGGGCGGTGTGCTGGGTGTGCTGTGCGCGTCGATCGGCTCGATCATGGTCAACGAGGCGATCAAGCTGATCACCGGTATCGGTGAGCCGCTGCTGGGCAGGCTCGTCAGCTACGACGCGCTCGAGATGAAGTATCGCGAGGTCAAGATCCGCAAGGATCCGGAGACCCCGAAGATCACCGAGCTCATCGACTACGAAGCGTTCTGTGGTGTCGTGTCCGACGAAGCCGCCTCGGCCGCTTCGGGAAGCACGATCACTCCGGCGGAGCTCAAGGCCAAGTTCGACAACGGCGACAACTTCGCCCTCATCGACGTCCGCGAGCCGCACGAGTACGAGATCGTGAACATCAAGGGCGCGACGCTCATCCCGAAGGACAAGATCCTCTCGGGCGAGGCGCTGTCGGAACTGCCGCAGGACAAGCCGATCGTGCTGCACTGCAAGTCGGGCGCGCGTTCGGCGGAGGCGCTGGCGGCGCTGCACAAGGCCGGGTTCAAGGACGCGACCCACCTCGGTGGCGGCGTGCTGGCCTGGGCGCGGCAGATCGACCAGAGCCTGCCGACCTACTGAGGTTTCTTTGCGCGTGAAGGCCCCCTTCCCTCGGCTCAGTCGAGGGAAG
>NZ_JBHXIB010000070.1:21074-37042 GCF_042723975.1 Amycolatopsis sp. NPDC058340 | reverse complement strand
AAGGAACCTCAAAACGAGGTTCAAAATAAGCTCTACTGGCTTAGTTCACTAGCACACTGTTGAGTTCTCAAGCAACACACCCCGAATCGCACCGCCATCACAGCGGCCTTATCCGAAGCAGTTATTTCTTGGCTTTTGTCCGGAGCACACCCTAGCACCTGCTCGAAACTGCCGTTTCAGCGGGGGTAGAGTTACCTCTCCGGTTCGGGACCACCCACTCTACCACCATCCGGTGGGAGCTTGGTTCGTGTTCCCGGCGGCCGCTCGGTTTCCCTGGCGACGAAGAGAACATTACACGGCCCGAAACCGGCGTTTACAGGGGGGTCCCTTTTTTCGCGCCGACGCTCTGACCTGCGTCGATCTAGCTCTCCCCCGGCACCGGCTCGCCGTGGGTCGCGACGACCGTCAGCACGACGAGGGCGGCGGCGAGGCCGGCGGTGAAGTGGATGGGCGCCGGGCTGAACGACGCGGCGAGCACGAGCACCGCGGTCACCGGGAAGCCGATCGCGATCGGGCGGCATTCGTTGGTGGGCCCGATGTGCATGAGCCAGACGCTCAACAGGTAGATCGCGACGGGCACGGTCGTCGCCATGGCGGCGGGCAAGGCGGCGACGTGCCCGGTGTGGGTGTCGTAGTCGACCGCGACTTCGAGGCCGGCGCCGAGCGCGGCCGCCGAGGCGAAGATCAAGTAGTGCCCATAACCCCAGCTCGCGACGGTGAACAGGCTCTTCGCCTTCTCCAGGCGGGCGTGACCTGGCTGGTCGAAGTAGAGCCACCACAACGAAAAGACCAGCACGAGCCCCGCGGCGGCGAGCGAGATCAGGCTGCCGGTGTGCTTGCCCTCGTCCAGCCCCTCCTTGACCGCGGTGGTCGCGCCGAGGACGGATTCACCCAGCACGATGATGGTGAACAGGCCGTACCGTTCGGCGATGTGGTGCGGGTGCCAGCCCGTCCAGCGCTTGCGTTCGGCGATCACCGGCACCGCGAGCTCCGCGACCAGGAGCAGGAAGAACGACGGCAGCGCCAGCGACTCCGGCAGACCGAGGCGGACGACCCAGAGGATCTGGACGATCGTGATGCCGATGGCGTACCGCAGCGCGGCCGGACGGCAGCCCGGATCGGTCCGCGCGGCGCGCAGCCACTGCACGACCATCGCGAGCCGCATCAGGACGTAGCCGGCGACCACGATCGCGAAGTCGCCATCGAAGGCGGACGAGACACCGGCGGCGACGGTCAGTCCTCCCGCGATCTGCACCAGCGTCACCAGCCGGTACGGGACGTCGTCGGTGTCGAACGACGACGCGAACCAGCTGAAGTTCAGCCAGCCCCACCAGATCGCGAAGAACACCATCCCGAAGCTGAGCACCCCGTGCCCGATGTGGTTCTCGGCGATCGCGTGGTGCAGACCGGCCGCGGCCTGCGCGACCGCGACCACGAAACACAGGTCGAACAACAGCTCCAGCGGGGTCGCGACCCGGTGCCCTTCGCCGGAATCGCGCATCGTCATCGGCCGGTACCAGACCCGCAGCCGATTCCGCCGAACAGAACTCTCCGCCATCGGTGCTCCTCGCAATCTCGATCTGCGGAGATCTTCGCAGCCGGAAGCGGATGACACATTCGGAGAAACGCGCGGCGGGTGGGTCCGGGCCGGGTGCACCTCCCCAGGCGACCCCGCACGGACCCACCCGCGCGAATGCCTCACCGCGACCCGGCTCGCCAATGGTGTTGAGCCGGCCGCCGCCGAACGGTCCCCCGCGGACGCCGACGGCTGTCCACCGGCTCGTGACCGTAGGTGTCCATTCCTGAGAACTCCGGACTCACCACGATCGCTCCGGCCGATCGATCCATCCCCGATCGATCGACAGAAATACCACTGTCGGTAGCCGAGTCACAGCGGTGAAGGCTCCGTTAGGTGTACCCGGTTGCTCTGAGTAGCACCAGAGGATGACTACCCTCGTCACTCGGATGGAGCATTCGATCTTGCCGAACGTAGTCGTCGGAAGGTGCGAAGGACTCAGCCGCGTTGACTGTCGGCGGCAGCCCGTGCGACTTCCTCCCACTCAGTGAGCGAGCGCCGCTTCCGGCGCGCACGAAGTTCGATCACGGCGAGTAAGAGCGCCGAACTCGTCAACGCGGCGGCGCACAGCATCGCCGCGGTCAGCGCCGACGGATAGCCGCCGTTCGCGCCGAGTACCGCGTGGAAGACCGAAGCCAGCACGACGGTGCCGATCGCGGTGCCGATCCGTTGCCCGGTCTGCAACGCTCCCCCGGCCACTCCGGCCATCGATGCCGGGACGCATTCCAGGGTGAGCGTGGTGTTCGGCGAGATGACCATGCCACCGCCGACACCGGCGACGAGCAACGGCAACGCGAACCACCAGCCCGCCGCGGCGCCGGGATCCTGACCGGCGAGGACGGCGACCGCGAGCATCCCGGCGATCACCATGACCAGCCCGGCGACGGTCAGCTTGCGGCCCCACTTCGACACCAGCCGCCCCGCGATCGCCGCCGACACGGCCGAACCGAGAGCGAAAGAAGTGACGGCGAGTCCTGATTGCAGTGGCGTGTAGCCGAGCCCCTGCTGGAAGAAGATGGCGAAGACCAGCCACATTCCGGTGAACCCGCAGAAATACAGCGCGCCGACGGCGACGCCCGAGGCGTATCCCGGGGTGCCGGTGAACAGCCGGGTGTCGAGCAGCGGCGGACGACCACGCCGCACCATCGACCGTTCCCAGCGCACGAACGCGAAGCCGAAGACCACCGCGACGGCGAACAGCCACCACAGGTCGCCGAGCCCGCCCTGTTCGGATTCGATCAGCGGGAGCAGGACGCCGAGCACGGCGACACCCAGCAGCATGATGCCGACGAAGTCGATCTCACCCCGCAGGCTTCTCGCCGGGGCCTCGGCCTTCGGGAGCCATCTCAAGGCCAGCGCGAACGCCAGGATCCCGATCGGGACGTTCACGTAGAAGACCCAGCGCCAGCCCTCCGGATCACCGAAGACGGCGAGGATCACGCCGCCGAGCACCGGTCCGACCGCGGTCGAGATCCCGACGGTGGCACCGAACATGCCGAAGGCGCGACCGCGTTCCGCGCCGCGGAACAGATCTTGGATCATCCCGCTGTTCTGCGGCGTCATCATGCCCGAGGCGAAACCCTGCAGGAGCCTCGCGATGATCAGCGTCGTCTCGTTCGGCGCCGCGCCGGCGGACGCGCTGGTCAAGACGAACGCGGCGAGCGCGAACAGGAACATGCGGCGGCGCCCGAGCGCGTCACCGAGCCTGCCGCCGGTCACCAGCATGAGCCCGAAAGCCAGCGCGTAGCCCGAAACGACCCACTGGATCCCGCCGCTCGACGCGCCGAGGTCCTTCTGGATCGACGGCAGCGCCGTGTTGACGATGCTGACGTCGAGCAGGCCCATGAACCCGGCGGCGAGGGAGACGGCGAGCGCCTTCCAGCGCCGGGGGTCGGGTTCGTGGGTGCTCATCAGGTGCTGGCGGCGATCCCGGGGATGCCCTTGAGCTCACCGATCAGCATCGATGTCACCTTGACCGGATAGTCGTAGAGCGCGAAGACCGTCTGGTTCTTGCCGACCAGCTTGAGGTGCACCGGGGTCTCGCCCTTGTGTGCCAGCAAGGTCTGCTTCAGTTCGCTGACCACGGACTGGTCGATCTTCTCCGCCGCGGCCAGCAGGACCAGCGGCAGATCGTCTTCGCCGTTGCCGACCTCGGACAGGTCGAGCGGCACGAGACCGCCGCCGAAGATCGACATCTTGTCCTCGCGCCAGTTCACCCGGCCCTTGACCAGGACCGCGTTGTCCTCGATGAGGTCGGCGGAGAACATCGCGTAGGACTTCGGGAAGTAGAGCACCTCGAGTGAGGCGTCCATGTCCTCGATGGTGCAGATCGCCCAGGGCTCGCCCTTCTTGTTGACCCGGCGTTCCAGCGAGGTGATCAGCCCGGAGACGACCAGCTCGCCTTCCTTCGGCGGGTCGGCGAGGATCGCGGCGATCGGCCTCGGCGCGTGTTTGCGCAGGATGCGTTCGGCGCCGTCCAGCGGATGCGCCGAAACGTAGAGGCCGAGCATCTCCCGTTCGTAGGCCAGGAGCTGCTTGCGCGGGTACTCCTCTTCGCCGAACTTCAGATGCGCGAGCGGTGAGGAGGACGCCGCGGCTTCCGCGTCGTCGTCCCCGCCGAACCCGAAGAGGTCGAACTGGCCCATCGCCTCCTGGCGCTTGAGCGGGACCACGGCTTCGACCGCGTCCTCGTGCACCTGGATCATCGAAAGCCGCGTGTTGCCGAGCGAGTCGAACCCGCCCGCCTTGATCAGCGATTCGATGACCCGCTTGTTGCAGGCCACCAGCTCCGACTTGTCGAGGAAATCGGTGAAGGAGGAGTACTTCCCCTTCTCCTCGCGGGTCTTGATGATCGACTCGACGACGTTCGCGCCGACGTTGCGGACGGCACCCATGCCGAAGCGGATGTCCTCCCCGACGGCCGCGAACCTCAGCGCCGACTCGTTGACGTCCGGCGGGAGCACCTTGATCCCGAGGCGGCGGCATTCCGAGAGGTAGACCGCGGACTTGTCCTTGTTGTCACCCACCGAGGTGAGCAGCGCGGCCATGTACTCCGGCGTGAAGTTCGCCTTGAGGTACGCGGTCCAGTAGGAGATCAGGCCGTACGCGGCCGCGTGGCTCTTGTTGAACGCGTAACCGGCGAACGGGAGGATCGTGTCCCAGAGCGCCTTGATCGCCTCGGAGGAGAAACCGCCCGGAACCAGCTCGCTCGACTTCATGCCCTCTTCGAAGCCGACGAACTCCTTCTCGAGGACCTCCGCCTTCTTCTTGCCCATGGCGCGGCGGAGCACGTCCGCGCGGCCCATGGAGTAACCGGCCACCTTCTGGCCGATATGCATGATCTGCTCCTGATAGACGATCAGGCCGTAGGTGTCGGCCAGGATCTCCTTCAGGGGCTCTTCGAGCTCGGGGTGGATCGGTTTGACCTTCTGCCGCCCGTTCTTGCGGTCGGCGTAGTCGTTGTGCGCGTTCATGCCCATCGGGCCGGGGCGGTACAGCGCGCCCACCGCCACGATGTCGTCGAACACCGTCGGCTGCATCCGGCGGAGCAGGTCACGCATCGGCCCGCCGTCCAGCTGGAACACACCGAGCGTGTCACCGCGGGAGAGCAGCTTGTAGGTCTCCGGGTCTTCGACGCCGAGGGTGTCGAGGTCGATGTCGATCCCGCGGTTGGCCTTGATGTTGTCGATCGCGTCACCGATGACGGTGAGGTTCCGCAGGCCGAGGAAGTCCATCTTCAGCAGGCCGATGGCCTCGCACGACGGGTAGTCCCAGCCGGTGATGATCGAACCGTCGTCACGCTGCCACAGCGGGATGGCGTCGGTCAGCGGGTCGCACGACATGATGACCGCGCAGGCGTGGACACCGGCGTTGCGGATCAGGCCTTCGAGGCCGCGCGCGGTCTCGAAGATCGTCTTGCACTCTTCGTCGGTCTCGACGAGGGCGCGGACCTCGGCCGCTTCGCCGTAGCGCTCGTGCTTCGAGTCGACGATGCCGGAGAGCGGGATGTCCTTCGCCATGATCGGCGGCGGAAGCGCCTTCGAGATCCGGTCCGCGATCGCGTACCCCGGCTGGCCGAAGTGGACGCGGGCGGAGTCCTTGATGGCCGCCTTGGTCTTAATGGTGCCGAAGGTGATGACCTGCGCGACCTTGTCGACGCCGTACTTCTCGGTGGCGTAGCGGATCATCTCGCCGCGACGGCGGTCGTCGAAGTCGATGTCGATATCGGGCATCGAGACGCGCTCGGGGTTCAGGAACCGCTCGAACAGCAGCTTCTGCGGGATCGGGTCCAGGTTGGTGATACCGAGGACGTACGCGACCAGCGAGCCGGCGGCGGAACCACGGCCGGGGCCGACGCGGATGCCGACCTTGCGGGCGTAGTTGATGAGGTCGGCGACGATGAGGAAGTAGGCGGGGAAGCCCTTCCCGATGATGACGTCGAGCTCGATCTCGATGCGCTCGTTGTAGTACGGGTCCGGCACGCCGTCCGGGTACCGCCACTTGAGGCCGCGCGCGACCTCTTCCCTCAGCCAGGTGCCCTGGTCGTAGCCCTCGGGGACCTCGAAGAACGGCAGCCGGTCCTTGTGCGTGTACACGTCCTTGTAGGACTCGACGCGCTCGGCGATCAGCAGCGTCGAGTCGGCGGCGCCGGGGACCTCCTTGTCCCAGTACTCGCGCATGTCGGCGGCCGACTTCAGGTAGTAGCCGTCGCCGTCGAACTTGAAGCGGTTCGGGTCGTTCAGGGTCTTGCCCGCCTGCACGCACAGGAGCGCGGAGTGGGTGTCGGCCTGGTCCTTGGTGACGTAGTGCGAGTCGTTGGTGGCCAGCGGCCGGAGGTCGAGCAGCTTGCCGATCTCGAGCAGGCCCTCGCGGACCGACCGCTCGATCGGCAGCCCGTGGTCCATCAGTTCGAGGAAGAAGTTGTCGGCGCCGAAGATGTCCTTGTAGTCCGACGCCGCCTGGATCGCCTCGGTGCGCTGCCCCAGCCGCAGCCGCGTCTGCACCTCGCCCGAGGGGCAGCCGGTGGTCGCGATGATGCCGTGGTGGTTCTCCGCGATGAGCTCGCGGTCCATCCGGGGCTTGCGGTAGTAGCCCTGCATACTCGCGAGCGACGAGAGCTTGAACAGGTTCCGCAGGCCGGTGGAGTTCTCGGCGAGCATCGTCATGTGGGTGTACGCACCACCACCGGAGACGTCACCGCCCTCACCGAACTCGTCGGCGCCGCGCTGGTTCGACTGCCCCCAGAAGACCGGCTTCTTGTGGAACCGGCTCTCCGGCGCGATGTAGGCCTCGATGCCGATGATCGGCTTGAGGTCGTGTTTGACCGCCTGCTGGTAGAACTCGTCCGCGCCGTACATGTTGCCGTGGTCGGTCATGCCGACCGCGGGCATGCCCAGGCGCGCCGCCTCCTTGAACAAGGGGGCGATCTTCGCCGCACCGTCGAGCATCGAATACTCGGTGTGCACATGCAGGTGGACGAAGGAATCGTTCGACACCAGCGAAAACCTCCCCTAGGCAGACGGATCCCTGGCTGCTTGACGCGGGCCGGTCCTCCCACCTTATGCGCCGAGGTTCGACGGCGCCCGGGCGGGATGGCACCCCGGCGAGGGCCAGTCTCCACCTCCGTCCGGCCACCGCCAAGCACCGACGCGGCGCGGTTCGCGATGACCTCGGTTACCCCCGAACGGGGCGCCGGATCAGGTCAGCCGGGACAGCCGCTCGTTGACCACCTCCCTGTCGAACCACTCCGGATCGAACCCGAGGCCGCCGAGCTCTTCGAGCAGTTCCTCGTTCTCTTCGTCGTACGGATCACGCCGTGCCTCCAGCAACATCTCGTAACTCCGCTCGTCTTCGCATTCCGGCGGAGGCGCGGCGCGTTCGCCGTCGAGGCAGCGCGGTGCCTCGGGGAGGGCCACCAGCCGCTCGACGCGGATCCAATGCCGCCAGCTCTCCGCTTCGTAGACGAGCCGGTGCCCTGGCGAGCCGACGACCTGTCCGAGTGTCACTTCGTCGTCGAACCGGTCGCCTTCACAGCTCTGCGCGTCGACGCTGAAGCCTCCGTACGCGGTCTCGAACCGGTGATACTCCCGTTCGTCACGGTCGAACGCGGCCGCGAGGATCCGGTGCAGCCCGGCGAGGGTGACGTCGGAGCGGACTTCGAGGCGTCGCCAGATCGTGTCGTCCGGTTCGGCCAGGGCGACCGCCAGCCACAGCCCGGTGACCGGCGCGGGCGGGGGCAGGACGAGCGGCAGCGGATCGGCCGACGGTATGCGCGGCAGGGGTTCGTAGTCGGGAAGACCGAGCCATCGGCGCAGCTGGGCCGCGCGCTCGGACAGATCGGGCCTCGGATCCCTCCCCGGTTTCAAGAGGTCGGGGATCTTCTCCCGGATCCAGGCGGCGCTGTCCGCTCCGACGATCAGCGCCGCTTCGACCTGGCTCCGGAACTCCTCGGGGGTCAGCGGTGCCTCGACCACCTCGAAGCCGTTGCGAAGCACGGCCAGAGCGTCCTCCGGAACAGGGTGGAGCTCGATCACGTCGACCTCGCGACCGTTGACCACCACCTCGACACCCACCGAGCGTTTGCCCGCGGTCAGCGTGGCGGCCAGGACCACCAGGTCCTGATCCACCTGGCCCTGGACGACGCAGCCCGAAAGTTCGACCGGCCCGTGGAGCAGCTTCGGCCAGCGCTCCACCCTGGACACGTCCAGGGGCGCACGCGTCGGGTGGGAGCGCTGGTGCTTCGGTCGTTTTGCGGGCTTGCGGCCGCGGCTGACGGGGGACACGGGATCAGTATCGCCAGCGGCACCGACAGTTTCGGGGTCGTGAGCTGCGCCGATCGGAAAATGCTTGCCGACCTGGGCGTGGATGTGCAGACTGACCAGCCGCCAAGATCAACCGAACGCCCGGAGAGTTGATGATCGACCTGCAGGCCATGAACGAGCGCGTGATCGCGGAGTTCCGCGCGAACGGCCGCCACGGCGACGGTCTCCCGACCTTGCTGCTCACCACCACCGGTGCCCGCACCGGGCGACGGCACGTGACGCCGATGCTGTACCTGGCCGACGACGACCGCTACATCGTCTTCGCCGCCAACGGGGGCGCGCCCGGGCATCCGGACTGGTACCGCAACCTGGTCGCGGAGCCGTCCGTCGACGTCGAAGCGGATGGAGAGGCATTCACCGCGCACGCGGTCGAAGTCACCGGAGCAGCGAGGGACCGTCTGTTCGCGAAGCAGGCGAAGGCGTTTCCGAGGCTGGCCGAGCACCAGTCGAAGACCACGCGGCCGTTCCCCGTGATCGCGCTCAGCCGCGCGTGATGTCCACGATCGTCTACGCCCACGGGGGCGGCTTCACCTCGTACGACCCGGAAATCGGGCGGCTGCGGACCGACGCGTTGGAGGCCGCCGGGCTCCGGGTCGTGCCGGTGGAGTACCGGCTGGCCCCGGCGCACCGTCACCCGGCGCAGGTCGACGACGTCCTCGACGTCTACCGGTCCGCCAAGGGCCCTGTCGTGCTCCTGGGCGAATCGGCGGGCGGGACGATCGTGCTCTCGGCGCTCTTGCGGCTCCTCGCCGACGGCGATCCCCTCCCGGCCGGGGTCGCCGCGATCTCCCCGGTCGCGGATTTGACCCTCCCGGGCGGTTCGTTCGTCACCAACGACGGCGCCGACATCATCACCCGCGACGCACTACGGCTTTCTGTGGAGGCGTACGTCAGCGAGGCCGCGGCCGCGTCGCCGTCGCACGGCGACTTCACCGGCTCGCCGCCGCTGTGGCTCGCGGTCGGCACCGCCGAAGTCCTGCTCGACGACGTTGTGACACTGGCCACGTCCGCGCGGGAATCCGGTGTCACCACGGAACTCCGCGTCTACGAAGGTGCCCAGCACGGGTTCCAATTCTCGGGCGGATACACCGTCGACAAGGACCTCGCAGCGTGGATCGAGGCGCTCGGCTGATCCCTTGACAAAGCCTTGGGCCGACCGCACGATCTCGTCCCATGAACCTGTCTGACAGCCAGACAGCCGGACACGGTGGTCCACGACGCGTCAGCGCGATGGAGGCCGTTCTGGCCCACCTCCGCGGCGCCATCGAGCGCGGCGAGTACCCCGTCGGCCAGAAACTGCCGTCGGAATCCGCGCTCGGCAAGGAGTTCGAGGTCAGCCGCTCGGTCGTCCGCGAAGCCTTGCGGGGGCTGCAGGCGCTCGGCCTCACCGTGTCCAAAACGGGCAAAGGGACCTTCGTGACCGCCACCGGGCCGGTCGAGAACCCCACCTTCGGGACCTACTCGGCCCGTGACCTGTTCGAGGTCCGGCGGCACGTGGAGATCCCCGTCGCCGGATACGCGGCCGTCCGCCGCAGCACCGACGACCTGGACCTGCTCGGTCACCTCGTCGAGCGGATGGATCTCGAAACCGACAACACCGCGTGGGTGGCGCTGGACTCGCTGTTCCACATCACCATCGCGCAGGCCTCGGGCAATCCGGTGTTCGGCAAGGTCATCGAAGAGATCCGTGACGCGCTGGCCCGCCAGTCGTCCTTTCTCAACCAATTGGGGGACCGTCGGACCCGCTCGAACATCGAGCACCGTGAGATCGTCACCGCCATCGCCTCCGGTTCCGAAGCGGACGCCATCGCGGCGATGACCTCCCACCTCGAGCACGTCGAGAACGCGCTGACCACCATCGTGCGGCCGAGCCTCACGACGCACCAGAACAAGGACGACTGACACCGTGACCGAACAGACCCTCAGCGCGGACGGCAAAGCCGCGCCGGTGCCGGCCGACGCCGGTGACGCCGGCTACGACAAGGCGCTGAAACCCCGCCACGTCAACATGATCGCGATCGGCGGCGCCATCGGCACCGGCCTGTTCCTCGGCGCGGGCGGACGGCTCGCGCAGGCCGGACCGGCACTCGCGATCGTGTACGCGGTTTGCGGCCTTTTCGCGTTCTTCGTGGTGCGTTCGCTCGGCGAACTCATCCTGTACCGCCCCTCCTCCGGCGCCTTCGTCTCCTACGCCCGGGAATTCATGGGTGAGAAAGGCGCATTCGTCGCGGGCTGGATGCACTTCCTGAACTGGTCGACGACCGGTATCGCGGATATCACCGCGATCGCGCTGTACGCGCATTTCTGGTCGTTCTTCACGCCGATCCCGCAATGGGTGCTGGCGCTGATCGCCCTCGCTGTGGTGCTGGCGCTGAACATGGTTTCGGTGAAACTGTTCGGCGAGATGGAGTTCTGGTTCGCCATCATCAAGGTCGCCGCGCTGGTGACCTTCATGGGGATCGGGATCTTCCTGCTGGTCACGCAGCAGCCGATCGACGGCACCACGCCGGGCTTCTCGCTGATCTCCGACCACGGCGGGATCTTCCCGGCCGGGGTACTGCCGATGGTGCTGATCGTCCAGGGTGTCGTGTTCGCCTACGCCTCGGTCGAACTGGTCGGCGTCGCCGCCGGCGAGACGGAGAACCCGCGCAAGATCATGCCGAAGGCGATCAACTCGATCATGTGGCGCATCGGGATCTTCTACGTCGGCTCGGTGATCCTGCTGGCGATGCTGATGCCGTGGGACGCCTACTCGAAGCAGGAAAGCCCCTTCGTCACCGTGCTCTCGCACATCGGCGTGCCACAGGCAGGCAACGTGATGAACCTGGTGGTGCTGACCGCGGCGCTGTCCAGCCTGAACTCGGGCCTCTACTCCACCGGCCGCATCCTCCGGTCGATGTCGCTGGCGGGCTCCGCGCCGAAGTTCACCGGCGTGATGAACAAGAACCACGTGCCCTACGGCGGGATCCTGCTCACTTCGGCGGTCTGCGTGGTCGGTGTCGGCCTGAACGCCGTCGTGCCGAGCCAGGCCTTCGAGATCGTGCTGAACTTCGCCGCCATCGGCATCCTCGGCACCTGGGCGATCATCGTGCTTTCGCATCTGCTGTTCGTGCGCAAGGCCAAGCTCGGCGAGGTCGAGCGTCCGTCGTACCGGCTGCCGTTCTCGCCCTACACCGAGATCGCGACGCTGATCTTCCTCGCCGCGGTCGTGGTGCTGATGGGCTTCGACGAGGTCGGCCGGATCACCCTGTACTGCCTGCCGGTCATCGGGTTCGCGCTGGTGGCGGGCTGGTTCGGGGTCCGCAAGCGGATCAACATGGACGTCTTCGAAAAGACGAAGCTGTGACCCCCGAGATCCGCGTGCCCGCGCACGAACCGCTGGTGCACCTCCTCCGCGACGGCATGGTCGAGGGGGTGCACCACGGTTCGGCCGTGGTGCTCGCGCCCGACGGCCGCGTGCTGTTCTCCGCGGGCGACATCGAGGCGGCGTTCTATCCGCGTTCGGCGGCGAAACCCTTGCAGGCCACGGCGATGGCTCGGCTCGGCGTCGAGCTGAGCCCCGCCGGGTTCGCCGTCGGCGCGGCCAGCCACTCCGGCGAGGAAATCCATCTCGCGGAGGTGCTCAGGACGCTCGACGGCGCCGGGCTCACCGTCGAGGACCTTCGGACGCCGGAAGACCTGCCGTTCGACCCGGTCGAGCGCGACACTTGGGTCGCTTCGGGACGGACGGCGTCGCGGTTGGCGCACAACTGTTCCGGCAAGCACGCGGCGATGCTCGCGACCTGCCGCCGGCACGGTTGGTCCACAAAGGACTATCTGGACGCCGCGCATCCGCTGCAGCGCGCGATCGCGGACTGCGTCGAGGACCTGACCGGGCAGCGGATCCCGAAGGTCGCCGTCGACGGCTGTGGCGCTCCCCTGTTCGCGGTGTCGCTGCGTGGCCTCGCCCGCGCGGTGGGCAAGATCGCCGCGGCGACGCCGGGAACACCGGAAGGTCTTGTCGCCGAAGGGATCCGGAAGCATCCGGAACTGGTCGCTGGCACGCGTCGCGACGTCACCGCGCTCATGCGCGCGGTCCCCGGCCTGATCGCCAAGGACGGTTTCGAAGCCGTCCAGGTCGCCGCGCTCCCGGACGGGACGGCGATCGCGATCAAGATCGCCGACGGCGGTGACCGCGCCCGCCGCCCGGTGCTCGCCGCCGCGCTCGCGTTGTGCGGCGTCGATCCGAACGTGCTGGAGCCCACCCCCGGCCTGCGTGTGACCGGCGCGCTGGCCGAACTCGACCTCGCCGCCTGAGGAGCCTTCGATGCACCGCGTGGAACACGATCTGCTGGGGGACAAGGAAGTCCCCGCCGACGCCTACTGGGGCGTGCACACCGCACGGGCCAGGGAGAACTTCCCCATCACCGGCACCGCGATCTCCGCGTACCCGCATCTGATCGAGGCACTCGCCTCGGTCAAGGAGGCCGCCGCCCACGCCAACGCCGATCTGGGGTTGCTGGAGCCGGACGTCGCCGACGCGATCCGCCGGGCGTGCCGTGAGATCCGCGAAGGCGCGCTGCACGACCAGTTCGTCGTCGACGTCATCCAGGGCGGCGCGGGCACCTCGACGAACATGAACGCCAACGAGGTGATCGCGAACCGCGCGCTCGAACTGCTCGGGCACGAGAAGGGCGATTACGCCCGCGTGCACCCGAACGAGCACGTGAACCTCGGGCAGTCGACCAACGACGCGTACCCGACCGCGGTCAACGTCGCGACGATCATCGCCGTGCGCGAACTGGCCGAGGCGATGGTCGTGCTGGAGCAGGCTTTCGCGGCCAAGGCCGTCGAGTTCCACGATCTGCTGAAGATGGGCCGCACGCAGCTGCAGGACGCCGTCCCGATGACGCTGGGGCAGGAATTCGGCACCTACGCGGTCATGCTCGGCGAAGACCGGCTGCGGCTCACGGAGGCGGTGACGCTGCTGCACGAGATCAACCTCGGCGCGACCGCGATCGGCACCGGGCTCAACGCCGCGCCCGGGTACGCCGAAGCCGCCGTCGCGCACCTGCGCGAGATCACCGGCCTGCCCGTCGTGTCCGCCGCGGACCTCATCGAGGCGACGCAGGACTGTGGCGCGTTCGTGCACCTTTCGGGGGTGCTCAAGCGGATCGCGGTGAAGCTCTCGAAGAGCTGCAACGATCTGCGGCTGCTCTCCTCGGGGCCGCGGGCGGGGCTCAACGAGATCAACCTGCCGCCGGTGCAGGCGGGTTCGTCGATCATGCCCGGCAAGATCAACCCGGTCATCCCCGAGGTGGTCAACCAGGTCGCGTTCGAGGTCATCGGCAACGACGTCGCCGTCACCATGGCGGCCGAAGCCGGGCAGCTGCAGCTCAACGCGTTCGAGCCGCTGATCCTGCACTCGCTTTCGGAGAGCATCACGCATCTGCGGTCGGCCTGCCTGGTGCTGGCGGAGCGCTGCGTCTCCGGGATCACCGCGAACGCCGGCGTGATGCGGGGCTACGTCGAGAACTCCATCGGGCTGGTGACCGCGTTGAACCCGAGCATCGGGTACGCGGCCGCGACCGAGATCGCCAAGGAGGCGCTCGAAACCGGGCGTGGCGTGGCGGAACTCGTCGTCGAGAAGGGTCTTCTGCCCGCCGAGGAACTGGCGAAACTGCTGAAGCCGGAGACGCTCGCCCGGCTTTCCTGAGACCAGCGGGGCGGTACCGGGCGGTCCGCCCCGCGCCCGGCCTCGTGAGTGGCAAGGACGGTTAGAACCGTCCTTGCCACTCACGAGACCCAACACCCTCCAGAGCTGGAGTACGGTCGTAAGCGGAAGGTGATCGTCCACCCGAAAGGCGGCCCAGTCGTGCTCGACCGACTTCTCGACCGGTACCTCGGCCTCCCGCCCTCCGAGGGCCCCGCCCCGTCGGTGACCAAGGCGATCCCCGTCCCGATGCCCGACGGCGTCCGGCTGCTGGCGGATCGCTACGCCGTTCCGGGCGACGAGCCCCGGCCGGTCGTGCTGATCCGCACGCCGTACGGCCGCAAAGGCGTGATGGGCAAGATCTTCGGCGAGACGTTCGCCCGGCACGGGTTGCAGGTGGTCCTCCAGAGCACGCGCGGGACCTTCGGTTCAGGCGGCGAGTTCCGGCCGTTCCACCTGGAGAAGGAGGACGGCCTCGCCACCGTCGCCTGGCTGCGCGGGCAGCCGTGGTGCGACGGCCGGGTCGCGATGGCGGGCGCGAGCTACCTCGGCCACACGCAATGGGCCGTCGCGCCGTACCTCGACGAGCCGCTCGAAGCGCTTTGTCTCGGTGTCACCGCGTCGGAATTCGTCTCGACCTTCTATCCCGGCGGGATCCTCGCGGTCGACAACATGGTGTCGTGGTCGGCGCTGATCGGCAGGCAGGAAGGCCGGTTCGCCGGTCTGCCGAATCCCTGGCAGACAAGGAAGACCCGCCGGGCGATGGCGCATCTGCCGGTGTCCGGCGCGGACGTCGCGGCGATCGGCAAGCAGGTGCGGTTCCTCCAGGACGTCTCCCGGCACGCCGAACCCGGCGACGATTTCTGGGCGCCGTCGGACCACAGCGCCGAGGTCGCCGCGCTGACGACCCCGGTGAGCATGGTGACCGGCTGGTACGACCTGTTCATCTCCGCCCAGCTGCGCGATTTCAAGGAGCTCGCCGCGGCCGGACGCGAACCGCGGATCACCATCGGGCCGTGGGCGCACGGCGAGCCCGCCAGTCTGAAAACCCTGATCACCGACCAGATCGGCTTCCTGTCCGCGCATCTCCTCGGCGATCGCGCGCCGCTGAGGCAGTCGCCCGTGCGCCTGTACCTCCAGGGCTCCGGACGCTGGCTGGACTTCGAAAGCTGGCCGCCGAAGTCCGACGCCACCCCGTACTTCCTGCGCCCTGGCGGCCTTTCCGTCGCCGAACCCGCCGAGTCGAAGCCGGGCACGTTCACCTTCGACCCGGCCGATCCGACGCCGACCGTCGGCGGCCCGCTGCTGTCGGGCGTGCAGAAACAACAGGACAACAAGGTGATCGAGGCGAGGCGGGACGTACTGCTCTTCACCGGTGACGTGCTCGAGCGCGATCTCGACGTCATCGGAGAGATCTCCGCGCTCGTGCACGTCCGGACCGACCTCGGGCACGGCGACGTCTTCGTCCGGCTGTGCGATGTGGACCGTCGCGGCGTCTCCCGCAACGTCACCGACGGCATCCTCCGCCTGCGTCCCGGCAGCCCCAGGTCCGATGTGGACGGTGTGGTGGCGGCCGAGATCACGCTCGACCCGACGGCCTACCGGTTCCGGCGCGGCCACCGGCTGCGGGTGCAGGTCGCGGGCGGGGCGTTCCCGCGCTTCGCCCGCAACCACGGCACCGACGAACCGGTTTTCAGTGCGGTGGACGGGAAACCCGCGCGGTTCGAGATCTTCCACGACCCCGCGCATCCGTCCCGGATCACGCTGCCGGTGTTCGGCGGCGAGTGAGCCGTAAGGCGGCCGAGGTGGCGTCACCGATTCCGCCCCGGAAGGTGTTGCGAAAGCCACTTTCGCGACGTTGAAGGTTGCGAAAGTGGCT
>NZ_JBHXIB010000070.1:0-21064 GCF_042723975.1 Amycolatopsis sp. NPDC058340 | reverse complement strand
CCCCTTTTTGTTCGCCCCACCCCCCTGCGTTTGGTTGTTTGGCCAGCTCCGCCCCCCCCCCCAACACCTGTTCCGGCCAGTCCCGCGAAATTCAGGCCGGCACGACCCGCTGGTGCGTGGTCAGCCTGCCGTCGTCGTGCAGCACGTGGAACAGCAGCGACGGCGGCAGGTCGTAGTCGATCGGGCCGCCTTCGTTCCAGTGCCGGAGACCGTTCTCCTCCCACGGGAACAGGATGCTCGACCCGACCGACGGCGCCGACCGCAGCGGCACCCCCGCGAACGTCGTCGACGCCGCGGTGTGGACGTGCCCGCAGAGCAGGGCGGCCACGCGCGGGTGGCGGGCGAGCACCTCGGCCAGCTTGTCCTCGCCGTACTGACGCATCGCGTCCACCAGCGGCAGGCCGAGCGGCACCGGCGGGTGGTGGAAGGCGATGAACGCGGGGCCGTCCCCGCCGGCGAGGACGCCGTCCAGCCACGCCATGGTCTCGTCGTCGAACTGCCCGTCCGGCTTGCCGGGGATACTCGAATCGGCCATGACGAACGTGACGTCGCCGACGGTGTGCGCCATGTTGACCGGCGATTCGTCCGGCGCCTGCCCGAGCAGCCCTTCGCGGAACGGGCCGCGCTTGTCGTGGTTGCCGGGGCAGGTGAACAGCGGCGTGTCGGTCTTGAAGAGCTCGGCCGCGCGCCGGTACTCCTCGACGGTGCCGTGGTCGGAGATGTCACCGGTCACGAGGATCGCGTCGACCGGTGTCGCCAGGCTCTCCAGGTACCGCATGACCCGCGCCGTCCGTTCGTCGGCGCGCTCCCCGCCGTCGAGATGGTTGTCGCTCAGATGTGCCGTCACGAACATCGTGTCACCCCATGTCTTCCAGATATGCCAACGTTTTCACCCAGTTCCGCCGGAGCAGCCCAACGGCCGCGCCGAGGTCCGCGGCGCGGATCGCCTCGGCGATCCGGCGGTGCTCGTCGATACTCTCCCTCGACCGCTCGACGCCACCGAAATAGCGCGCGTCATAGCGTTTCAGCAGCGGCTTCGTCTGCTCCAGCAGGCGCAGCAGATGCGGATTCGTGCAACGCGAGACGAGCAGCGCGTGCCATCGATCGTCCAAAGTGGACAAGTCGCCCTGTCGTCCCAGCTCCTCGGCCATCTCGTCGGCGATCCGGTCAAGGCCGCCGGTGAGCCCGGCGAGATCCTGCGGCGAACTCCAGCGCAACGCGAGCGATTCCAGCTCCGCGACGAGCGGGTACAGCTGCCGGGCCTCGTCCGGATCGAACGGGGGCACGAGGAAACCCCGGTTCGGCGCCGAGACGAGCAGGCCGCGATCGGCCAGCCCGATCAGCGCCTCGCGCAACGGAGTCCGGCTGACGCCCAGCTCGCGGGCGAGATGCACCTCGTTGATGCGGCTGTCCGCGGCGATCCGGCCGTCGAGCACGCGTGCGGTGATCTCCTCCGCGAGGTCGCGGCGGAGCAGGTTCCTCGTCATCGGTGCAGTATTGCATGCACTTCGACCGTACTGTATTCAGTTAGGCATGACGGACTTCGATGTGCACCGCGCCCGCGCCGAAACCCCGGGCTGCGCGGAGGTGGTCCACCTCAACAACGCCGGATCGTCGCTGCCGCCCGCGCGGGTGACCGACACCGTCGTCGATTACCTGCGCGAAGAGGCTCTGATCGGCGGATACGAGCAGGCCGCGGCGACCGTGGAGCGGATGGACGGCGTCTACGCCTCGGCCGCCCGCCTCGTCGGCGCGGACCCGGCCGACATCGCCCTGACCGACAACGCGACCCGCTCGTGGCAGGCGATCTTCTACGCGCTGCCGTTCGCCGCCGGCGACCGGATCCTGACGGCGAAATCCGAATACGCGAGCAACGTCATCTCGTTCCTGCAGATCGCCAAGCGCACCGGCGCCGTCGTCGAAGTGGTCGACAACGACGAGTCCGGGCAGCTGGACGTCGAGGACCTCAAGCGCCGCGTCGACGGCGACGTCAAGCTGATCGCCGTCTCCCACGTGCCGACCCAGGGCGGGCTGGTGAACCCGGCCGAGGAGATCGGCGCGGTGGCCAGGGCGGCCGGGATCCCGTTCCTGCTGGACGCGTGCCAGAGCGCCGGCCAGATCGACCTCGACGTCGCCCGCCTGAACTGCGACGCGCTCAGCGTGACCGGCCGCAAGTACCTGCGCGGACCGCGGGGCACCGGATTCCTCTACGCGCACCCGCGTCTGCGTGAACGCGTCGAGCCCGCGATGCTCGATCTTCACTCGGCGGTGTGGACGGCGCCCGAAAGCTACGAAGTCGATCCGACGGCCAAGATGTTCGAGGTCTGGGAACGCGATCACGCCGCCCTGCACGGTCTCGGCGCGGCGATCGACTACGCCCTCGAATGGGGCATGCCCGCCATCGAAAACCGCGTCGCCGCGCTCGCGGCGAAGCTGCGTGACGCGCTGCGTGAGATCCCTGGCGTCCACGTCCACGACCAGGGCGTGCGCCAGTGCGGCATCGTCACGTTCAGCGTGGCGAAAACGCCGTCACAGGAAGTGAAACGGCGCCTGGCCGCGGCGAAGATCAACGTCAGCGTCACCGAGGCGACGTCCGCCCAGTTCGACTTCGCCGAGCGCGGACTGCCGCCGATGGTCCGGTCTTCGGTGCACTACTTCAACACCGAAGACGACATCGCTCTCCTCGTCGGCGAAGTCGGGAAACTGGCCTAACGGCGGGAAAGCAGCGAATCGGACGGCGGGGCGTACGGCAGTCCCGTCGTCTTCGCACGCTTGCCGATCACCAGCGCCTCCCCCAGCAGGCTGACGCCGATCGACAACGTCACCGGCCGCGCGTCGGGATGCGCCCCCGCCGTGGTGGCCAGGAACCCGATCCCGAAGTTCACCAGCAGCGACAGCATCCACACGCCGAACGTCCAGCCGGTGTAGCGCAGCCACAGCACTCCGTCGCGCTCGAACAGTTTCGTGGTGGTGGCGCGCACCGCGCCGAGCCCGCATCCGACCGCGGACCCCAGCACGAGCCACAGGCCGTCGGTGAAAGTGAAGACCTCCAGTTTGACCAAGCCGTAGACACCGATCGCGAGCAGGATCACCGGCGCCCCGAACACCTCCCGGGCCACCAACGGCTCCCCGCGCAGCCTTCGCACGATGAGCACGATCACGACGGCGACCACCAGCGCGATCAGCAACCAGGTCCGCATGAACTCCCCCTTTGTAGCATGACTGTGCCAAATAAAATAGCAAGGTCGTGCTATAAAGACAACGTGCCCAAGATCGTCGATCCGGAAGCCCGCCGCCTGGAGATAGCCGAAGCCGTCTTCCGGGTGATCCAGCGGGACGGCCTCGCACAGGCGTCACTCCGGAGCGTGGCCGAGGAGGCGGGCCTCGCGATCGGTTCGGTGCGGCACTACTTCGGCGGCCACGACGAGCTGATCGTGTTCGCCATGCGCGCGCTCGGCGACCGGCTGGAGGCCCGGCTGGCGGAACACATCCCCGTGCTGCTCGACCCCGCGACACCACGCTCACGGCGGCGGGAAGTCACCGAGGCGTTCCTCGGCGAACTTCTTCCGCTCACCGAGCAGACCCGCGCCGAAGCCGACGTCTGGCTGGCGTTCTCGGCCGCCGCGAAGAACCGGCCCGACCTCGCCGAGGAGGCCACCCGTATGTACGAGGGGGTGCGCTTCCTCGTCCGCCGGGTGCTCGACGGCGCGAACGAAGCGGGCGGCCTGCCCGGCGGCCTCGACCTGGCCGTCGAGACCGAGCGGCTCGCCGCCCTGCTGGACGGGCTCGCGTTGTCGGCGGGCCGGACCTCGCCGGAACTGATGCGCACGGTGCTCCGGCGGCATCTGGAATCCCTGCGGCGCCCGGAATGAGCACCTTCTACGAAGTCGCGGCCGAGGACCCCGGCCGCGTCGCGGTGATCGACGTGGACGGCCGGGAGACCACCTTCGGCGAACTTTCGGCGCGTGCGAACCAGCTGACCCACGCTTTGCGGGCGCTCGGCCTCGGTGAGGGCGACGGCGTCGTCGCGATCATCCACAATGGACTCACCTACTACGAGCTCCTGCTGGCCACCTTGCAGGCGGGGATGTACTTCACGCCGGTCAACCACCGGTCCTCGCCTGCCGAGATCGCCTACATCGCGGCCGACAGCGGCGCCAAGGTCGCCGTCGCGGACGCGGACATCGCGGCCACGTGCACGGCGGAACTGGATGGCCTGCAGCGGTTTTCGCGCGGCGAGACACCCGGTTGGGCCGAGTACGCGACATGGGGAACGGACCGGCCCACGACCACGCCGGAGCGGCGGACCGCCGGGCAGACGATGCTCTACACCTCCGGGACCACGGGGCGCCCCAAAGGTGTCCGGCGCGCCCTGTCCGGGCGGCCGCCCGCGCTGCATCCGATCCACGCGCACACCCTCGAACGCCTGGATGTCCGGCCGGGGCACGGCGTGCACCTCGTCGCCTGCCCGCTCTACCACGCGGCGCCCGGGATGTTCTCGACCGCGAGCCTGCATCTCGGGCACACGCTCGTGCTGATGGACCGGTTCGACGCCGCGGAAACGCTGCGGCTCACCGAAAAGCACCGCGTGACGAGCACGCATCTGGTGCCGACGATGTTCCACCGCCTGCTGCGGCTGCCCGGGGACGTGCGTGCGCGCCACGACCTGTCGAGCCTGACGTCGGTGATCCACGGGGCCGCGCCGTGCCCTCGGGAGGTCAAGGAGCGGATGCTCGACTGGCTCGGGCCGGTGGTCCACGAGTACTACGGCGCGTCCGAGGGGCTGATCACGGCGGTGCACGCGCGCGAATGGCTCACCGCACCGGGCACCGTCGGCAAGCCGTTGGACGGCGTGCGGGTCGAGGTCCTCGACGACGACGGGCGCGAACTTCCCGCGGGCGAGGCCGGGATGCTCTACTTCAGTTCCGCGCACACGAAATTCGACTATCACGGCGATCCGGGCAAGACGGCCGCCGCGCGCTCCGGGGAGTTCGTCACCGTCGGGGACGTCGGCTATCTCGACGCCGCCGGACGGGTGTTCCTGTGCGACCGGCGGACGGATCTCATCCTTTCCGGCGGCGTGAACATCTACCCCGCCGAGATCGAGGCGCGGCTGCTGAGCCATCCCGAAGTCGCCGACGTCGCGGTGATCGGGGAGCCGGATCCCGAATGGGGGCAACGGGTCGTCGCCGTCGTGCAGCCTGCCGAGGGCGTCACCGGGGATCCCGCGCTGGCGGAACGGCTCGAAGCACACTGCCGGGCCGAGCTCGCCGGATTCAAGACGCCACGCCGGTTCGACTTCCGGGACCGGCTGCCTCGGACGGAGAGCGGCAAGATGCTGCGGCGGACGCTTCGGGCGGAATGAACGACCCTTTCGGGCAGTGCCGATCGCGGTACCGTTCGCTCATGCGCCTGCGGTCCGTGACCACGCTGCTCGCCACCCTCGTTCTCGCGCTCGCCGTCCCCGCGACGGCCGAGGCGACTCCCGGGTCCGGGGTGAGCGGGACGATCTTCGAGCAGAGGACGGTCGGGAACACCGACTACGTGCTGCGCGAGGTCGTCATCCAGCCCGGCGGCTACACCGGCTGGCACTACCACGACGGAAAGCTGTACGCGTATGTGAAAGCAGGCACGCTGACGCACAACTCGGCGGACTGCGGGCTCGACGGCCTGTACCGGAAGGGCGCCGTCTTCACCGAGCCGAGCGACACCGTCCACATCGGACGGAACCTCGGGACGACACCGGTGATCCTGGAGGTGCTCTACGTCCTGCCGCACGGCAGCCCGCTCTCACAGGACGCGCCGAACCCGGGTTGCCCGTTCTAGACGCCGAACCAGCCGGCGACGTCGAGCCGGAAACCGTCCGCGGGCGCCATCGCGCGGAGGTCGGCTTCGAGCGCGCGGACCCTGTCGATGCCCAACGCGTCGGCCCATTCCTTGCGCAACTCCTCGAAGATCGCCGCCGACCGGCCGAGTGAGTCGAATCCGCGGCCGGTGAGCCGCACGACCTTGCGCCGCGCGTCGGCCGGGTCGTCGACACGGGCGACGTAACCGAGCTGTTCCAGCTTGTCGACGGTCTTGCCCGCCGCCTGCTTGCTGACCCCGAGCCGCCGCCCGATCTCGCTCGCCGTCGCACCTTCGCGGCCGATGGCCTGCATGGCGAAGCCGTACACCGGGCGGACGTCGGGATGTCCCTGCTCGGCGAGTTCGGCGTGCAGCCGGTCGATGATCGAGCGGAAGCCCGCGAACAACAGGAGCGGCAGCTCGAAGCCGGGGGTTTCGCGAACCCGCTTGCCAGATTCGACAACCTGGTTTACCTTTTCGTCAACCACGTTGACCATCTTAGGGGGAACCTTGTTCACCGATCACACCGTCGAAACCGCGCCCGAAGCCTCGCGTCGCGCCATGGAAGCGACCATCCGGAAGTTCGGGCACCTCCCCACCGCCGTCGCCCGGCAGGCGTCGTCACCCGAGCTGCTCGACGGATTCCTGAAACTCAGCGCGAGCTTCGAGCGGACGACACTCGACCCCCTCGCGCGGGAAACGGTCGTGATGACCGTGGCGACCCGCAACGGCTGCGAGGTGTGCGTCGAGATCCACACCGGCAAACTGAAGGGGCATCACGCCGACGACGACGTCATCGCGGCGCTTCGCTCGCAGCAGCCGGTTCCCGACGAGCGGCTGGAAGCCATCCGGCAGTTCACGCTGGCGGTGCTCGAAACCGCGGGCGCCGTCGACGACGACACCCTGCGGACCTTCTTCGGGCACGGATACACCGAACGGAACGCCCTCGAAGTCGTCATGGGCATCGGGGCCTACACGATGTCGACGCTGGCGAACCGGCTCATCCGCGCTTAGTCGCTCAGCGTGATCGCCCCTCGCGGCCCGGATCACTCCAATGGCCGCCGATCTTGATGTATCTGGGCAGTCCCGACCGTCTCCTGTCTTGTGCAGCCGAAAGTTCGCCACCCGCGGCGCGGCGCACCGGCGGTCTGGCCTGCCGAGGGGGCAGACCAGACCGCCGAAAACCGAAGACGTTCCACAGGTGTTGGGGGTGCGTGAAGGCCCCCTTCCCTCGGCTGAGCCGCGGGAAGGGGGCCTTCACGTGTGCATTCAGTCGACTAAATGCGCTGGGTGGGTCGTCGGCGGCGGGATCGCGGTGTGCCGTGAAGGCCCCCTTGAGGGACCCAGAGTCCCTCGAAGTTCCCCTCACCCGCCCCAGCGGCTCAGGGTCCGTGAGGGCCTCCTTGCCTACCCTGAAGGTAGTGAAGGAGGCCCTCACTGCCTTCAGGCTCACCACGTGCGCTCCGCCTGCAATAACCACCTTGCCAAGTACATGAAGGCCCCCCTTCCTTGCGTCTAGGTACAGGAAGGGGGCCTTCAGGCACTTCGGCCCCGCGCATGACGTCAGGCTTCGAGTGCCCAGCGCACATACCGCATCGTCGGCACGAAGCCCGCCTTCTCGAAGACCCCGAACGCCCCGGACGGATCCGCCGAGTCCACGTTCAAACTCGCGCGGTCGTAGCCCTGCTCGGCGACGGCCCGCAGCGCGTGCCCCATCAGCGCGCTCGCGACACCCCGCCGCCGGTACTCCCGGAGTGTCCCGATCGCCATGAAGTGCGCGTCCCGGACGCCGGTGGCCTCCGTGTCGGCCTCCCACCACATGGTCACCAGCATCCCCACCGCGGAGCCCGCCCGGCGAAGCAGGAAACTGGCCTCGGGCTGGAAAGTCTGGTTGGTGATCTTGTTCCGCCAGAGCTCGGCGGGCATCGGCACCGCGCCCCAGTGGTCCCGGTACGCCGCGTTCCGGACCGTCCGGAAGTCCTCGTCGTTCCGCTCCGACCACGGCTCGACCACGAACCCGTCGGGGAGCGCCGTCACATCCGACGCGGTGAGCGAGTGCTCCATCCGCTGGAAGTAGCGCACCGGCACGAACCCCCGGGACCGGACGAGCTCGGCCAGCCCGGCGATACGCTCCGGCCGGTTGACGTCCACCACGAGCTTCGCGCCGGGATGGTGCAGCGCGTGCACCACCTTCGCCGCCGCCACCCCGGCGTCGACGAGCGCGCCGCCGATCCCCCGGCGGCGATACGCGGGATGGACTCCCCCGTCGAGGAAGACCCGATGGATCTCCTCCGCGGACGGCTTGTAGCGGATCTTCATGTAGCCGGCCATCACGTCGCCGTCGAAGGCGGCGAGACTCGCCCGTTCCAGGTCCGCGTACGGGTCGATCAGCTCCTGGAGGGTGTCCTCCGCCGTGTAGTTCTCGCCGATCTGGTCGACGGTCTCCATCGTGTTGAGAAGGTCGGCCGACGCCTGGGCGTCCTCGGGCCGCAGTGGCCGCCACGTGAGGTCGTGCATCCGGCTGAAGGTAGTCCCGCGCGAGCGGGGTGTCGCCGGGTTTTCGGTGGGCGCAGTAGGGATCGAACCTACGACCGCTCGGGTGTAAACCGAGTGCTCTCCCGCTGAGCTATGCGCCCGGGAGGTGGCACCCGCGCACGGGTGCCACCGTGAAGACTCAGGCCAGCGCGGCCACGGCCTTCTTCCACGCCTGCTGGTCGCGCGCCTCGCCGGGCTGGTTGACCTCGGCGAACCGGACGACGCCGTCCTTGTCGATCAGGAAGGTGCCGCGGGTGGCCAGGCCGGCCGCCTCGTTGAAGACGCCGTAGGCCTTCGCGACCTCGCCGTGCGGCCAGAAGTCCGAAAGCAGCGGGAACTGGTAGCCCTCCTGCTCGGCCCACGCCTTGAGCGAGAACGGGGTGTCCACGGACACGCCGATGACCTGGACGCCCTGGCCGTCGTAGTCCGCGAACTCGTCGCGGAGCTGGCACAGCTCACCGGTGCAGATGCCGCTGAACGCGAACGGGTAGAACACGAGCAGGACCGGCTTGTCACCCTTGAAGGACGACAGCGTCACGGACTGCTTGTTGTAGTCGTTGAGCGTGAAGTCCGGGGCTTGCGATCCGACCTCGACGGCCATACCGGCGGTTTCCTCTCAAGAGCGAACAGGGGCCTGCGACGACAACCCTATCGTGTCGATCGCACGGCTCCCGAAGTCACCGCTTGGTCTTGGACGATTTCGGCGAAACCAGCCGGGTGCCCGCCCACTTGGGGCCGGCACTGATGTTGGCCGTCTGCGCCAGCCCGACCTGCGGCACCGCCTCGGCGATGTCACTCGGCTCGACATGCCCTGGCTGGCCCGTCTTCGGGGTCAGCACCCAGATCACGCCGTTCTCGTTCAGGGGAGTCCGGACCTCGATCAGCGTGTCACCGAGATCACCGTCGTCTTCGCGCCACCACAGCAGCACCACGTCGATGACCTCGTCGGCGTCCTCGTCGAGGATGTCGCCGCCGATCTGTTCCTCGATCGCCGCACGAAGGTCGTCGTCGACGTCCTCGTCCCAGCCGATCTCCTGGACCACCATGTCCGGCTTGATCCCGAGCCTTTCGGCGACGCTGCTCTGATCAGCGTCTCCCGCGGCGACCACTGCTGTCACTCCTCCAACTACGACGGAGCGTGGTGTCGCGCCGGCCTGATCGACCGGGCGGGCACCACACTCGGGTACACGATGCCCGTTAGCGAACACTGGTGAAGCGTTCCGCGCAACCGTCCACACCGGATCTTGAACAACTCGTGTCGCGGCGTACGGACATTCAGCCCACTCCCACGGGGTCATTTCGGGCGCGCCTGGGCACCTCCGAACGGCCTGCTTTAGGGTGGGAGAGAAAACGCGCGCGCGAGTACAGGCGCGTGCGAGGCGTGTCGCAATCGGGTCCGCGAACGTTACCGATCAGTAGCGGTGACGCGAACGGAACCGGAGGACGACGATGGAAGGCGAACACGCCCGCGTACGAGCACAACCAGCTACCACCTTTCGCAAGGAGACCCCTTGGCCCCGCAGAACGACGGCGCCTCCGGCAAGGAGACCCCGGCACGCGTCCGCGTCATCCGTGACGGATTGGCGGCGCACCTGCCCGACATCGACCCGGAGGAGACCGCCGAATGGCTGGACTCCTTCGACGAGGCGCTGGCCAGGGGTGGTCAGCAGCGCGCCCGGTACCTGATGCTGCGCATCCTCGAGCGGGCCAGGGAGCGCCACGTCGGCGTCCCGGCGCTGACGTCGACGGACTACGTCAACACCATCCCCACCGAGAACGAACCCTGGTTCCCCGGTGACGAGGAGATCGAGCGCCGGTACCGCGCCTACATCCGGTGGAACGCCGCGATCATGGTGCACCGCGCGCAGCGCCCCGGCGTCGGCGTCGGCGGGCACATCTCCACCTACGGCTCGTCCGCGGCGCTGTACGAAGTGGGCTTCAACCACTTCTTCCGCGGCAAGGACCACTCGGGCGGCGGCGACCAGATCTTCATCCAGGGCCACGCCTCCCCCGGCATCTACGCCCGCGCGTTCCTCGAGGGCAGGCTGACCGAGAACCAGCTGGACGGCTTCCGCCAGGAGTTCTCGCACGCCGGCGAGGGCGGCGGCCTGCCGTCGTACCCGCACCCGCGGCTGATGCCGGAGTTCTGGGAGAACCCGACCGTGTCCATGGGCCTCGGCCCGATGAACGCGATCTACCAGGCGCGATTCAACCGCTACCTGCGTGATCGCGGTATCAAGGACACCAGCGACCAGCACGTCTGGGCGTTCCTCGGCGACGGCGAGATGGACGAGCCGGAATCGCGCGGCCTCATCCACGTGGCCGCGAGCGAAGGCCTCGACAACCTGACCTTCGTGATCAACTGCAACCTGCAGCGGCTCGACGGCCCGGTGCGCGGCAACGGCAAGATCATCCAGGAGCTGGAGTCGTACTTCCGCGGCGCCGGCTGGAACGTCATCAAGGTCATCTGGGGCCGCGAGTGGGACTCGCTGCTGCACGCGGACCGCGACGGCGCGCTGGTCAACCTGATGAACACCACGCCGGACGGCGATTTCCAGACCTACAAGGCCAACGACGGCGCCTTCGTCCGCGAGCACTTCTTCGGCCGCGACCCGCGGACCAAGGAACTGGTCAAGGACCTCACCGACGCCGACGTCTGGAACCTCAAGCGCGGCGGGCACGACTACCGCAAGGTCTACGCGGCCTACAAGTCGTCGCTGGAGCACCACGGCCAGCCGACGGTCATCCTGGCCCACACCATCAAGGGTTACGGCCTCGGACCGTCCTTCGAGGGCCGCAACGCCACGCACCAGATGAAGAAGCTCACCCTCGACGACCTCAAGCTGTTCCGGGACGCCCAGCGCATCCCGATCAGCGACGAGGAGCTCGAGCGCGACCCGAAGCTGCCGCCGTACTACCACCCGGGCAAGGAATCGCCCGAGATCGAGTACATGATCGGCCGCCGCCGCGCGCTCGGCGGGTTCCTGCCGGAGCGCCGCCCGAAGGCCTCGAAGGCCCTCGTGCTGCCCGGCGACAAGGTCTACGAAGGCATCCGCAAGGGCTCGGGCAAGCAGGAGGTCGCCACCACGATGGCGTTCGTCCGGCTCGTCCGCGAGCTGGCGAAGGACTCCGAGATCGGCAAGCGGATCGTCCCGATCATCCCGGACGAGGCGCGCACCTTCGGTCTCGACTCGATGTTCCCGACGGCCAAGATCTACAACCCGCACGGCCAGACGTACACGTCGGTCGACGCGAGCCTGATGCTGGCCTACAAGGAGTCCGAAAAGGGCGTCATCCTGCACGAGGGCATCAACGAGGCGGGCTCGACCGCGTCGTTCACCGCCGTCGGCACCTCGTACGCCACGCACGGCGAGCCGATGATCCCGATCTACATCTTCTACTCGATGTTCGGGTTCCAGCGGACCGGTGACGGCCTCTACGCGGCGGCGGACCAGATGGCCCGCGGGTTCGTGCTCGGCGCCACCGCCGGACGCACCACGCTGACCGGTGAGGGCCTGCAGCACGCCGACGGGCACTCGCTGCTGCTGGCGGCGACCAACCCGGCCGTCGTGGCCTACGACGCGGCGTGGTCGTTCGAGATCGCCCACATCGTGCGGGACGGTCTTCGCCGGATGTACGGCGAGACCGGGCCGGACGGCAACGGCGAGAACATCTTCTACTACATGACGATCTACAACGAGCCCTACCAGCAGCCCGCCGAGCCCGAGAACCTCGACGTCGACGGCCTGCTCAAGGGTCTCTACAGGTACGCGGACGCCCCGGCGGGCGACGGCCCGGAGGCGCAGATCCTGGTCTCCGGCGTCACCATGCCGGACGCGCTGCGGGCCCAGCGGATGCTGGCCGAGGAGTGGGGCGTACGCGCGGCCGTGTGGTCGGCGACGTCGTGGACCGAGCTGCGGCGCGAGGCCGTCGAGGCCGACCACGAAAACCTGCTCCACCCGGGCGACACCCCGCGTGTGCCGTACGTCACGCAGAAGCTGTCCGGTGCGAACGGACCGGTCGTCGCGGTCTCGGACTGGATGCGGGCCGTGCCGGACCTCATCCGCCCCTGGGTGCCGAACGACATGCTGACGCTGGGCACCGACGGGTTCGGATTCTCCGACACCCGTCCCGCCGCCCGGCGGAAGTTCCTGGTCGACGCCCAGTCGATCGTGGTCGGCACGCTGAGCGCGCTGGCCAAGCGCGGCGAGGTCGACCAGTCGAAGGCAGCTGAGGCGGCGCGCAAGTACCGCCTCGACGACGTCGCCGCCGCGGGTCCGCAGTTGTCGGACTCCGGCAGCGCCTGACGCCGAGATGAAGGGACCTTTCCTCGCCGAATTTCGCGAGGAAAGGTCCCTTCATCGCATCCGGAGGCGGACGAGCTAGGGTGAGACATCGGATGTTTGCGGAAAGGGTGAGCGAGAGTGACCAAGCGTCGACTGCCGAAGCCGAGTGAGCTGAAGCAGATCCTGCGGCCGAAGCCGATCGTGCTCAACCCGACCGACCGGCGGCTGGCGGGCGCGCACACGATCGCCGATCTGCGGATGCTCGCCCGCAAGCGCACGCCGCGGGCGGCCTTCGACTACACCGACGGCGCCGCGGAGCTGGAGGACAGCCTCCGCCGCGCCCGGCAGGCCTTCCGCAGCGTGGAATTCCACCCGAACGTCCTGCGCGGGGTGTCCGATGTGGACACCGGCAAGGAGATCCTCGGCAAGCGTTCGGAGCTGCCGTTCGCCTTCGCGCCGACCGGGTTCACGCGGATGATGAACCACGAGGGCGAGTCCGCGGTGGCCCGCGTGGCACAGCGCAACGGCATCCCGATGGGCCTGTCGACGATGGCGACGACGTCCATCGAAGACCTCGCCGCGGCGGCCCCGGAGGCGCGCAAGTGGTTCCAGCTCTACGTCTGGCGCGACCACAAAGCGGGCGAAGATCTGATGAATCGCGCCTGGGCGGCCGGCTTCGACACGCTCATGCTGACGGTGGACACCCCGGTCGCGGGCGCGCGGCTGCGCGACGTCCGCAACGGGCTGACCATCCCGCCCGCGCTCACCCTCAAGACGTTCGTCGACGGCGCGATGCATCCGGCGTGGTGGTTCAACCTGCTGACCACCGAGCCGCTGACCTTCGCGTCGCTGAGCCAGTTCGACGGCACGGTCGCCGAGCTGCTCAACCAGCTCTTCGACCCGACCCTGAACTTCGACGACCTCGACTGGGTCCGCCAGACCTGGCCGGGCAAGCTCGTGGTCAAGGGGATCCAGAACGTCGACGACGCGCGTGACGTGGTCAAGCACGGCGCCGACGCGGTACTGCTGTCCAACCACGGCGGCCGTCAGCTCGACCGCGCGCCGACGCCGATCGAACTGCTCCCGGCGGTGCTCGACGAGATCCAGGGCGACGCCGAGGTGTGGATCGACACCGGCATCCTCTCCGGCGGCGACATCGTGGCCGCCATCGCGCGCGGCGCGGACGCGGTGCTCATCGGGCGCGCGTTCCTCTACGGCCTGATGGCCGGGGGCGAGCGCGGGGTTCAGCGGTGCGTGGACATCCTGCGCGCCGAGATGGTCCGGACGATGCAGCTGCTGGGTGTCCGCACCCTCGCCGACCTCAAGCCCTCGCACGCCACCATGCGCTGACCCCCACGCGTTTCGTCCTCTGAATGCGGTAGTCGGCGATACGAACTACCGCATTCAGAGGACGAAACGCGGGGTCAGCGGGCCGCGGCGGTGGCGCCGGCGGGAGCGGTGCGCACCTGCTTCGCGGTGCGGTTCCAGCTCCACCAGCCGTGCACGACCAGCCCGGCGAACACGATGTACACCGCCGCCGAGAAGTACAGGCCCGAGGAGAGCTGCAGCGGTACGCCGATCGCGTCGACGACCAGCCACACCAGCCAGAACTCGACGAGACCCGCCCCCTGCGCGGCGAAGGCCACCAGCGTGCCGACGAAGATCGCGGCGTCCGGCCACGGCGCCCACGAGGCGTCCAGCGCGTCGAGGACCAGCGCCATCGCGGTGGTGCCGATCGCGAACGCGCCGATCATCGCCAGGCGCTCGCCGAGACGGCCCTTGCGGACGACGACGCCGTAGACCGGGTCGCTGCGGCGGGACCAGGCCCACCAGCCGTAGATCGAGATGGCGAGGATCGCGATCTGCCTGGTCGCGAGCCCGCCGAGATGAGCGGAGACGTAGACCGAGAACAGCAGCACGGTGGCGCCGACCTGCACCGGCCACGTCCACAACGTGCGGCGTTGCGCCAGGAAGACCACGGCGAGCGCGAAGATCTGCCCAGCCAGCTCTGCGAAGGAAATCCACTGTCCGAGCACCGTGACACCGTTGTGCAGCAGGAAGTCCACGTCCGCACCCCTCTCCGTCTACCGCTCCAACATGCTCCGATCCGGCCCCATTCCCCAGAGAGTGTGAGGTGCGGAACAGGCGGGCGGCTCGAGGGGCGCTGAGGAGACGCGAAAGGGCCCTCCGCCGCGTGTTCCGCGGCGATGGGCCCTTCGACTCCACGCGGGCCCGGTGCCTTCCTCGATCACCGGGCCCGCGGGATGCTCACGAATCTACGCGACCGATGCCGACGGGCGAAGTCGGCGGCTCCGAACGGACCTCCTGCTTGCCGTCCCCGGCCTCCAGCTGCCCCTGCAGGTTGGCCAGCCAGCCCTGCCAGCGCTCCTGCGCCGGCTTGATCAGACCGCCGCCGAAGCCGACGACGATCACGCCGCCGATGGTGGCGAGCACGGTGATCAGGACCGGTCCGGTGATCGCGGTCGCGATGTTCACCTGGCCGAGCGCGGCGATGATGCCGAACGCCATGATCATCCAGTAGGCGATGGTGCCGAGCAGCCGTCCCGCGGGCCGGGTGGACAGGGCTCCGGTCACCAGGTCGCGGACGACCTTCGCCACGGCGGCCGCGACGATCACCAGCACCAGCGCCACCAGGATCCGCGGCAGGAACGCGATGATGTCGTTGAGCAGCGCGCTGACCGGATTGCTCTCACCGAATACACCGAACGCGAGTTGCAGCGCGATCAGGAGAATGAAGTAGTACACGAGTTTGACGAGGATCCCGCCGGCGTCGACATTCGCCTGTTTGAGCGTTCCGGTGAGACCCGTCTTCTCGATGAGCTTGCCGAAACCGATCTTCGACAGAACCAGTCCCAATGCCTTCGACACGGCTTTCGCGATCAACCAGCCGATCAACAGGATGATCAGGAAACCGATCAATTTCGGCACGAAGGTGGCGACAAGGTTCCATGCTTGTCCCAGACCGTCTTTCAGCTGCTCGCCCACGGCGAACTCCCTCCTCTGCGCATCCGCGCCCAACACCGGTGCGGCTTGCGAGGGATCGTTGATCACGAGCACCGGACCGGCAACTCGGCGACCCACGATCGAGTGAGTGAGCTAGCGGGAAAAGATCGACAAGTCCCATACTTGTCCTACCGGTGGGGACCGGGGAGACGAGGCCGTCCGGCGCAGCGAAAAACGCGAGCGCCGGGCGGCCTCGAGTTTTATCCGGAGACCTTTCGCAATTCCGTCGCCGATTACCGTCCACTTCGGACCCGACGGGCGAACGGCCGCAGGACGAGGGCCACCTTTGCCCGCCGGACTAGGATCGCCTGACCATGGCTGATGCGACTTCCGGACGGCGTGTGCCCAAGCACCACGGGCTGTCCGCCAAGACCCTCCGGCGGCTCGAGCACGCCTCCGGCCGGCTCGCGAGCGCGAGCGTGGCGGTGATGGAAGAGCGGCTGACCTGGTTCGCCCGCCTTCCCGCCGACCAGCGCGCGAGCGTCCTGCTGATCACCCAGGCGGGTGCCGCCGGTTTCGTCGACTGGCTCCGCGACGCCAAGGAGGCGCTGTCCCTCACCACCGAGGCGTTCCGCGAAGCACCCGCCGAGCTCTCCCGCTGGGTGAGCCTGCGGCAGGCGGTCGGCATGGTGCGCCTGGCGATCGAGGTGTTCGAGGAACAGCTGCCGGAATTCGCCGCGAACGAGGCCGAACGAGCCGCGCTGATCGAAGGGATCCTCCGCTACGGCAGGGAGATCGCGTTCGCCGCCGCCAACTCCTACGCGGCCGCCGCCGAGGCGCGCGGCGCCTGGGACGCGCGCCTGGAGGCGCTGGTCGTCGACGGCATCGTCCGCGGCGACGCCGAGGAAGCGGTGCTCTCCCGCGCGGCCGCGCTCGGCTGGGATCCGGCCGCGCCCGCCACCGCGCTGGTCGGCACCCCGACGTCGGACGACCCGCCCGCCGTGGTGTTCGAGGTGCGCAGCCGCGCCGCCAGGGTCGGGCGCCCCGTGCTGCTTTCGGTGCAGGGATCCCGGCTGGTCGTGGTGGTCGCCGGCCCCACCGACGGCAGCGTCAAGGACCGCGAGATCCTCGCCAAGCTCTCGGTCGCCTTCGCCGAGGGCCCGGTCGTCGCCGGGCCGACCGTGCCCACCCTCGCCGAAGCGCACCACAGCGCGACCGAAGCGCTCTCCGGCCTGCGCGCCGTCGTCGGCTGGCCCGGTGCCCCGCGGCCCGCGAGATCGATCGACCTGTTGCCGGAACGCGCGTTGTCCGGCGATCCCGAGGCCGAGCGCCTGCTCGTCGAGCAGATCGCGCGACCGCTGGAGGAAGCGGGCCCGGCCTTGCTGAGGACGGTGGAGACCTACCTCGACAGCGGCGGCGTCCTGGAGACCTGCGCGCGGACGCTGTTCGTGCATCCGAACACCGTCCGGTACCGGCTGCGGAAGGCGGCCGAACTCACCGGCCGTCACGCCGCCGAATCGCGGGACGCCTGGGTGCTGAAGGTGGCGCTGACGGTCGGGCGGCTGGCCCGTGCCCGCGGCCTCTGGTGACCGAAGCGGCCGCTCGGGTCGGCGATCCGGGCGCACACCCGGACCCGGCACACCGGCGCGCCGAAACGGGCAAATCACTCAGGTGGACGCGGGTCTCCGGCAAACCGGTTGGTAACTCTGCGCAGTGACGGAGTTCATAGGGAAAGCTGGTTGAACCCGACAAGGCTTTTGGGTTAAGCACGGAGATCGGGAAGACGCTTTTGGAGGGTTCCGACAATTACGTCGGCCGGACTTGGTGAGCGTCGGCATCACGACCATGGTGGCCGAGAGTGTTCTCTAATGGGGTGACAGTTGCAGTCCTCGCCCCCGGCCAGGGTTCCCAAGCCCCCAGCATGCTCTCCCCTTGGCTCGAGCTCGACGGCGCCCGCGCGCGCGTCGAAGCGTGGTCCGAGCGGGCCGGTCTCGACCTCGTCCGCCTCGGCACCGAAGCGGACGCCGAAGAGATCCAGGACACCGCGATCACGCAGCCGCTGATCGTGGCGCTGTCACTGCTGGCGTTCGAGCACCTTCAGCGTGAGGCCCCGGTCGCCGCGGACGCGCCGGTCGCGGGTCACTCCGTCGGCGAGCTGGCGGCCGCCGCCATCGCCGGGGTGCTGAGCCCCGAAGACGCCGTCGCGCTGGCCGCCGTCCGCGGCGCCGAGATGGCGAAGGCGTGCGCGCTGGAGCCCACGAGCATGGCCGCGGTCATGCTCGGCGAGCCGGAGCAGGTCGTCGCGTGGCTCGAGGGCCACGGACTCGCCGCGGCGAACCGCAACGGCGCCGGCCAGATCGTCGCCTCCGGCGCCGCCGGCGCGATCGAGAAGATCGTGGCCGAGCCGCTGGAGGGCACCAAGGTCCGCGCGCTCAAGGTCGCGGGCGCGTTCCACACCTCCTACATGGCACCCGCGCGTGAAGCGCTGGCCGCCCACGCTGCGAAGATCACCCCGGCGGACCCGACGCGTCCGCTGCTGTCGAACGCCGACGGCCAGGTCGTCACCAGCGGGGCCGAGTACCTCGACCGGCTGGTCAAGCAGGTCACGAGCCCGGTGCGCTGGGATCTGACCATGGACGGTCTGGTCACCGCGGGTGTCACCTCGACGCTCGAACTTCCGCCGGCGGGCACGCTGACCGGGCTGGTCAAGCGGCAGCTCAAGGGAACCGTGACCACCACGATCGCTCTGAAGACGCCGGCCGAGCTGGCGAAGCTTCAGGGGCAGGAGGACGCTTCGTGACCGACCGATCCACTTTGCGGCAGGCGCCGGGCGCCGCCGGGACCCGCATCCTCGGTGTCGGGAGCTTCCAGCCCGAGAAGATCGTGACCAACGACGATCTCTCGAAGATCATGGACACCAACGACCAGTGGATCCGCGAGCGGGTCGGCATCGTCGAGCGCCGGTTCGCCGAGAAGGACGAGTCGCTGGTCGACATGGCGGTCAAGGCGGGCACCGCCGCGCTGGCCGACGCCGGTGTGGACCCGTCCGAAGTGGACACGGTCATCCTGCCGAACTGCACGATGCCAACCCAGATCCCGAACGCCGCCGCGCAGGTGGCCGACCGGATCGGCATCACGCATCCGGCCGCGTTCGACCTCAACGCCGCGTGCGCCGGATTCTGTTACGGCATCGGCGTCGCCTCGGACCTCATCCGGGCGGGCAGCGCGAAGAAGGCGCTCGTCATCGGTGCCGAGAAGCTGACCGACCACGTCGACCCGGTCGACCGCGCGAACGCGATCATCTTCGCCGACGGCGCCGGCGCGGCGGTGGTCGGCGCGGCCGACACCCCGCAGATCGGCCCGGTCGCCTGGGGCAGCGCCGGCGAGCACGTCGACCTGATCTACATGCGCGACGACAAGTGGATCTACCAGGAGGGCCAGTCGGTCTTCCGCTGGGCGACCACGCAGATCGCGCCGATCGCCATGCAGGCGCTGGAACTGGCCGGGCTCGAACCGTCCGATGTGGACGTTCTGATCCCGCACCAGGCCAACCTGCGCATCGTCGAGGCCATCGCCAAGAAGCTGCGTGCCAAGGGCGCCCGCGAGGACATGGTCGTCGCCGACGACATCAAGTACTCGGGCAACACCTCGTCCGCGTCGATTCCGCTGGCGCTGGACCACATGCGCAAGGCGGGCACCGTCAAGACGGGCGACGTCGTGCTCGCCGTGGGCTTCGGGGCCGGACTCTCCTACGCGGGCCAGGCCTTCGTCTGCCCGTGATGAATACTTCCCCCGCGGGCACCGTGTCCGCGGGGCAGCCGAAAGCATCACCGAGAAGGGAACAACCAGTGGCAGACAACGCAGAGATCCTCGCCGGCCTCGCCGAGATCGTCGAAGAGGTCGCCGGTGTGGCGCAGGACGACGTGACCGCCGAGAAGTCCTTCGTGGACGACCTCGACATCGACTCGCTGTCCATGGTGGAGATCGCTGTCCAGGCCGAGGACAAGTTCGGCGTCAAGATCCCGGACGACGAGCTGGCGAACCTGAAGACCGTTGGCGACGCGGTGAACTACGTGTCGGCCAACTCCAAGTAAGTCCGACTTCTTGATTGGCGCCGACCTTGGGGAGACTCCAATGAGCAACAACGACGTCGTGATCACCGGGATGGGCGCGACCACGCCGCTCGGCGGGGACGTCGCGTCCACGTGGGACGGCCTGCTCGCCGGGGCGAGCGGGATCCGCCGCATCGAAGCCGACTGGGTCGACGAACTCGAGCTGCCGGTGAAGATCGGCGCCATGCTCGCCGTCGACCCGTCCGAAGTCCTGCCGCGGGTTCAGGCCCGGCGGCTGGACCGCTGTGAGCAGGTGGCGCTCATCGCCGCCCGCCAGGCTTGGGCGGACGCGGGCTTCGAGCAGCCGACCGACGAGCATCAGGATGTGGAACCCGAGCGCCTCGGGGTGACCATCGGTACCGGTGTCGGCGGTCCGGTCACCCTGATCTCCCAGAACGACCTTCTGCACAAGCAGGGACTCCGCAAGGTCTCCCCGCTGACCGTGCCGATGCTGATGCCGAACGGCCCCGCCGCTCACGTCGGGATCGACCTGAAGGCACGTGCCGGTGTGCACTCGCCCGCGTCGGCCTGCGCGTCGGGCGCGGAAGGCATCGCCGCCGGCTACGAGATGATCCGCTCCGGCCGTGCCGACGTCGTGATCGCCGGTGGTGCCGAATCGTGCATCCACCCGATCACCCTCGCCGGTTTCGCCCAGGCGCGGACGGTGTCCACCCGCAATGACGACCCGACGAAGGCGTCCAGGCCGTTCGACGTGAACCGTGACGGTTTCGTCCTCGGCGAGGGCTCCGGTGTCGTGATCCTGGAGCGGGCGGACCGGGCCAAGGCCCGCAACGCGCGGATCTACGCGCGGCTGAGCGGGTACGGGATCACCTCGGACGCCTACCACATCACGGGCAACCACCCGGAGGGCGTCGGCCAGATCGCCGCCATGCGGCAGGCGATGACGATGGCCGGGGTCTCCCCGTCCGACGTCGGCCACGTCAACGCGCACGCGACCTCGACGGTCGTCGGCGACGTCGGCGAGGCCGCGGCGATCCGCAACGCCATCGGTGAGCACGTCGTGGTGACGGCTCCCAAGGGCGCGCTCGGCCACCTGGTCGGCGGAGCGGGCGCGGTCGAGGGCATCGCCACGATCCTGGCTATCTACCACGGGCTCATCCCGGCGACGCTGAACCTCGAGGACCTGGACCCGAAGGTGCAGCTCGACGTCGTCTCCGGCGAGGCGCGCAAGGTGGAGCTGGGCGCGGCGATCAGCAACTCGTTCGGCTTCGGCGGGCACAACACGGCGCTGTTGTTCACCCCGGCGGCCTGATTTTCAGTACGTGAAGGCCCCCTTCACCGCGTCTAGCGCGGTGAAGGGGG
>NZ_JBHXIB010000069.1:0-38748 GCF_042723975.1 Amycolatopsis sp. NPDC058340 | reverse complement strand
GCGCGTTTTAGTGCGCGGCCCGTCCCCCCCCCCCGCGCCCCGCCCCCGCGCCCCCATCCACGCGTCGTCTCGCCCTCCCCCCCCCGCCCCGCCGGGGGGACGTCGCCAACCCCCCGCTACAGGGCTATTTGAGGACTGGCTGGGCGTATCTGCGCGCCGCGGGGGTGTCGCGGCGCCCCCTGCGTCGGCCGAGCCCGCCGCCGCCCCCCGCCGCTCCCCACGTTGCCAAAGCCACTTTCGCAACGTTGAAGGTTGCGAAAGTGGCTTTCGCAACCCCTCGCGTCAGGCTTGGCCCCTCAAGGAAATCCGCAGCCGCTCCCCCACGTGGGTGACGTGCCTACTCCGGCTGTGTCGATGCCGTCGCTCCACTGTGGAGCCAGCCACCGGGACGGCGCGTCCATCGGGGTGACAGGGAAAGCCCGGGCGAAGCGGATTCTTTTCCGCTGACTTCGCCGCGCCGGGCGAGAATCGCGTCACATTCGCCCCGCAAGGCGGCGTGGATCCATGGCGGGACAAGATCCCCGGAGACCGCGCGCGAGCGTGTCAGAGCGAACCAGGGGCCCCGAAAATGCGGCAAGGCCCCGCGCGGTGCGCGGGGCCTTGCCGTTGGCTCTCTCCTGAGGAGGGAGCTTACTTCTTCTTCGCGGCAGCCGAAGTCCGCTTGGCCGGAGCCTTCTTCGCGGGAGCCTTGGCAGCGGTCGCCTTGGCGGCCGGCTTCGCGGCGGCCTTGGTGGCGGTCGCCTTCTTGGCCGTGGTGGCGCGAGTCGTCGCCTTGGCGGCGGTCTTCGGCGCGGCCTTGGCGGCGGTCGTCTTGGCCGCGGCCTTGGTCGCGGTCGCCTTGGCGGCCGGCTTCGCGGCGGCACGCGTCGTCGTGGCGGCGGCGCGCGTCCGCGTGGTGGTGGAACGCGTCGCGGCCGGGCGGCTGGCGGCCGTCCGGGTCGTCGTCGCGCGGGTGGCGGTGGCACGAGTCGCGGTGCCGGCGGTCGCGCGCTTCACAGCGGTGGCCTTCGGCAGCTTCTTCGAACCACTGATGACGTCCTTGAAGGTCGTGCCGGCGCGGAACGCGGGCACGTTGGTCTTCTTGACGCGAACGGTCTCACCGGTGCGCGGGTTCCGCGCGGTGCGGGCGGCGCGGGCGCGCTTCTCGAACACACCGAAGCCGGTGATGTTCACCTTCTCGCCCTTGTTGACCGTCCGGATGATGATGTCGACAAGGCCATCGACGGCCTCCGACGCGACCTTCTTGTCGCCCAGGCGCTCCGACAGCGCCTCGATCAGCTGGGCCTTGTTGGCCATTCCAGTCCTCCAAGAAGAACTACTTGTACACGGCCCCGTCGGCCGACTTAGCGCACACGGTATTACCAATGCAGCACAAATTCCAAACGACGCGCGGAAATTTCCCTTGTCTCGGGGGCTGTTCCGCCTCCCGAGGGACCCCTTCGGGGCCTCTCGAGGTGCCGTTCGGTGTGGTTTCGGGGCTGTGTCCAAGACCCCCGGCCGGGGTGCGGATTCCCTGCTCAGCAAGGGAATCCGCCCCCTTCGACCGGCCCTAGGAGGAGGCCGCCGGGAGGGTCACCGGCTTCCAGGAGGGGCGCTGGGTCTCGAAAGTGTCGATCTCATCCGCGTGGCGGAGTGTCAGGGCGATGTCGTCGAGCCCTTCGAGGAGCCGCCAGCGGGTGTAGTCGTCGATCTGGAAGGGCGCGGTGAAGTCCTTGGCCCGTACCGTCTTCGACTCGAGGTCCACCGTGACCTCCGTCCCGGGCTCGTTTTCGAGCAGCTTCCACAGCAGTTCGACGTCCGCCTGCTCGACCTGAGCGGCGACAAGGCCCTGCTTGCCGGAGTTGCCGCGGAAGATGTCCGCGAACCGGGAGGAGATGACGACCCGGAAGCCGTAGTCCATCAAGGCCCAGACCGCGTGCTCGCGGGAAGAACCGGTGCCGAAGTCCGGGCCCGCGACCAGGACCGACCCGTTCTTGAAGGGCTCTTGGTTGAGGATGAACGACTCGTCGGACCGCCAGGCGGCGAAGAGCCCGTCCTCGAAGCCGGTGCGGCTCACGCGCTTGAGGTAGACCGCCGGGATGATCTGGTCAGTGTCCACGTTGGACCTGCGCAGCGGGACCCCGACGCCGGTGTGGTGGGTGAACGCGTCCATGTTGGGAACTCCTTCGCGGATGTCAGCGATGTCAGTGCCGTCAGCGGGCGACGGCGGGCTGCAGGTCTTCGGGGCTGGACAGCGTTCCCCGCACGGCCGTGGCGGCCGCCACGAGCGGCGAGACCAGATGCGTCCGGCCGCCCTTGCCCTGCCTGCCTTCGAAGTTGCGGTTCGAGGTCGACGCGCTGCGCTCGCCCGGCTTGAGCTGGTCCGGGTTCATGCCGAGGCACATCGAGCAGCCGGCCTGACGCCATTCCGCGCCCGCTTCGGTGAAGACCCGGTCCAGCCCTTCGGCTTCCGCCGCCTGGCGGACGCGCATCGAGCCGGGGACGACGAGCATCCGCACCGAATCGGCGACCTTGTGCCCGCGCAGGACCTCCGCGGCCGCCCTCAGATCCTCGATCCGGCCGTTCGTGCACGAGCCGAGGAAGACGGTGTCCACCGCGATCTCGCGCAGCGGCGTGCCCGGCTTCAGGTCCATATAGGACAGGGCCTTTTCAGCGGCGATGCGCTCGTTCTCGTCGCCGATGCGCTCCGGGTCGGGCACCTCGGCGCCCAGCGGCAGCCCCTGGCCCGGGTTGGTGCCCCAGGTCACGAAAGGCGTGAGCTCGTCGGCGTTCAGGCGCACCTCGGCGTCGAAAACGGCGTCGTCGTCCGTGCGGAGTTCGCGCCAGTTCTCGACGGCGGCGTCCCAATCGGCGCCCTGCGGCGCGTGCGGGCGGCCCTTCAGATACTCGAACGTCGTCTCGTCCGGCGCGATGAGCCCGGCGCGCGCGCCGGCTTCGATGGACATGTTGCACACCGTCATCCGGGCTTCCATCGACAGCTTTTCGATGGCTTCGCCGCGGTACTCGAGGACGTAGCCCTGCCCGCCGCCGGTGCCGATCTTCGCGATCACCGCGAGGATGATGTCCTTCGCCGTGACGCCGGGGCGCAGGGCGCCGTCGACCGTGATCGCCATCGTCTTGAATGGACGGAGCGGCAGGGTCTGCGTGGCCATCACGTGTTCGACCTCGGAGGTGCCGATGCCGAAGGCCATGGCGCCGAAGGCACCGTGCGTCGAGGTGTGACTGTCGCCGCACACCACGGTCATCCCGGGCTGGGTCAGGCCCAGCTGCGGGCCGATGACGTGCACGATGCCCTGCTCGGCGTCGCCCATCGGGTGCAGCCGGACGCCGAACTCCTTGCAGTTCGCGCGAAGGGTGTCGACCTGGGTACGGGAAACGGGATCCGCGATCGGCAGCTCGATGTCGATCGTCGGGACGTTGTGGTCCTCGGTGGCGATGGTGAGGTCGGGGCGGCGCAGTTTCCGGCCCGCCAGGCGGAGTCCGTCGAACGCCTGCGGGCTGGTGACCTCGTGCAGCAGGTGGAGATCGATGTAGAGCAGATCGGGCTCGGCCCCCTCGCCGCGCCGCACCAGGTGCGACTCCCACACTTTCTCGGCCAGTGTCCGGGGCATTTCCGGCTCCTCACATGCGATGGAATAGGTACTTCCCACCATCTGGACATCTCAAACTTCGGGAAGATAGTATCGGCTTGTGGGACAGCATAGCGGTATCGGAGTACTCGACAAGGCCGTGGCCGTGCTTCAGGCCGTGGCCGAAGATCCTTGTGGCCTGGCGGAACTGTGCACGCGGACCGGTTTGCCGCGTGCGACGGCGCATCGGCTCGCGGTCGGCCTCGAAGTGCATCGCCTGTTGCGCCGCGGCCCCGACGGCCGCTGGCGGCCGGGTACCGCACTCGCGGAATTGGCGGGCGGTTCGACCGACCCGCTGCTCGACGCGGCGAGTTCGGTGCTGCCGAAACTGCGCGACATCACCGGCGAAAGCGTTCAGCTGTACCGCCGCGACGGCGTGCAGCGCGTCTGCGTTTCGACGGCGGAACCGCCGAGCGGGCTGCGTGACACGGTGCCGATCGGCTCACGGCTGCCGATGACCGCGGGCTCCGGCGCGAAGGTGCTCGCCGCGTGGTCGGATCCGCACACGCAGCGCACGATCCTCACCGAGGCGGTGTACGGGGAGCGCACCCTGCTCGAAGTCCGCCGCCGCGGCTGGGCCCAGAGCGTGGCCGAACGGGAACCGGGTGTGGCGAGTGTCTCGGCGCCGGTACGGGATTCGACGGGCACCGTCGTCGCCGCGGTGTCGGTTTCCGGGCCCATCGAACGTATAGGGCGTAAACCGGGGGCGCGCTGGGCCGCGGACCTCCTCGCCGCCGCGGACGCGCTGCAGGAGCGCCTCTGACCCCTTGAAACGAGTGAAGGCCCCCTGTGGCGCAGGGGGCCTTCATTGTTTTCGTCGCGGAAGGAATCAGAACTCGTCGGCCTTGGTCAGCTCGTGTTCGAGGGTGTCGGCACGCGTGACGAGGGATTTCAGCGGATGTTCGAACTCGTTGACCAGATTGAGGTCGACCAGCGGGACCGTGTGCTTGAGCAGCGCGACACCGTCCACCACCGCCGCTCCGCCGACCGAGTCACCGCCTGCCAGTTCGAGCAGGCGCCGCAGATCGATCTTGTCGGCCCAGCCGACCGGAGACGAGATCTCCACCCACTCCGCGCCGTCGTGGTCGGGCAAGTGGTGCAAGGACACCTGCTGGCCGCGGCCGTCCTCGGTGTCGACGCGGAACCGGAGCCAGCCGTCCCGCTCTTCGAGCACCTCGTACCGCGCCCGGACGAAATTGATCACGCCTGCCCAGATGGACACCCTCGTCACCTCTCGGTTTCGCCGCCTCGTGCGCTGTCGAGCATGGCACATCCGGGGCGGGTCCGGCCCGCGGGATGGACTCGCGCCTCACCCGCTCGTCGCGGGCCGGTGGCGGGGTGATGGCTCCTTTCGCCGCATCTCATGTGGCGAAAGGAACCATCGCGGAGGGTGCGGGGAATCCCTCGGCTCACTGCCAGGTGTCGTCTTCCAGCAGCTGCAACGATCCCGTATCCGACTCGGCGGCTCGCCGGTGGCCGGGGACGGTGGTCCCGGCGTCGGCCGCCCTGCCGCGCAGTGCCGTCGCCACCCCGTCGGTTCCGAGCGCCGGCCGCTGCTCCTCGGAGCGTTCGTGGGGATGCTCGGCCGCTCCCGGCCGCACCGTCCCGGTCGTCCCCGCGGCGTGCTGTGGCATCCCCGGCGGCAACATCCCGCCGCCGGGAGCGGTCTTCGAGGAACCGATCGTGCCACCCGGCGGGATCTCCGTCATCGGACCGCTGACGCGTTTGCCCGCGCCCGCCCGTGACGCCGGGATCCCGCCGAGCCCACCGGCGGCGCCGAGTGTCCCCAGGGGCATCGGCGGCGGCGAAGCCAAGCCGGAGGGCGGCATCCCGCCACCGGACAACGCTCCCGGCGCGCCCACGAGCGGACCGGGTGCCGACGCGTTCGGCGCCAGCCCCGCCAGGGTCAGCCCGCCCCCACCGGGATTCGACGCGGACGGCACCGCCGAACCGGTCCAGCCGTCGAGAAGGCCGGATGAGTCCGGCAGGGTTCCGCCGGAGCCGGCACCGAGGGATTCGGTCAGGCTCTGCACCTCCGTGAGCAGGTTCACCGCGGCGTCGGCCGTCTTCACCGCGTCCGCGGCGGAACCGGTGATCTGCGGGAAACCGGGCAGGATGTCGGCCGGATTCGCGATCCCGGCCGCGGTGCACATGGAGAGCATCGCCATGTCGAAACGGGTGCCCAAGGTGGAAAGGGCCGCGCCCGCCTGCTGCTGCGCCCCGAACGCCGCCGGGAAGTTGAGTGTGAGCATGAAGGCCTCGTACTCGGCGGCGAGGCCCAGCACGATCGCTTCCGTCCCCGGAAGGCTGGCCGCCAGCTCGGCCAGCTTCTCCGACACCTGGGAGTCGTCGATCCGCTGACCCCACAGCGTCAGATCGGCCAGCGACAGCTTGGTCTTCTCTTCGAACGCCCGGCCCGCGTCGTCGGTCCAGTCCGGTGCCAGGTCGTTCGCACGGGTCTGCAACTCCACCTTGGCCTCTTCGACCCAGGCGCGCGCCTCCTTCCACATCCTCGACTTCTCGGTGAGGACCGGGATACAGGCCTGTGTCTGCGAGATACACCCGACAATGACTTCCATCGGAAGTACGCCATACGGGAACAAGTGAGGCTCCTTAGGTCGTCTGCGCCGGGCCGTCGCCCGCGGCGGCCCCGGTGGAATCGGTGGTGCCGGACTGCGAACCCCCGGCCCCGGTCACCTGTTTCGCCACGCCGATCACCTTGTTCCCCAGCTTGACGCCGGAAGTGGCCAGATCGAGCGCGCTGGTGATGTCGGCGAGCGAGTAGGTCGCGGCCGCTTGTTTGACCTTCGCGCCGTAGGTGACCATGTCCGCGGTGACATAGCCCAGATAGGCGTTGATCTCGGCGGTGACGGCCACGTCCAGTACCGACAACAGCGCGCTCTCGACCATCCCCGACAGATTCGGCGGCGTGGCCAGCCCCGCGGTCACCGAGGCCGGTATCGGGGGTGCCTTGAGTTGCTGTGAGTACGCGAACATCGAACTGGGGTTACCGTCGACGACGTCGGACATATGCCCCTCCTCCTAGTATCCGGTGCGGTATTTCGGTTGATCGGTGGCCGGGTTCACTTGCCACAGGTCTTCGTCGAGCACGTGCACGACGTCGTTCTCGACGACAGGGCGCTTCCGGGCGACGGGCGGCCGGGGCGGTGTTCCCGCCCTGCCCCGCAGTGCCACGCCCGGTTCGCCGTCGGGTTTGCGCGAACGGACCGCGTTGACGTGTTCGGCGGCTCCCGGCCTGATGTCGCCACCGCCCGCCGCCCGGCCCGCGCCGCTCTGCGGGTACATCGGCATCATCCCGGGACTGCCGCCCATCCCCGCCGAGCCCGTCCCGGCGGACGTCCCCGGCAGCCCGGTGGCGAAACCCGCCGCGCCGGCCGGGGGCGAAACGGCGCCGGAAGCCGGCGAACCCGCGCCGCCGGCGCCGATTCCGCCCGCCCCCAGACCGCCGCCGACCCCGCCACCACCGCTGCCGAGGCCGGCGAGCCCTGGCAGGCCGAGCGGATCGCCCGCACCCGGAATGCCGCTCAGCGCCGGAAGATCGGCGGGTTTCCAGCCGTCAAGCGGATTCGGCACGGCCGCCGGATCCGGCACACCTGCCGAGCCGGTCCCACCCGAGCCGAGCAGCTGCTCCGCGACCTTCCCCGCCAGGTCGACCGCTTTGCCCGCGACGTCGAGCCCCTGCGACGCGAGATCCAGCTGTTCCGCGAGGGTGAGTGGCTTTTCCTCTTCGGGGGTCTCCGGGGTGTCGCCGGGATTCGGCTGCCGGGTCTCGCCGGGAGCCGGCGCCTCCGCGCCTCCTCCGGTGGCGGGAGTCCCTCCCTCGGTGCCGGCCGGTGAATCGGATTTCACCGTCGGGACCACGTCGCTGCGCGGGCCGGTCCACGCCAGTCCATTGGCGTCGGGCAGCGCGTTCTCCGACACATCGCGATAGTGGCTCCCGAGACTGTCCAACGCTCTGCCCGCCTTCAAGCGGTAGTCGTCCCAGACGGCCTTCCTGTCCTCCGCCTGAACGCCCGGCTTGTTGTCGAACAAGGCGTGATAGTCGCGGTGCAGGGTGTCCACGTAGTCGAACGTCCGCTGGATGTCGTCGGCGAGCGCCCGTAGCCGATTGGCCACATTGGACATCGTGATGCCGTGCGAGGGTCGCGGCTGGACCGTGCTCGGCAACGGCAGTGGCAGGAGGTCGATCCCGTTCGTCACGGGGATCTGCGCGTCCGGTGTCTGTACCCAGGAGCGCAGGGTGTCGATATCCCGTTTCGCCATGGCGCGGAAGGTGTCCCCCGCGCGGTCCGGCCAGTTCGAGACGAGGTTCTCCACCTGCTGGTTGAAGGCGACCGCCTTGTCCGCTATCCAGGTGGCCGCCTCGACCCACATGTCGGCCGCCGCGTGGAGTCTTTTGACATGCGGGACTTCGGCCGTGATCTTCTTGTGCTGCTCGTCGAGTCCGAGCGTGGTGTAGGTGCCCACGTCCCCGAAGAGATCCCCGAGCGTTCCGCCCATACCGGCCCCCTACTTCGGTTGTGACGCGCCGGGCACCCCTGCGGGGAGCGCCTTCGTCAGGTCCGGGAGGCCGGCCCCGCGATCGTCGCGCCAGCGCCGGAGAAGGTCCGCCGCGCCCGCTTCGTCCGCGTCGCGGTAGGCGATTCCGGAGCTCTGGGCGAACTTCCCATAGGCCGCGATGCCGTACCTGACGTTCTGGACGAAGGTCTGCAGCCGGTTCGTCGCGTAGGCGTCGGCCTGCACGAGCGGGCCGCATTCCCGCAGGCCGCCGCCGCAGGCGGCGTCGACGGAACGCGACATCAAGTTCGGGACGTCCTGCACGATGCTGTGGAAACTCCGGGCGGCCTCGATCATCACCACGGTGTCGCCGTCGACGGTTTCGCCGGATCCCATGTCCTGCTCCCCTTAATCTGTTACGTCTCGAGAAGGCAACCACGCCGGCGACGTGGCGAACGGGCCGCGACAGGAAGCGGCCACGCGGCACCGGTCATTCCTTCGGCGGCAGCCAGGCGACCTGGGTCAGGCTCTTCCCGCCACGCCGGTCGACCAGCCAGCCACGGCCGGGCGGGAGCACCTGAGGCCGCATTCCGCCGAGCAGCGGGCCTTCGTCCCGGTCGCCGGACATCATGAGCCCGGACGCGCCGACGTCCCGCAGCCTGGCGAGGAACGGCTCACCGAGGCCGAGACCCGCACCTCCGCTGCGGCGGGCGAGCACGACATGCAGGCCGATGTCCGAGGCCTGTGCGATCAACGGGAAAAGCGCGAAGAGCGGGTGGTCCTTGTGCGTCGCCACCATGTCGTAGTCGTCGACCAGCACGAAGATCTCGGGGCCCGTCCACCAGCTGCGGTTCCGCAGCTGGTCGGTGGTGACGTCCGGGCCCGGCAGTCGCGCGGTGAGCTTTTCGGCCAGCTGTGCCAGCAACTCGGTGCTGTGGGCGTCGTTGACCCCCATGCCGATCAGGTACTCGCCGTCGACCTCGCCGAGCAGTCCCCTGCGGTGGTCGATGAGGACGATCTGCGCCTCTTCCGGTGTGTACGCCTGGCAGATCCGCCTGGCGAGCACCCGGAGGAAGTTGGTCTTGCCGCTGCGGATGTCCGCCAGCACCAGGAAGTGCGGATCGTCGGCGAAATCGAGGCGCAACGGACTGAGGTCGCGCTCGTGGATGCCGACGGCGAACCCGGCGTCCGGTCCGGACGGCTCGTCGGTGGCCGGGAGTTCCAGATAGGGCAGGACGGCAGGCAGCAGCCGGACCGAGGGCGCGGACGGCCCCGGCCACGCCTTCTCGACCGCGGCCACCATGGCGGCCACCCCGGCCGTCAGATCCTCGGTGCCGGAAACCCCGTCCACCCTCGGCAGCGCGACCAGCATCTGGTGCCCGCTCATCGCGACGCCCCTGCCCGGCGAATCGGGCGGCACACTCATCGCGGCCCGCCGGTCGATCACCGAATCGATCGGGTCGCCGATCTTCAGCTCCAACGTGCTGACGAACAGATCCCTGACGTTCATCCGCAGATCGAAGGAGCGGGTGGCACCGGCGATGACATGGACCCCGAAGGCGAGGCCGCGCGCGATGATGTCGTTGACCGTCTCCTCGAGATCCATGAAATCGTTGCGCAGCGTCAGCCAGCCGTCGATGACGAGGAACACGTCACCGTGGGGGTCGTCGGCGAAGCCGCCTTCGGCCCGGAGCTTGCGGTAGGTGGCCATCCCGTCGATCTGGTGCTGGGCGAAAAGCCGTTCCCGTTGCGCGAGCAGGGTCGCCACCTCGGCGATGGTGCGCCGGACCGCGCCCGTGTCGAGGCGGCCGGAGACGCCGCCGACATGGGGCAGGCCCGCGATCGAAGCGAGTGTGCCACCGCCGAAATCGAGACAGTAGAACGTCGTTTCCCGTGGCGTGTGGGTGAGCGCGACACTGCTGACGATCGTGCGCAGCGTGGTGCTCTTGCCCGACCGGGGTCCCCCGAGCACCAGCACATGCCCGGCACCGCCGGACAGATCCAGCACCAGCGGGTCGCGCCGCTGCTCGTACGGCCGGTCCACGATGCCGAGCACCGGGCGCAGCGCACCGGCGAGCTCGGCCGAATCCGGGGTCATACCGCGCCGCGCGTGGCCGATCAGCGGCGGCAGCAACTGGTCGAGGGTCGGCGACTCGCCCAGCGGCGGCAGCCACACCTGGTGCGCGGGTGTTCCCCGCCCTTCCAGCCGGTCCACCAGGATCTCCAGCAGGGTCTCACCGGCGGCCTGGTCCTGATCGCCGTCCACGGCGGGTTTCTCCCGCGGATCCTCGTCGAGATCCGGGGCGAGATAAGCGGTCGTGTACTCGTGCAGCGCCAACGCCTCGGCACCCATCGAGGGCGCGGGCACCCCGGTGGAGCGCTGGTACACGCCGGACACGTAAGCGGACCGGAAGCGGTCCATCGGTTCGGTGCCGACCTTGACGAAGCCGTGTCCGGGAGCCCTCGGCAGTTTGAACGCGTCCGGCACCCCGAGCACCGCACGACTGTCCATTTCGGAGAACGTACGCAGCCCGATCCGATAGGAAAGGTGCGCTTCGAGACCGCGCAACCGGCCTTCGTCCAGTCGCTGGGAGGCGAGCAGCAGATGCACGCCGAGCGACCGCCCGACGCGGCCGATCTGGACGAACATGTCGATGAAGTCCGGTTTGGCCGAGAGCAGTTCGGAGAACTCGTCGCAGATCACCAGCAGCGTGGGGACCTCCGGCAAGGGCGCGCCCGCGGCCCTCGCCTTCTCGTAGTCGCGCAAGGAAGAGAAGTTCCCCGCCGCGCGAAGCAGTTCCTGGCGGCGGATCAGCTCGCCGTTGATCGCATCGGTCATCCGGTCGACCAGGTGCAGTTCGTCCGCCAGGTTCGTGATCACGGCACTGGTGTGCGGGAGATTGTCCAGCCTGCTGAAGGTGGCGCCGCCTTTGAAGTCGACCAAGGCGAAGTTCAGCGAGTTCGGCGGATGGGTGACCGCCAGCGCCAGCACGAGCGTGCGCAGCAGCTCCGACTTCCCCGAGCCCGTCGCGCCGATCAGCAGACCGTGCGGGCCCATTCCGTCCTGTGCGGATTCCTTGAGGTCGATTTCGATCGGGTTCCCGTCCTCCCTGATCCCCAGTTTGATCCGGAGCCGGTCGCGGTTCGGCCGGGGCACCCAGGTGTCGTCGGGGTCGAAGTCGTAGGGGTCGCCCAATTCCAGCAGTTCGGCGAGGCCGAGTTCGCTGGTCATCGGCGCTTCCCCGCGCTGGCCCGCGGTCAGCCGCAGCGGGGCGAGCTGCCTGGCGAGGCCTTCGGCGGCCACCGCGCCGAGCAGATCGGCCCGGCCGAGGGAGACCGCGCCGTCGACGGTCTCGCTGATCAGGTCGCCGTCCGCGGCGACGTCGAGGAGCACGGTGGCCCGGTCGAAGGACCGTGGCGGCGCGGTGCTCAGGTCCACCACGGTCACGCCTTCGACACCGCCACCGGTCATCAGGTGATCGGAACCGGCGACCGCGCCGCCGTCCAGCACCACGACCAGATGCGGGCCGGGCAGCCGGGTGCCCGCGTCCGGGTCGAACCTCGGCCGCGTGGTCAGTTCCTCTTCGAGCATCGACTCCAACGCGGGGACGGTCGCGGCGACCAGGCGCAGCGGGCCGAGCGCGTCGGTGCGCTCCGGGTGCAGGGCGTGCGGAAGCCATTTGACCCATTCCCAGTCGGCGCGGCGGTCTTCGCCGACGCAGACCGCGACACGCAGATCGTCCGGGGACTGCATGACGGCCAGCTGGGCCAGCATCGCGCGCAGCATGCCCAGTACGGCGTCACGATCGCCGCAGGTGTGGATCCGGCTGAAACCGTTGACCGCGATGGCGATCGGGAGCCGGTCGAGGGTGGCGTAGGTGGTGACGAACCGGCGCAGCGCCAAAGCCGACAGCGGTTCGAGCTCCTCCAGTGGTTTCGTGTCCGGGGCGACCACGGTGAGCGCCGGTCGTTGCCGTCCGCGGGCGATCCGGGCGACGGCGAAATCGGGGTCGTCCTTGCGTCGCTCCCACAGCCGGTAGCTGACGGCGAGCGACCACAGCGAGACGGGATCCGGGTGCAGGTACTCCATCGCCGCGCGCTGTTTGCGGGCCGAGCGGCGCAACCGCAACCGGTGCTGTGAAAGGTGCCGCAGGTACTTCCGCCTGGCGTGACCCATTTCCCGTTTGCTCGGGCCGCCGCCCTGCAGGAAACCCATGGCGACCATGCCGAGCATGCCGACACCCATCAGTCCGTAGACGACGAAGCGCATGGACCCGCCGATCGAACCGGAGTACATCAGCAGCATCGCCGCCATCATGGCCACCATCGGCAGCACCATGAGGATCTGCGCCCACTGCCTCGACGGCGGCGGCGGGATCTCCGGCGGTGGCTGCAGAAGCAGCTCTCCGGCGGGCATGTCCGGAGCAGGCCGGCGGGCAGGCCTCTTCACGACGACTGTCGACATACCCGAATCGTCCGGGACCGCGCGGTCTTCGCGGCGGCGATGGCAGGAAGATGCCTGTCCCCCGGGTTCGGGCGCCAGGCCGCCTACCTTCGCTGAGGAAGGACAGTGATCGTCGATCCGGCGAAGGAAGGAGAGCCCCTTGACGAATCCAGAGGTCGACCTCGATCTGGTGGCGGGCCAACGCCACGTGTCGTTCATGAACGACTCGGTCAGCCAGATCCAGGACGGCCAGCAGCGCTTGAACGGCACCACCGAGGCGATGTTCGCGATGAACAGCGGGCGGATGAACATCGCCGCCAACGACGCGTACGGCGTTCTCGGCACGCAGGTCACCAAGGTCGGCGCCGATTACACCGATACCGCCGACGGTATCCACTTCGGCCTGCAGGCGCACGGCTCCGCCGACGCGGAGGCATCGGCCGGATTCAACTACGGAAGGTAGGAAAATGGCCTTCAACACCGACAGGGTCACCGTCCGCGTGGGCGAGACCCTCGAGACGGCCCAGACCACCAAGGCGACCGGCGCGGCCGCGCGCGACAACACCGATCTCATGCAACGCCGTGCACAGGGGTTCAATGACGAAGGCGCGCAGGGGCAGTACGGCGACGCCATCGTGGCGACGGATCGCCGCAATCAGCGGCTCGCCAACGAGCAATGGGAAGGCCACGACCAGACCAGCAACGCCCTGACCAACGGGGTCCACGCATTGACGAACGCACGCGACCAGTCGATCGCCCGGTTGGGAAGCATGGGCTGAGTCTCCGCCGAGTACAGGAAGGCCCCCTCCCTAGCGTCCGACGCAAGGGAGGGGGCCTTCCTGTACTCGGTCCACCTGGCCCCCTCCCGGCCCCGATCACACGAGTTCCGCCTCCAATCACGCGTGTCGCGCCCCCAATCACGCGTGTCGTCCGTCCACACACACATGGCGTCCGTGCGGAGAAAGCGAACGGCCGCCGCTCGCGCCGATCAGGCCGTGCCGCGGCGAGCCTCCGGTGCTGACCGGACTCCGAGGCCCACGCCCGGTCAGCGTTCAGGGATCAGGAAGACCTGCTCGGGCGGTTCCGGCACTCGCGGCTCGGCGGGTATCGAAGCCGTTCTGCCCGCGCGCCAGCGCCGCTTGTTCCCGCGCGGGATGATCGCCGCCGCCAGCCCGGCCAGCACCAGCGCGACGGCCGCGGCGGCGGTCAGCCATTTCGCCGTCGTCCCGGTTTCCTCGGCCCGCGCGGCCTTCTCCAGCTTCGTGAGGTCCGGTGGCGACGGCCGGTAGGCGGGCATCGCCGCGGGTTTCTCCGGATCGAGACCGTCGGTCACCGCGCGGTAGGGATCGACCAGCCCGGCACCGTAGGCGTCGCTGCCGAGCCCGCCTCGCGCCGGGTCGGCGGTGGCCTTCAGCCGCTGGATCACCTGCGCGGCGGACAACCGCGGCCACGCCGAGCGCACCAGTGCCGCGGTCGCGGCGACGAAGGGCGCGGCGAAACTGGTGCCGTCGACCTGGGTGTGCCCGTCCGCCCTGGCGGTGGTCAGGATTTCGGCGCCGGGCGCGACGATGCCGACGTACGGGCCGATCTGGGAAGTGCCCATCCTCGCCCCCGCCCGGTCCACCGCGCCGACGCCGAGCACGCCCTCGTAGGAGGCCGGATAGGACGGCAGCCCGGCCGGCGCGTTCTGCTGCGAATTGCCCGCCGCGGCCACCACGACCGCGTCCCTGGCCACGGCGTGGGCGACGGCCGACCGGATGACGGGGAAATCGCTGAAACCCGCCAGCGACAGATTGATCACCCGGGCGCCCTGATCGGCCGCGTACCGGATTCCGGCGGCCACCGCGTCCGGGTTGATCCGCAGCGATTCGCCCCGGTCGCTGATATCCCGGTCGGTGATCCGCACCGGCAGTATCTCCGCGTCGGGTGCCAGCCCGTGAAAACCGATACCGGGCAACGGATCGGCGGCGATGATGCCGGCCACGCCGGTGCCGTGGGAGACACAGTCGAAGTTCCCCGGCAACGCCCCGGGCAGGTAGAAGTCCCGGCCCGCGCGCACTTTGCCCGGTCCGCGCAGCTGGGGATGATCGGCGTCGACACCCGAATCGACCACCGCGACCAGCACTCCCGCACCCCGGCTGCGCGGCCAGACCCGTTGCGGGTCCAGGGTTTGCAGGGCCCACGGGCGCACCTGGACCCGTTCGCGGGCCGGTTCGGGATCGTGACACGCCCCCGCCGGAGGGGCCGCGGACGCCGGAACCGCCGCGCCGGCCAGATGAATCGCGGCCAGCGCACCGGCCGCCGCGAGTGCCGCAAGTCGTCTCATTCCGGCAATCGTCGGGCAGACGGCGCCGGGTCTCACCGCGGTGGCCACAACCTGTCACACCGCCTCGCGGCCCCGTCGTTCCGGCGACACTCGTACCGGACCGAATCGAGGAGGCACGGTGGGCGACCACACCGACAGGAAAGCCGGCTACGCGAGGACGGAAAAGGCGCTCCGCGAACAGCAACGACGGATGGCGGAGATCCGGGCGACGGCCGAATCCGACGACGAGCTGATCAGCGCGACCGTCGGCGGCTACGGCGAATTGGTGGAGCTGCGCCTCGACCCGAGGGTCTTCCGCACCCCCGATTCGACGGGATTGGCTCAGGCCATCACGGAAACCGTCCACCGGGCGGCCGAACTCGCCCACGAAGAGGGTTTCGGCGTCATCTCGGATCTGTTCCCCGCCGGTGTCACCGCGGAGGAGGCCGATCTCCGCCTCGGACCCGTACTGCACGAACTGGACCGGCGGATCGCCGGAGGCGGGCGATGAGCGCGGACGACGGCGTCAGCATGGACGGCGACGGTGTGGTCGACATGTACCCGGCCGACACCGCGCAGCAGCTGACCGTGATCGACGCGGAGGGCGTTCACCTTTCGACGTCGTGGACCGGTGTCGAGAGCACGTTGGCCGCCCCCGGCACGTTCGGCCACGAGTTGCTCGGCGCCGTTTTCAACGCGCGCACGCGCGACGCGGACACTTCGATCCGTGAAGCGGCACCCTCGGCACCTCGTTTCTACAACGACATCGCCGCGGCCGGACGGCTACTGGTGAAGGCCTACGAAGCGCGCGACGCCGAGGCCGCCAACGACATCCTCATCCAGCTTTCCTGAACGGGGTCCGGCGAGTATGGCCGACGGCGACGTCCAGCAACCCGACTGCGACCTGTGGGACGCGGTCCGCGCACTGCTGCCCGCGAGCGCCGGATGGCCGCCGGACAGCGAAACGCTCGCCGGGCACCAGTCCGACCAATGGACCAAGGCCAAGGACGTCTTCAACGCCTCCATGGACATCGTCGACTCGGCGGCGGCGAAGATCCACCCGCCCGGCGGCGACGGCGGAACCTGGCCGGACCCGGCAGGCGGCTTCATGCAGCGCGTCATCGCGAAGGCGAACGGCAAGGAGGGCTTCCGGCAGATCGCCGACGCGATGGCAGGCATGGCGTCCGAGTACCACCTCTACAAGGAGATCCTCAAGAGCGCCAAGACGACGATCAAGGACTACGTCGAGGACCTGAGCTGGCAGTACACCGCGATGGGCTTCGGCATTCCGCGACAGGCGAAGCGCAACCAAGAGGACTTCGCCAGGGGCGTGGCTTCCAACGTCCTGAAGATGATCGAACAGCACGCCGGATGGCTCAAGGACCCGAGCACCATCCCGCAGCCGGAGGAGCCCAGCAACAATCCCTTCAGCGGGCTGTGGGATTCGGCGAAGGATCAGGTCAAGGCGCTCGCGGGACTGTTCGGCCGCGGCGAGGACGGCAGCTGGTCGGTGTTCAACGCCCAGGTGGCGTGGGGCCATATGGACAAACTCGTCGCCGGGCTGGCGTTGTACTCCCTGCCCGGCGGTCTCGGCATGCAGATCGACAACCGTCTGCTCGACGGTGTGCTGGGCGAGTACCTCGCCGACGCGGGCAAGGCTTTCGTCGACTACGAGAACTGGGACAACGCTCCCTTGCACGCCGTCGGTTACACCGCCGGCATGGTCGCCGGGCTGCTCGGCCCCACCCGGGGTGTCGGCGCCGCGGTCAAGCTCGCCGGAAGAGGACTCAAAGCCCCGAAGGTCGTCAAGTTCGGGGAGGGTATCCAGAAGGCCACGCTGACCAACGGAGTCGTCAAGTCCATCGGCAAACTCGACGAATCCCTCAAAGCGCGGAGGATCGCGAAGGGGGACGAGTTCGCACTGCACCCCAGCGTCACCCCCGAAGTCGCGCGGTTGATCCACGACCGTCCCGCGCAGCCCCACCCCGCGAGCCCGCACGGCCCCGGCACCCCGGAACCGCACGGCCCCGGACCCGCCAAACCGCACTCCACGCAGACGCCGCATCCCGAAGCCCGGCCCGAGCCCACTCCACCGCGCGACGGGAACCCGCCGTCGAACCCGCCGGTGCGGGAACAGCATTCGCCGCCGCCCGGCGGTCACGGCGAACGGCTCGCCGGTGAGACCCCGCGTGCCGAACCGCGGGCCCCGCACGGCGACCAGCCCCCGGTGGCCAAGCACGACGGTCCCGAGGGACTCAAACGAGAGCCGGGCCCTTCCGCCACCGAACCACCCGCCGCCCGCCACGATCCTTCCCCGGAAACCCCCGAACCGCGGGAGCCACAACCACATCGGAACGCTCTCGGCGACACACCGTCGCCCGCCGGGGACCACGCGCTCGGCGCCGAAGGCCGGCCGTCGGGCCACGGGGCCGAGACCGCGCACACCCGAAATGCCGACGCACCGTCGAGCGCGCCGGGCCGGGAGGCGCCCGCCGTCACCCCGCCACTGCACACGACCGTGGCGGATTCCCCGGCCAACACGGCGAAACGGGCCGACACGGGCGGGCCGGAACGCGGGACGCCCGCCAAGCCGTCCGCGGAGGAGATCAGGCGGCTGCTCGACGAGCGCGAGATGGCCCGGCTGATGCGAAAGTTCGACGAGGAATTGCAGAAAGCGGACGGAGGCGTCGTCTACCCGGACCACGTCGTCAAGGACTGGGTCCGGTACGCGGCGCATTCCGAATCCGTCCGGGCCGGGCACGGCACGCCCGGCGAGCCGCCGGCCCGCCCCCGGACGGGGCTCCGTTCGGACGAAATACTCCGTCAACGCGGGGCACACCCCGAACCCGGAACCGGCGGCCCGCACGGCAACGACAAGAACCCGTCCCGGCGGCTCGGGCTCGACGAGTTCGCCAAGAAATATCATCCGAACGAGTACCGCAAAGCCCACGAGGACGGCGGCGGACCACCGGACGAAGGTCCATCCGGCTCGGGAACCGGGAATCCGGACCTGCCTTCGCCGGGACCGTCCGGCTCCGGGGGTGCCGCACAGGCCGAGGCCACGCGAGGCGGCGTCGCGCTCGAAACACGGCTGCCCGCCGTCGAAAAGGCTCCGCAACCGGCCGGCGCGCCCGCCGCGGCCAAAGCTCAGGTCGAAGCACCGAAGCCCGAGCCGCGGCCCGCTCAGCCCATCCCGAACAAACCGGTGATCCTCCGCCCGGACGGCACTCCCGAGCCCCTGCGCCCGATGACGGTGACCCCCGTGGAGATCCACCCGGATCCGGTCACCGGCCCGGGGAAGCCGGTCGATCCCGCCGTGCCCTCGCGGATGAACCCCGGGTGGGCCGAACCACCCCGGTTCGGCGATCCCGAGCGGCCTCGGGTCGGCGACCCCGAGCGGCCTCGGGTCGGCGACCCCGAGCAGCCTCGGGTCGGCGACCCCGAGCGGCCGGGTGTCGGCTGGCCGGACCGCCAGGTTCCGGGTGACCCGCCTGCCCGGCCCGATCGCGCGGGCGATCCTCCGCCCACCCTCCCCCGGACCTTCCCGCCCTCGGAGAAGCCCGAAATCCCGGCGCTCCCGAAGGTTCCGGAAATCCCGGAGCTGCCAACGGGACCGGAGATCCGGGAACTGCCCACGGATCCCGAAGTCCCGGTGGTTCCCGAAGGCGCCAGGATCGCCGAACTTCCGGCGGATCCCGAAATCCCGCTCCTGCCCAAGGAACCGGAGATTCCCTCGGATCCGCTTCAGGCCGTCCATGAGAAGCCTGCTCCCGGGTTCCGGCCATGGGACCGGTGGTACGACCCCGGGACGCGGGAGCCGTGGCCGCGACCGGAGGGTGTCCAGGAATATGTCGACGGCCTCGTCGAACGCGGTGCCCTGCGAGCGGAGGCCGAATCCGCCGCCCGCGAAGCGCGTCTCGACGACGTGGCGTTCGGGATCGGGAGTGACGAGGAGCTGTCTCCCGGGGAGCGGGCGAAAGCCGCGGCGATGGACGACTACGCCCCCGAACTTCCCGAGCTCCGCACCAAGCTGGACGAGGTGCGGGCGAACGACCCGGAGCGCTACGCCGGGCTGGCCGGATTGCTCTCCCAGCCCGGATTGTCGTTCGACAAGAGGCTCTTCTACGCGACGACGTTCCTCATGCCTCCCACGCAGGCGAACCTTCCGGCGCGGATCCGGTCCGCGGCGCCGTCGGTCCGGGACCGGCTGGAACGGGCCGTGGCCGACGGCACGATACCGCCCGAGGAGTTCCAGCGGCGGATGACGGCGTGGGCCGGCTTCGTCGTACGGGCCGACGGGCTGCGCGAATCGATCGACGAGGCGAACCGGACCGACGACGTGCGGCCGCTGATCGACGATCTGCGCGCGTTCAGCGAAGCCCTGCGCGAATACGCCGCAACGCATTCGGATTCCGCCGTCCCCGCGTGGCGCGAGGTCGTCCGGTTCGATCTGCTGGACCCCCATCGCCTGCGGACCCTCCGGCCGTCGGTCACCCAGGAGGGCCACTTCGACGTCGTGACCCAGGCGATCGTGGCGCATTGGTTCGACTCGATCTTCGGTGCGCCCGGACTGGACTACGCCGCCAGGGCCGCCGCGCTCGCGGTGCCGCTGGACATGGCGGCGCTGAAGCGGCGTTTCCCCGGTGTGGACGTCGACGAGGTCTTCGGGGACCTGGCAAGGGTCGACAACCCGCTCGACGGCGTGTTCATGACGGAAACCGGTACCGGGTTCCTCCGCCCTCAGCTCGGGATGACCGATTTCCTCACCACCATGCTGCACGAGTTCGCGGTGCACGGACTGCAGGATCCGGCTTCCGTCCCCGCCGTCGAAGGCGCCGCGGGGCTGTGGACCGACCTCCTGTTCCGCGTGGCTCACGAATTCCAGGGCCGGAGCGGGGAAATCCTCTTGACCGAGGCGATGCGCGCCGAGGCGGAGAAGTCGATCGTGCCACCGGAACTGCGCCGCGACGTGTCGGATCTGCCGCGATTGTCACCGGAGGCGCGGGATCCGCACCAGCTCGAACAGGTGATCCGGATCGAGGCCGGTGGCCTCACCCCCGAGCTCGAAGCGGCGCTGTTCCGGCAGCTGAGGGAAATCGGAGTCGGCCACGAACGCGATCTGGCCAAGATCCGTGACGCCATCGCGGGCGGCCCGAAGATCCGGAACCCCGTCGTCGAAGCCTTCGAGGCCGATCCGCACGGATTCACGACCAGGTATTCCCTGCCCAAGCCACCGGACGAGCCCGAACCGCCGGACGCGCCGTCCCCGGGTCCCGCCGATCGCCCGACCCCGCCTGGACCGGGGATGCCTCCGTCGGCGGTTTCGGCTCAGCCGGGCACACCCACGGATCCGTCCGGTCCGGTGACGCTCGGCGGGCGGCCGCGTCCCGGCCCGGATGTTCCCGCCCAGCGGCCCGGATCCGGGGCCCGGTCGAGTACCCGGCCGTCTTCACCCCTGCCACCGCCCGGAATCCCCTTCACCGTGTGGCGCGAACTGAGCGCCGCCGAACGGCTCGCGCTCGCCACCCTGCACTCCCGCGGGCTGAACGCGGCGGGCACCCTGGCGGCGACCGTCGCCAAGGTGCGGAACAAGGCGAAGCCCACCGTGATGCGGAAAGTCCCCCGGCTGCTGGGCAAAATGCCCGCGGACCGGCGCGCGGAGGTCGAAGCACGGCTGACCGGTTTCACGATCGAGGGACCGGCACCGTCGCTCCCCCCGCGCTACCTCGATCGCACCGGGGATCTCAGCGGTCCGGCCACCCTCACCGACGCCGACCACGTGAGTCTGGGCCGCGTCGCCACGCTCGACCGGGAGATCGGCCGGTCGTGGGCGAACCCGTGGCGACGGCGACGGCTGCTGGACGAGTTGAGCGGTCTCCTCGACGAGCTCGGCCTGAACCCGAACCACCGCGATTTCGCGCACCGGGCGGCCGCGCTGGAGAACCATCCGGCCGCACCGGTGGTGTGGCGGCGGCTCGGTCCGCTCGACGACCCGCACGGGCTCCCCGCCACCGCCGACAATCTCGTCACCCAGCTCAGCGGGACGATCATCCCCGGCACGGTCCCGAGCGCGGTGTTCATCGCGATGGGCAGCGTGCAGGCCGGTATCGCCTACACGCTGACGACCTTCCTCGCCGCGGTGACCGCCGGTCTGCTCACCCGGCGGCACGAGATCGGGGACGACGCGGCCATCGCCGCGCTGCGGAAGGAATTCGACGCCCTGCGGCAGTACGAGCAGGTCTTCATGCCGACCGATCGGCTACGCCTGCATCTGCGGCGGCTGGGACTGCCCGAAGAGCACGGCCCGGATCTGGCCGCGGTCGAAGCACCGAAAGACCCGAGCTCTCCCGGCACCCAGAAACTGCGGTACTTCTACCTGCGCTACGGCGTCCCACCGCTGACGGGGGTCGGCGTGGGCATGGCGCCGGTGCTGGAACTGGCGGCGTCGGCCCGGTGGGGGCTCGCCATCGGCGGTGGCGTGGCCGCCGTCGTGGCGCCGCTCCTCCAGTGGAAACGGGCGCGTGCCAAGGTGAACACCGAACTCCGGGCGGGTGAGCGCAACGCCCGCGCTCTCCTGACCGAGGCAAAACGCGCCGAGGACGCGGCCTACCGCGAACAGGTACGCGCGCTGAGCGGCCGCCCGGTCTCCGATCCGGACGCCCCCGGCCCCGCGCCGGGGCAGGTGGACCCGCACTTGCCGATGAGCGCCACCACGACCGAGGGTGTCGAAGGGCTGGTCCAAATCGGACGGAGGGTGGTGCCGCCGTCCCAGCCGAAACCCCTCGACCCGGACGCGGTGTTCAAGGTCACCCTCCACGAAGCCATGGTCGACTACGGCATCGCGAAGGCGTTGCTCGTCCTTCCCGCGATCCCGTTGGTCAGCCTCGCCGACAGAATCGAGATGATCAACAAGGTCGCCAGGACGGCCGTCGACAAACGGGCCAGATTCGATGCGGAGCAGGCGAAGGAACGAGAACTTCAAGCCACCCAGGTGGCCGCGCTGGAAGCCGCCCGTACCGCGGCGGCCGACGCGGTGGCACCACGTCCGGGCCTGCTCCGCCGGTTGTTCGGCGGCCCACCCGCCGGTGCGGCTCCGGCTCCGGTCCCGGCGCGCCCGGCGGCGACCGCGTCGCCTCTGTCGCCGATCCCCGCCGAGAGGCCGGGCTCGGTGACGAAGTCCGACTACAAGAACATCCAGCGCGCGCTGGCCGTCGTGGGCGGCTTCGGCTCGGCCGCCGTCGCGCTGGCACTCGGGCTGGACGTCGCCTACGCGGTCGCGGCGCTGACCGGGGTGGCCACCGGCGGCTGGGTCGGCCGGGACAAATGGCGGCATCGGCAGGTCGAACTGGCCGCGAGGAACAAGAAGGCCGACGCCGACGCGGTGACCGGCTTCGAGGACTTCGAACGGGACGCCACCGCGCTCGCCGACTTCCTCACCGAACGGCTGACCGATCCCCTGCTGTCGATCGCCGAAGACGCGACGCGGGCAGGCCGCCCGGATGTACTCGATCTGCTGGCGGACATCTGGGGAATGCTGACGAGGAACGTCGAGAGCGGGCCGGAGACGGCACCGGCGGCGACACCGTTCGACGACCTCGGACCGCTGCCGATCGAAGGGGACCGCTGGCACGATCCGGCGGTGCGGGACCGGGCGCTGGCCGCGCTCGAAGAGATCCGCCACTCCGCCACGGCCGAACGGCTCGGGCTGGCCGTCCGCTCCGGCGATTGGTCGACACTGCCGAAACGGCTCGGCCTGCTGGCAAGCGTCCTCGACCTCGCCGGCCGGGCGGTGACGCATCTCGGCGGCATCGGCGAGAACGGCGCCGGGCCGGTGCGGACGACGGTCGCCGCGCTGAACGACGCCATGCACGAATACCAGCTGAGCGGTCCGAGGTACCTCGAACCACCCGAGGCCGTCCAGGCGATCCGGGCGAAGCTGTCCGAAGTGGACAGTGCGGCCGCGCGCTATCTGGACCGGAGCGCCCCGACGTGGCGCCGTCCCCGCACCGCCGACATCCGGGCCGCGCTCGACGCCGTGGACGCGGCCGTCCAGCGGTACCATCAGTCGTCCGCCCCCGGCCATCACGCGACGGGCGACGAGGCCGCGGTGCACAAGGCCGTCGACCGCTACGCACGGCTGCGGGACCCGAACCGCCACGCGGCGTCCCCCGCCGTGCTGCGGGCCGCGGTCACCGAACTGCGGAACGCGATCGACCGGCACCGGCAGGAGACCGCGCCGGGCTGGCGCCGGCCGGAACCCGCCACCGCCGAAGTCACCGACGCGCTGACCGGATTGAAACACGCGATCACCCGCCATCACCAGCTCGGTGCCCTCCACCGGACGGACCCCCGGGCGGGGAACATCACCGCCGCGCTCAACGACATCGAGCGGATCATCGACCGCTACCGGCGCGAAAGCGCGCCGAAATGGCGCGAGCCGGACGGCCAGGACGCGAAACTCGGCCAGGTGCTCGGCGAACTGCACTGGGCCCTCCACCACTATTGGCTCGTCAGCGCTCCCCGTGGCCGCGCGTCCACCGGCTACGACAAGGCCTTGAAGGCGGCGGACAAGGACCTGAAGAAGGCGATCTACGCCGTCAAGAAGCTGAATGTCGCCGGGATGAAGGGAAAGCCCGTCGAGACGGCTCACCCGCCGGCCGGACACGCGCTGAGCACCGGGCAGGACGTCCACTACGCGCCGTCGGGAATGTCGGTCGGGCACGCGGCGGAGACGCACCAGGCACATCTGCGGACGATGCTCGCCAACAGGCCGGATCCCGCCCGGCCGTACGTGGTGACGGTGCACGACGACGGCGCCCTTCCCAGCCCCGAGGAACTCGCCGCCGCGACACTGCGCAGCGAGTACTACACACCGGGACGGCCGGTGCGGCTGCACTCCTGTCGTTCGGCGACGTGGGCGCGGCGGTTCGCCATCGCGCTGGGCGCCCCGGTGCTGGCCCCGGTCGCCGATCTGCACGTGCTGGGCCGCCGCACCGAACTGCCGGACGGCACGGTGCTGCCGTTCGGGCAGGAGGTCGTCGAGGGGTACGCGATCGGCGACGGCTGGGCGGAATTCCCGCCGAGCGGGAAGCGGCCGGTCCTGCTCCGCTCGGCGGCGGGCTCCCGCCCGATCACCCTCGACGAACTGAACGGCGCCAACCCGGTCGCGCTGGGGCGGCCCGACGATTTCGCGAACCTGTTCAGGAGCACACAGCTCCACGAACTGAGTTCCCTGCACGCCGGGACCGCGCGGCTGCGCCCGGCGGAGGTCGCGGCCTATCTCGAACGGTTCCATCCGCAGCTCGGCAAGGTCAATCCCGGGTTTCACGAGGAAGACGCGGTGCCCCTCGGGTACACGACGAACTGCACCCGTGCGGTGGTCTGGTACGAGCGCCGCCGTCGCGGCGAAGACGTCACCGCGCCGCCGCTGCGGCCGGAAGACGCCGCACTCGGAACCCTTGGTTACGTCTCCGACCGGCTCGGCGGCGAGTGGGACCACAGCCATGGCACCAGCTACGACAGCGTTATCTCCGCGATGCTGGACCGGCCGGTCGGCGCGATGGCCGTGCTCGCCGTCGACTCCAAAACCCCCAAGGGCACGGAGAACAAGCACGTCGCGCTGGTGAGCAGGGACCGGCACGGGATCGTTTTCCTCGATCCGCTGGACGGCGCGCTGCTGGAATTGCCGTTGAGGCCGACGAAGATCTCCCTGCTTCCGTACACGGACGCGAACACGCCGCCCGGGAATCTCCACCTGCCGGAACCGGCGAGAAGTCGTGAAGTGGGCGAGAAGATCGTCACGACGTCTCCTGACGGCGACGCCGTCTACCGATCACTGACGGAGTTGTCCTCCGAGTTCGGGTACAACGGGCATCCCGCCTATGACCGGTATCCGCCCTCCCCGGAATCCGGGCCGGAGGACGGCTCGGCGTTGTTCCGCGCGACGCCGCTCCATTCGCTGCCCGCGATGGACGCGGACACGGTGGACGGCCGCTGGAAGGAGGCCGTCGCGTTCATCATGGAGCACTTCCCCCAGCTGCCCGAGACCAATCCCGGCTACTACGCGGACTGGGCCGCCCAGCTCGGCTTCCAGACCAACTGCACGCGGGCCGTGGTCTATTTCGTCCGGCGGCTGCTCGGTGAGGACCTGACGGCACCGCCCGTTCCGGTGGAACTCAAGGACGACATCGCCACGCTGGCTTACGTGTCGGACCATCTCGGCGGGCAATGGACGGAAATCGAAGACGCCGGCTACGACAGTGTCATCTCGGCCATGCTGGCTCGTCCCGTCGGCATGCTGGCGGCGGTGAACTTCTTCTATCAGAAGGACAGGAAGACGACCGGATCGCATGTGGCACTGGTCGCCCATCATCCGGGCGGAGTCGTGTTCCTCGACCCGCTGACCGGCTGGCTGACCCTGCTGGAGGAGATGCCGTTGCAGATCCTGCTGCTCCCCTTCCCCGGAAAACGAGGTGTCTAGTGCAGGCGCACGAAGCGGCCGCCAAGGTCGAGGAATGGCTGCGCACCGGCGGCGAGTACGCGGTGCGGGTCGATCACGCGAACATCCTGCGCGTCCCCGAGGGGTGGTTCGTGCCTTACGACACGATCCGCGCGCTGGACGGCGGCGACCGGCTGGCCTCACTGGTGCCGAAACCGGCGCTGATCGTGCGTGAGGACGGGGAATTGCGCCGTCCGGACACCGGCCGGGAGGGGACCGGACCGAGCAGCCCGGTACCGGTGGCGGGTGAGGACGACTGGCGGGAGATCCTGGAGCCGGAGTTCCGCCGCAGCGGTGTCGCGTATCTCGGTGTCCCCGCCCAAGCGGTACTGGCGTGGCGCAAATACGCTCCCGACGGCTCCGCGACCGGCGAGATCCGGGCCAATCCGGACTACCGGCCCGGTCCGGAACGGCTGGGGTACCCACCCATGGACACCCCGGCGGACCGCCTCCTCGGTCAGCTGGCCGCGAAACGGTACGACCGCGCGCGATATCTCGCCGGTCTGCTGTGCGCGGAGGTGCTTCTCCCGCTCGACTTCCGGACCGAGACGGTGCTTCCCGCGCTCTGGCAGGAAGAACCGCGTGCGCTGCGGGTCTTCGGTTCGCGACGGCGGTTGCCACCCGGGACGGAGAAGTGGTTGCGCCTGGACGTCCTTTCGTTCGTCCGCGAGTTCCCCGGAGTCGGTTTGTCGATCAATCCCGGTTCGTCCCCTTCGGATACCGTCGACGCGGCCGAACTGGCGGACGCCGTGACGCGGTGGCCCGATTTCCTTGCCACCACCCGGGAAGTGGAGGTCTCACCGGAGTATTCGGAGTCCGTGCTGGTCGCGGCCGAGCGGATCAGGACCGGACTGGGGCTCGCCGAACCCGTCACCGGGCTGGCGGAAGCCGCCGCCAAGGCACGGTCGGCCGGTTTCGAGCTGTCGGAGCGGGAATGCGAGCTGTTCGTCCTCGGCAGGGCGTGGGAACTGCGCAACGCCGATCCCGCCGGACGGCAGTGGCCGGACGACCTCCACGCCAACGGGCTCGCCGCCGGATACGACGAGGCGGGCCGGATCCGCCCGCACGCGGCGACCTTCGGCAAGTTCTTCCGCCATGCGGCGGACGAGGGCGAGTCCGCGTGGCATCGCGTCGCGGGAGCGTTCGCCGGGTTCGCCCTCGGCGAGTCGCTCGGCTCGGCGGTGGACACGCTCACCTGGGCGGAGATCGTGGCGCGCTTCGGCGAGAACGGGATCACCGGGCCGCCCGGAGCCGTCCGGATCGGCCCGCTCACCCGGCGGTTGCTGTTCTGCACGGAGGGCCTGCTGCGAGCGCTGCCCGTTCCGTACCGGGGTGCGGTGCCGAGCGGGCTGATGACCGTCGGCGTGCGGGCAAGGCGGCGCGAACAGGACGGCTGGCTCAGCCGTGTCCCGGAACTGCGCGCGATCCCGCCGGAGGCGCCGGTTCCCGGTGACGACGCCGGTTTCCTCGTGCCGGGCATCGTGGCCGCGCTGTGCGGTCGGACGGCCCCGCGCGTCGCCCGGCTGCTGGTCTCCGGCGACGGCGCCGACGAGGTGACCGCCGAGGCCGCCGCCGCGGTGGCGGACCTGTTCGCCGGGCTGTTCCAGCGCGAACCCGCGCCACCGCACGTCCTCGCGCGACGGCTGATCGACTCGGGCACGACGACCGGGCCGGTGGCCGGGGCGCTGGCCGCCGCGCTGGACGCCGGCTTCGGCGACGGTCATCCCTCGCCGGTGGCGGGCACTTCCGCCGTGGACACCCTGGGACAGTCCATGACCGCGGTGTTCCGGCATTTCTTCGATCCACAAAGGACGATGCTGGCCGCGGTCAACCACTCCGGCCGCGGCGCGATCACCGGTGCGCTCGCCGGAGCCGTCGCCGGTTCGCGAGCCGGGATCCCCGGGCTGCCACCGAACTGGCTCGCCCGGTTCGCCGCGCGCGACCTGGTCGAGACCGTGGCGGGCGACGCCTTCCGGCACTTCTCCGCGCATCCGCCGTCCGCGGAGGAATGGGCGAAGCGCTATCCGCGAGATCTGTAGAGCGGTGCGGCCGATGGGGTGGGCGGTCCGCTCGTGGCCCGTCGGCGTTCATGTCGCGAAAGCCACTTTCGCGACATACGCCCACGAACCCGGGCAGGCCGCCGACGTTGCGAAAGCCACTTTCGCAACGTTGAAGGTTGGGAAAGTGGCTTTGGGCAAGGCCCACTAGCCCACCAACCCCCCGCACCGGCCCCATAAGCCCTGGAGGTGTCCGGCAAGCCGAAGTGCCGCAGGAGATCGGCCAGCTGCTCGTACGGTGGCCGCGAGCCGCCGTCGAACGTGCACCACGCGGCGGCCCCGAGGATCCCGGTCCGCGCGGCCGGGGCCCGCTCGGCGTGCTCCACCCCGCGTGCCGCGACGATCTCTTGTCCGGCAAGGAGCCCGTAAGGCAAAGCGGGACGGCTCGGCGCGCTGGAACGCGTACCGCCCCGCCTGCCGGGATGTACCGCGACGAGCATCAGCCGCGCGGTCTCGGCGACCTTCCCGGCGAGCGCGGCGACGTCGTCCGGGCGCACGGTCCCGGCCCCGGGGCCGCTGAGCAGCGTCTCCTCGACCAGGCCCAGATCCGCGGGCGAGACGCGCAGCTGTCCCGTCATTCCGGGGCCGACCACGACGAGCTGGGTGTGTCCCGGCGCCCGCTTCCGGCAGTATTCGGTGACCTCCTCCGCCGACCAGGGCCGGGTGGCGGGCTCGGCGTTCCCCCAACCGCTCGGCGCTTCGCCGGTCAGTGCGCGCATCGCCGCTTCGACGGCGGTCCCGAGCCGGAGCGCCTCCCCCGCCGGATGCACGACGCTGATCCGCGTCTCGAGATCACCGGAGCCGAGGTCCGGCTCCACCGGCAGGGCGGCCCGCCTGGCGGGATCGCGGGCGAACCGCGTTCCGGTCCAGCTCATCGGGACGCCACGGATCCCGTCACGGTAACGGTCGGCGTCCTCCTGCACGATCCACTCGGCCGCGGCGTCGGAGAGCAGCAGCTCCATCGGGTAGGTGAGCCGGCTTTCCGCCGGCGTGAGCAACTGGAGGATCCTCTTGCCCCGCGACGCGGTCCGCGCCGCGTCGATCACCCACGAGGAAGCGGGCACGACACCGCGGGACTGCTCGACGATCAACGCCTCCGAGGTGGCCCGATCCGCGGCCGGATGCCCGGTCACCTGCTCGACCACGACAATCCTCCCGTCCCGCCCACCAGCGCGTCGGTGAACGCCCTCGCGACGGCCTCCGCCTCGGGGTCGTTTTCGGGAGCGCGGCTCTCCACCCACCACACCGGATGCGGTACCTCGGTTTCGCCGCCGATGCCGAGCACCCGCCGTACCTCGCCGGGGACGCCGACCAGCCGGGTTTCCTCGATGCTCAGCAGCAACCGGCCGTCGGGATGGCACAGCTGTACCAACGGCCGCCCCTTCGCCCTGGACACGGTCAGCCCGCCGCTCAGCGGCAGGACCGCCTCGATGGCGGCCGCCGGATCCGGCCGTTCCGCGCAGAGACCGATGATGTCGAAGGTCACGAAGTGATTAGACGGCCGCCAGGACGGCCGTGACCGCCGCTGGCCGGAACCTGCCGCTCCTGGTCAGAGCGGCGCCATCCGGTACCCCGAGCCCCGGACGGTGTGGATCAGCGGCGGATCCTTCAGTTTCCGCCGCAGCCGGGCGATCACCACGTCCAGCACGTTCGACGCCGGATCCGCCATCTCGTCCCACGCGTACCGGATGAGCTCCCGTCGCGAGACCGGCCGTCCGGTCGCGGCCATCAGCCGTTCCATGACGAGATACTCCTTGCGGGTCACGGTGAGCAGGACGCCCGCACGGGAGATCTGGTGCCTGCCGGTGTCGAGTTCGACGTCGGCGCAGCGCAGGATCACCGCCTGCCCGGCCATGTCCCGGCGGCACAGGCTGCGCACCCGCGCGATCAATTCCGGCATCGCGAACGGTTTGACCAGGTAGTCGCCGCCGCCGACGCGCAGCCCGTCGATCCGGTCGGCGACGCTGTCGCGCGCGGTCAGGAACAGCACCGGCATCGGCCAGCCCGCGCCGCGCCGGTTGCGGACGTACGCCAGCGCGTCGCCCGAGGGCAACATCCGGTCGAACACCGCGCAGTCGTAGGCGTTCACCATCAGCGCCTCGTCGGCACCGGGCAGATCCGCGGCGGTGTCCACCGCGAAACCGTCCCCGCGCAGCGCGAATTCCAGCGCCACCCGCAAATTCTCGTCGTCCTCGGTCACCAGCACCCGCACACCGGAACGTTATCGCGTGATCGCCACCGCCACGTCGGCCACGTGCAGCCCGCGCAGTTCTTCGACGGTCGGCATCCGGCCCAGCAGCCGCAACCGTTGCGATTGCGCCTTGCGCGCCCCTTCGAACAGACGGCGCGCGTCCCGCGCGTTGCCGAAGTTGACGTCGCCGGAAACACGCTCGAAGTGCTCGGTCAGCACCGGGGCGGCACCGGGATCGAGTTCGTAGTCGCCCGCGGTCACCATGCGCCCGAAGATCGAGAGCAGCTCGCCGGGACTGTAGTCCTCGAACTCGATCGTCTTGCCGAACCGGGACGCGAGACCGGGGTTGGCGGCGAGGAAATCGACCATCTCGCCGGTGTACCCGGCCGCGATCACCGCCACTTCGTCGCGATGCTCCTCCATCAACGGGACCAGGGTGTCGATCGCCTCCTGGCCGAAGTCGCCGCCCGAACCGGCGAGCCGCGAAAGCGTGTACGCCTCGTCGATGAACAGGACACCGCCCTTGGCCTCCTCGAACACGGTGGCGGTCTTCTCCGCGGTATGCCCGATGTACTGCCCGACCAGATCGCGGCGGGAGACCTCGCGGAACTGCCCGCGCGGCAGGATTCCCAGCGCCTTCAGCAGTTTCCCGTAGATCCGGGCGACCGTGGTCTTCCCGGTACCCGGCGCGCCCGCGAAGATCAGGTGATGCGCGGCGGCGCCGATCGGCAGCCCCGCCCGGCGGCGCCATTCGTTGACCTGCAACTCGTCGACGAGCGCGCGTACCTCTTCCTTCACCCCGGGCAGGCCGATCATGGCGTCCAGTTCGGCCAGCATCTCGTCGAGTTCGAAGTCGCCGGAGCCACCGCGTCCCGCCGGATCCGCCGCCGCGGTGACGGTGGCGGTCGCGCCGTCGGCGATCACGATCCCCGGTTCGGCGGTGCTCTCGACCCGGCAGGCGGTGACGGAACCGCCGCAGCCGGCGCCGAACACGATCCCGGAACCGCCCACTTCGCGGACGGTGCACCGCTTCAACACGGGCGTGCTGTGATGCGCCACGGCGATGCCCTCGTGGCCCGCGTTCGAAATCGCGCAGCCTTCGATGACGGGCCGGGCGTACTGGTAGACGTAGAAACCACGCAGCCCGCAGCCGGTCACCGTGCAGTTGCGGACCACCGGGTCGGCGCCCGATCCGATGGTGATCCCGTCGCCGGTCACGTCTTCGACCGTCGTGTCCTCGATCCTGCCCGGTGCGCCGTCGACGGCGATCCCCTGCTCGGCCGCCGAGATGACACAGCCCGTCAAGGTGAAGGCCGCGGTCCCGCGGAGGGTGACCGCGGGGCCGCGGCCGCCCGAGACGGTGCAGCGGTCCATGACCAATTCGGTGTCGTCGGCGACGACCGCGGACGACGTGTCGGCCAACAGCTCCAGCCCGTCCAGGACGAGCCCTCCGCCGGTGGCACGGACGACCGGCCGGTCCGCGCCGCGGCCGTCGATGACCACGCTGGCCCCCTTCGCCGCGGCCAAGGTCACCCGGAGACCGGCCAGTTCGACGGTCTCCGCGTATTCGCCGCCCCCGATGGTGATGACGGCGCCGTCGGAGGCGTCCGCCAGCGCGTCGCCGATGGTCGGGTACGCGCCGGGCCGCCGGGCCACCAGCAGGACACGGCCGGGAGTCGAGGTGGTCATCAGCCCGCCTTCGCCATCAGCCAGCCACGGTCGACGGCCTTGGCGCCCGCCTGGAACCGGCTGCGGGCGCCGAGCCGGTTCATGATGTCGGCGACCATCCGGCGCACCGTGCGCACGGAGACGCCGAGCCGGGCGGCGGCGGATTCGTCGGTCGTGCCGGAGAAGAGCAGCGTCAGCAGTTCCTGTTCGCGGCAGGTCAGGATCGAAGCGTTCTCGGATTCCGGGAGATCCAGCGGGACGAGCGGGGCGGCGGACTGCCAGATCCGCTCGAACAGCCCGACCGTCGCGGTGACCACACCGGGCAGCCGGAACACCGCGGAACCGGCCTGCCTGCCTTCCGCCGGAAGGACGACCGAGGTCCGGTCGATCACCAGCGCGTCCATCGGGACCTCGGCGTCGGTCCGCACCTCGGCACCGGCTCGCGACAACCGGTTCAGCGCGCCGGACATCCGCGCGGAGTCGGGGAAGAGCACCTTGTGGCGTACGCCGGGGCGGACGTTCGCGAGCGCGATCCGCTGGAACGCGGTGTCCGTTCCCGTGCTCATGACGAGCACCTCGCCGGTCGCTTCCGCGAGCAGTTCGCCGAGCCCCGCCCGGTCGCCGCCCGGGCCCGTTCCCGTGACCAGGCTGAGCTGGCCGGTCTGCACGGTCATCGCAGGTACCTCCCTCTTCCCCCGGCGCGGTGCCGCCGACGACGTCCTGTTCATGCCAGTTCCCCGCCGCCCGGGCGGCCACGGGCACCCGACGCGTTAGCGTTCAGGGGCACCGGGAACTGCACGCGTCTACTTTCGCTGTCCGAACATGAGGTTTTGATGACACGGGTGATGGTCGTCGAAGACGACGGGAATCTGCGGCTCGCACTGGTCACGCAGCTGCGTGCGGCAGGCTTCGTCGTCGACGAGGCGGGCGACATCGCGACCGCGGACCGGTCGCTGCGCGGATCCCACCACGACTGCGTGGTGTTCGACCGGATGCTGCCGGACGGCGACGCCATCGAATACGTGCACATGCGACGGCAGCTGGGCTGGCGGGCGCCGGTGCTGTTCCTCACCGCCCGCGACGCGCTCGCCGACCGGGTGGCGGGTTTCGAGCACGGCGGCGACGACTACCTCGTGAAGCCGTTCGTGATGGCCGAGCTGACCGAGCGGGTGGCGAACCTGTGCCACCGGTCGGCGTTCGACCGGCCCTCGGTGCTGCAGCACGAAGACCTGGTGATGGACTGCGCGCGGCGTGAAGTGCGCCGCGCCGGTGTGCTGCTCACCTTGACCAACAAGGAATACGCGGTGCTCGAATACCTGCTGACCAGGGCGGGCCTGCCCGTGCAGCGGGCCGATCTGATCGAGCACTGCTGGGACGCGCAGGCCGATCCGATGTCCAATGTGGTCGATGTGGTGGTGAAGCGGTTGCGCCGCAAGCTGAAGGAACCCGAACTGATCCACGCCGTCCGCGGCCTCGGCTACCGGCTGGGCGCCCGGTGAACACGCACTCCTCGGCCGACCGGCTGCGCAGGCTGCGCTGGACGCTGACCGCGTTGTTCACCGTGATGAACACGCTCGGTTTGGTCGTCTTCGCTTGGCTGCTCATCGACGAGGACGGTGACCAGGGCGAGGAACGGATCGACGCGGCGCTCACTCAGGTCACGTCTTCGGTCAGCAGGCTGGTCGAATTCGACGGCACCGTCGGCTTCGGCCTGGTCAACACCGACGTGCTGAACGACCGCTGCCCCCAGTTCGCGATCCTGTCCGGCGGGGCACCCGCGTTCCAGCCGCACTTCTCCCGCGCGAACTGCGTGCCGATGAGCGCGCAGCTGTTGAACGGTCTGGCGACCGAGGCGGTGAAGAGCGGCAAACTGCTGCAGGGGCACCAAAAGGCGACCGACGGCGCGATGGTCAAGGTCCGCGCCGAACCGCTGCGCGACAGCGACGGCAAGACGTTCGCGGCCGTCGTCGCCGTGCAGTCCACCGAGGCCGAGGACGCCGCGCACACCCGGTTCACGCTGCTGGTGATCGGCGGCACCGTACTGCTGGTCGCGATCCTGGGCTTCGCGGGCCACCTGCTGTCCGGTCGCTCGATCCGCCCCGCGGCCGCTGCCTTGCAGCAGCAGGAGGTCCTGCTCGCCGAAACCGCGCACGACCTCCGCACCCCGGTCGCCGCCCTGCGCGCGCTCGCCGAAACCGCGATGGCCAACCCCGCGCAGTCCGCGGAACTGTTGCCGCGCACCGTCCGGCTCGCCGCGAGAATGGGCGGGATCATCGACGACCTGCTCGTCCGCGCCCGGCTGGCGGCGGGTGTGGAACAGCTGAGCATCCAGCCGATCTGGCTCGATCAGCTGGTGGTGGGCATCGTCGAGGACACCGCGACCGACGGCGCCGAGGTCACCGTCACCGCCGCGCCCACGAAGGTCGACGCCGACCCCGCGCTGCTGCAACGGGCGATCGGCAACCTCCTCGACAACGCGATGCGCTACGGCCGCCACCCGGGCGCGAAGGCGTTCGTGCACCTGACCGTCGCCGGCGGCACCGTGACCGTCGCCGACCACGGCCCGGGGATCGACGCGACGCTGGCGGGCGACGCCTTCGACCGGTTCGCCAGCACCGGCGGGTCTTCGGGGCTCGGGCTGTCGATCGTGCGGTGGGTCGCGCAGGCGCACGGCGGCACGCTCGCGGTGTACAACGCCGACGAGGGCGGCGCGATCTTCGAACTGCGGTTCCCGGTCAGCCCGAACTGATCCGACGAAGGGAGCCTTCACGTCGTTTCACTTCCCGGCACCTGGCGTGATTGAGGAGCGAACTCGCGTGATTGAAGGAGCGAACTCGCGTGATTGGAGGCGGAACACGCTGAGACCGGATCCGCATCATGTGTTCCGCCTGCAATCACGCGAGTCCCGCCTGCAATCACGCGAGTTCCGCCTCCAAGCACCCGTGTCCCGTGCCGGGACACGGGGATCCGATCAGCCGCCCAGGGTCTGGCGTCGCGCGGCGGCCGGGTCGAGGCTCGGACCCTCGGGCAGCCGCGCCACCAGGCCGGCGGGCAGCCGCACCGGACGCGCCGACGGGTAGCCCAGCATCTTCAGCACGTCGGGCGAAGCCAGCGGATAGCGGCGCCCCATGTCGGTCACGACGGTCAGCGTCCCGGCGGGCGCCTGCGCGGAAGGCATCGCTTCGACGACGATCGCGCTGCCGGGCGGCACGTGGACGCGGTCCGCGAGCGGGGTCCCGGAGGCGGTCCGGCGGGCGGTGGTGGACATCGGATCCGCGGGCGGCATCGCCGGATCGACGGTAAGGCCCGGCGCCGCGGCACCGTCGCCGAAGGTCGCGCACACGGTGGTGTCCTGATCGCGCAGGCGCGCGATGGCCGGACGCGTGGCCGGTGCGGCGCCCGCGTCGGCCCGGACGGGGTCCAGTTGCCGGGACATGGTCGCCAGCGAAGGCGGCAGCGGCACGGTTTTCGGTTCGCCGCCGGGATAGGCGGCGAGCATCTGGGCGCTCGCGCGCTGGACGTCGTACTGCAGTTCGCTGATCGGCCGCAGGGCGTCGCGCTCGGCCAGATAGTGCTGCTGTCCCCCGCCGGAGGTCCGCACCATCAGCAGCATCCCGTTCCGGATGTCGGTCCGGCCCGGCACCGCGGTGGACACCTCGCCGGCCGCCGCGACCGGCAGCGGTCCGATCGGCGTGCCTTCGGGGAGCACGTCGAGCCACGCCTGGCCGACCCGCGCCCACGGCTCGGCGGTCAGCGCGAGCCCGGTGCCGACGGCGCCGTAGTCGGTGATGCGGTGCCGGTGCCCGCGCCATACGACGAACCGGTCGCCGGTCGACGTCGATTCCACCAGCAGCGCCTGATCCGCCAGTTCCGCGCCACCCGACGGGGCGGCGCCCGCCAGCAGCACCGATTCCTCGATCCGGCTGCCCGCCAGATCGCTCGCGGGCGCGGAGCACAGCGACCACGATCCGGTGAGCAGTTTTCCGGGGCCGGGCAAGCCGTCCGGCGCGTCGGCTATACCGATCCGGGGCCCCCGCGGGACTCCGGCGAGTGATTCGCGCGAAACCCGTTCCGTGGTGCCGTGTTCGCCGAGCAGCAGCAGCGCGGACGCGTAGTTCGCGACGGGATGCAATCGTTCGTCCAGGTAGACGTACCTGGTCCCGCTCTCCTTCTCCACGATGACGGCGGCGTTCTTGCGCCAGGCGTTGTTCCCGCCGGGCACGATCATCCCGTAGACCCCGACGCACGCCAACGCCACGATCGCCAGTGCGACACCGGCGAAAGCGGCACCGGAGGGACGGCGGAACGGCGGCTGCTCCGGGTCGGTCTCCCTCGTCACGAGCGCGGAGATGGCGCGCTGCACCAGGAATTGGTACGCCTGCAGCTGATCCCGTTTGGACGCCATGGTTTCAGCCCCCCAGCCCGCGCACGTAGCCGTACAGGCCGAGCACCGAACACGCCACCGGGACGACGGCGATCGTCACCAGGATCTCGAAGTACTCGGCGATCCTGCCGAGATACGGGTTGGCGGCGCGGGTGCTCAGCACGACACCGGAGGCGATCACGCCCGCCGCCACCGCCAGCGACAACGGTCCGGCCAGGACGAGCAGCAGCGAGCGATCCGCCATCAGCGGGCCCGCCAGCAGGCATCCGGCGCCGAAGATCCCGGTCACCAGGATCGGCGTCCGTTGCCGCAGGATCGGGTACAGCCGCGCCCGCACCAGGAATCCGGCCGCGAGCAGGGCGACGAGGACGACCGCGGCCTCGCTGTCGCTGCGGATCAGCCACAGCTGGCAGTACATCGCGACGATCGCCGCCCCGCCCAGCATCCCGGTGAGCAGCGCGTCCGCTCTGGCGACGGCGGCGTGCACGAATTCGAGCGGTGGCTGGGGATCGTCGCGGACCAGATCCGCGGTCGACCTCGGCAGCACCGGCATCGGCACCCGGCCGAGCCGTAGCGACAGCGGCGCGAACGTGGTCGAGAGCACGAGCACCCCGCCGCCGATCACCGCCGCCGACCGATAGCCCGCCAGGTCGTCGAAGGTGGCCAGCCAGCCGCCGAGCACCCCCAGCAGGCCGACGGTGGCGGCCCCCGCGAACAGGGCGGGCGCGGCGGTCACCCCCAGCTGACCGACGACCGCCACGAGCAGCAGCGCCGCGCTCGCCAGCAGCAGATGACCGGCGGACAGCTCGCCGATCGGGTCGTCGCCCGCCAGCAGCAGACCGCCGCCGGCGAAGGCGAACGGGAGCGCGACGGCGGCGAGCACCGCCCCGGCCCCGGCGTCTCGCAGCGCCCGCGCGAGCAGCACACCCGCCGCCAGCAGCAACGCCGAGACCGCCAGCGCCCAGGAAGCCGGCGCCGTCCACGGCGGACCGGCGCGCAGGACCGCGAGCAGACCGAAGGACATCGCCACCGCGCCGGCGGCCAGCCCGGCCCACCGCGTATGCCGCGGCCCCCAGGCTTTGCCGGTGCGGCCGGAGCCGGTGGCGATCGCGTCCACGAGGTCGTCGTACTCGGGCTCCGGCCATTCGGCGCGGCGCGGCGTCAGATGGAGGATCTCCCCGTCCCGGACGCGGTGCGCACCCAGCGTCCGGTCCAGATCGAAGGCCGTCCCGTCGGCGCGGCGCAACTGCCAGCCGCCGCCGGCGACCCCGTCGTCCGCCATTCCTTCGCCCGCCCGCGCGAGCAGGCCGGGGAGGATTTCGGCGACGGACGCGTGTTCCGGCAGCGCCATGTCGATGCGCCGGTGCGGAGTGGTGATGGTGACCCTGACCAGGCCGGCAGTCTGCATGGGAAAAGGGTCGGCCAGCGACGGGCCCGCCGGGCACTGGCGGCAGGAACCTGCCGCCGGGAAAGTACTCCGGATCCGGACTTCTTGCGCGACAATGGGGTCATGAGCATCGAGACAGGGCTGCTCGCCCAGGGCCCCATCGCGACCGTGTACGCGGGCAAGGATCCCGCCACGGGCAAGGACTTCGCGATCAAGATGTTCCCCGGCACCTTCGACCGCGAGACTTCCGCGTGGCTCGAACGAGAGCGCAAGGCGCTCGCCGCCGTGCGCTCGACGCGTTCGGTTCTGCAGATCGACGACGTCCTGACCCTTCCCGACGGCCGGTCCGGTGTCCGTCGCGAACTGTGCGCGGGTTCACTGGCCGGTGTGCTGGATTCCGGTGCCCGGCTGGGTGTTCCGGACGTGCTCGCCCTCGGCGCCGCGATCGCGTCGGCACTCGCCGCGGCGCACGGCGCGGACGTCCTGCACGGCGGCGTGAGCCCGCACAACGTGTTGTACCGGGCGTCCGGCGAATTCGTGCTCGCCGACTTCGGAGTGGCCCTGCGAAGGCGTTTCCCGCGCGACCCGATGTACGCGGTCGAGTACACCGCCCCGGAAACCCTGCGCGACGACACGCTTTCCCCCGCGTCCGACCTTTATGGACTCGGCGCGGTGCTGTACGTCGCGTTGACCGGAACACCTCCGTTTCCCCGGCACACCGGGCAGCAGCCGGGCGAGCGGATCCTCCAGGTGCTGCGGGAACCGGTCGCGCCGATCCAGGTTCCTGGCGTCCCGGGTGAACTCGCCGCCACGATCCTGCGGTTGCTGGCCAAGGAACCCGCCGACCGGCCACAGGACGTCGCGTCGCTGGCACGGCTGTTCACGAAGCTGAGCCGTCCCGGTGGCGAGGTCGTCACCGGCGATTCCGGCGACCTGCCAAGCGAAGAAGACGTCGAAGTCGAATTCGACGACTTCGCCGACATCCACCGGCCCGCCGCCCCGGTCCACGCGGCCCCGGCGCCGGTCCAGGTGGTGCAGGCGCCGCCGAGGGGCGGCCGCACCCTGATCCGCGAATTCAGCGGTCCGCTCAAAACCGAACGCGGGCTCCCCTGGAAACCCGTCGCGCTGACGGGCGCCGGGGTGCTCGCCGCCGGGCTGGCCGTGCTGCCGCTGGTCCTCGGCCCGACGGAGATCGGCGGGCAGGCCGTCCCGGTGGCGGCCGCGATCCCGCCGCCCGCACCGGCTTCCGCGCCCGCGCCGGATGTCAAGCTGGCCCTCGCGCCGCCGAAGGACCAGAGCGATCACGTGCAGCTGACCTGGACCGCGGAAGGCGAACTGGACTTCGTCGTGATCATGGCAGGCGAGCGGATCGAGACGAAACAGCTCGTCGCCCACCGGCAGCGCAGCTTGGACGTCCCCGTCGACCCGGCGCGGCGGTACTGCTTCCAGCTCAGGGCGACCGACGGACGGCACATCTACACCACCGAGCCGGTCGCGATCCGCGGCGCCCGCTGCAACCCTTGAGCCGAAAGGGACTTTCGCGACGTCCTCGTGGCTCCCGGCGCATAGGTGGTGTTGCGAAAGCCACAATGGCAAAATACAAGGGTGGGTATATTGGTGTTGGGAACTAAAGGGGGGGGGGGTGTTGTGCGGGTTGTGGAGCGGGA
>NZ_JBHXIB010000068.1:18612-40297 GCF_042723975.1 Amycolatopsis sp. NPDC058340 | reverse complement strand
GTTGCGAAAGCCACTATCGAAACGTTGAAGGTTGCGAAAGTGGCTTTCGCAACCTTCAACTGCCTCGCATACCGCAAGTGCCGACCCGTAACTCGCGTGATCGGGGCCGTCACACGCGTGATTGAAGCCGGAACTCGAGAGTTCCGGCTTCAATCACGCGAGTGACGGGTTCTAGCCCTTGAAAACGCTCTTCCGCTGCGAAAGGCGTTTGTACAGCGACTGCTGGATCGACTCCCGCACCTGGTCGGTCAGCGTGAACACGAGCATCGGGTCGTCCACGGCGTCCGCGTCGTAGGTGTCCGTGCGGATGGGCTCGCCGAACTCGATGCTCCACTTCGTCGGCAGCGGGATCGCGCCGAGCGGGCCGAGCAGCGGGAAGAACGGCGTCACCGGGAAGTACGGCAGGCCGAGCACGCGCGCGAGCAGCTTGATGTCCCCGACCTTCGGGTAGATCTCCTCCGCGCCGATGACCGAAACGGGGATGATCGGCACCCCGGTCCGCAGCGCGGCGGAGACGAAACCACCGCGGCCGAACCGCTGCAGCTTGTACCGCGACGAGAACGGTTTCCCGATCCCCTTGAACCCTTCCGGCCAGACGCCGACGAGTTCTCCCTTGCGCAGCAAGCGTTCCGCGTCGGCGTTGCAGGCGAGCGTCTGCCCGGACTTGCGGGCGAAGGAGCCGATCAGCGGCAGCTGGAACACCAGATCCGCGCCGAGGCCGCGCAGGTGCCTGCCGCCGGGGACGTGGTCGTGCACGGCGACGGCGGTCATCAGCGCGTCGAGCGGCACCGTGCCGGAGTGGTTCGACACCAGCAGCGCGCCGCCGTCGGCGGGCAGGTTCTCGACGCCGAAGGTGTCGACCCGGAACCACTTCTCGTACAGCGCGCGCAGCGGCGGCAACAGCAGGGTCTCGGTGAGCTCGGCGTCGAAGCCGAACTCGTCGACGGTGTAGTCACCGGTCAGCCTGTCCCGAAGGAACCCCAGCGCCGTCCTGAGTGAGTCCGGGAGGAGGTCCGCGTCGGCGGGCCGCGTCCGGGCGGGCGAGACCCGCGCCGCCCCGGGGAATTCGACGACGGGCGCGTCGGCCCGGCGTTCCTGCTCCAGATGCTCCTGAGCTTCTTCCGACTCGCGAAGATCCCGTTCCGCCTGCGCGGCCGGGTCCGGCTTCTCTCTGCCGGGGCCGTGCAACGGGATGACCTGCGCTTCAGCGCCGCTCACGTCTTCCGCCTCGCCTTCGTGAGAGTTCTCGTGTGGCCTGCTCATCGGTGCGCCGCCTGCCCGGTCGCCGCGGCCACCAGCACCTTGCCCGCGAATCCGGCGAGCCTGCCGCCGTCCACCACGGGCCGGAGCCCGCGGCCGGTGATGTAGTCGTCGAACGCTTCCCGCGTCGTCCACCGCGGGGTGTAGCCGAAGTCGGTCTTGAGCTTCGTGATGTCCACGACGCGGCCGAAGTTCAGCAGCCGGACCTGGTCGGCGGAGAAATCGACCACCCGCGCCCCGCGCAGCACCTTGCCGACCGACGGCACCACGCTGCTGGGCATCGGCAGCTCGACCCGACCGGCTCGCCGGATCGCCTGGGAGAGCGTGAGCACCCCCTCCGAGCCGACGTTGAACACGCCGGGCTTGTCGTTCAGCGTCGCCTGCTCGAACACCGAGAGGGCGTCCGAAGCGTGGAGCAGCTGGATGCGCGCGTCGTAGCCGAAGACGGTCGGGACGACCGGCAGCGCGAAGTAGCGCGAGAGCACCGTGTCGATCTCGGGGCTGATGATGTTGGCGAACCGGAGGAGCGTCGTCGTGATGTCGGGACGGCGGCGCACGAGCCCGCGGACGTACCCCTCCATCTCGACGGCGTCCTTCGCGTAGCCGCTGGCCGAGGTGGGGATGAGCTCCGAATCCTCGGTGAACACGGCCTGCGAGCGCGCGCCGGCGCCGTAGACGGCGGCCGTCGACTTCACCACGAGCTTGCGCACGAGCGGCGAGCGCTGGCAGGCCGCCAGCAGCCGCATCGTGCCGATGACGTTGACCTCTTTGATCGCCGTCCGGCGAGCCGGGCCTGCCGGATGCGCGGTGCACGAGGCGTGCACGACGGTGTCGACCTTGGCCGTGCTGATCACCTTCGCGATCAGCGGATTGCGGATGTCGGCGCGGACGTACTCAGCGTGCCCCATCCGCTGCAGCACCGATTTCTTCGGGGGCGTGGTGTCCACGCCGATCACCCGCTCGAACCCCGGATTGTTGCCGAGTCTGGCGAGCAGCTTCCCGCCAAGGTCTCCCCCGACCCCGGTCACGAGCACGATGTTCGACGGCATAGGACTCCCTGCGGCTTTGGGCGGTTCTCGGACTTTCGATCACGGGGTCCTGATGACCTTGAGCGCGAATTGATCTACCGAGTGTGCGCGTACCTGCACTCACTGGAAGCATCGCGCGGCTGCCCTTGAGATGTTACCGCTCATTAGGGGTAGTCGAGTCAGCGCTTACATGCTATTAACCCGCTGCTCGCAGAGGGGATGCACGTCTCACTCGAATGGGCGGAAAGCGCCCACGAAATGGGAATGGCCCGCCCAGAAACTGGACGGGCCACTCACCGGCTGTGTCTTACTTGCCGGCCTTCCTACGCTGAACACGCGTCCGGCGCAGCAACTTGCGGTGCTTCTTCTTCGACATGCGCTTACGGCGCTTCTTGATCACAGAGCCCATCGTGAGCGCTCCTTCCTTCGTCGTCGGTCACGCTGCCCGGCGCAGCGTCCAACGGGTGGAGCGCACAGGCACGAGCGGTCTTCCAGGGTACCCGCGCCCCGGAAGACGCCCTCGGGCGGGCACGTTGTGCTCCGCGACCGGGCCTCAGCCCACGTCGAAGTACGCGCCCTGCAGATACTCGTGTACGGCCTTTTCGGGCACTCTGAACGACTTCCCGACGCGCACCGCGGGCAGCTCGCCCGAGTGAACGAGGCGGTAGACGGTCATCTTGGAGACCCGCATCAGCGTGGCCACCTCGGCGACCGTCAGGAACTGGACCTGGCCCACTGTGTTGAGCTTGGCCAGGTCATCCTTCTTGTTCGGCGGCATGATTCACCGTGTCCTTCGACACGTGTCGCGCCACGAGGCTTCCCCACCTGTGGTATCGACACGCACGTGCTCTCCTGAGAGTAGCGGGACTGGTGGGACTAAAGCGACGCGAGTCACCGGGATGGGCCCTTATCCAGGGGCTGAAGGACGCTTTCACCGCGTCTGATGCACTGAAAGCGTCCTTCACCGCGTGTTATGCGGGGAAAGTCCCCTTCAGCCCTCGTGGGCCCGGCCCAGCTCGGTCGAGCGGTCCTTCGCGGCCTCGATGGCGGCCAGCAGCGCCGCGCGGACGCCGTGCTTCTCCAGCTCGCGGATGGCGTTGATGGTCGTCCCGGCGGGCGAGGTGACGGCTTCGCGCAGCAGCACCGGGTGTTCGTCGGACTCGGCGAGCATCTTCGCCGCCCCGACCGCCGACTGGATGATCAGCTGCCCGGCGAGCGCCCGCGGGAGGCCGAGCAGGATCCCGGCGTCGATCATGGCCTCGACCAGGTAGAAGAAGTACGCCGGACCGGAGCCGGACAGCGCCGTGACGGCGTCCTGCTGCGATTCGGGCACCTCGACGACCTGCCCGACGTGCGAAAGCAGGTCCTTCACCACCGCGATGTGCTCGGCGGTCGCGTGCGCGCCCGCGGAGACCGCGCTCATCGCCTCTCCGACGAGCATCGGGGTGTTCGGCATGACCCGCACCACCGGGACGCCGTCGGCCAGCCTGCGCTCGTACAGGGCGGTCGGCAGGCCCGCGCACAGCGAGACCACCAGCGACTCCTTGCCGAGCAGCGGCGCGAGCTCGTCCAGCACCGGCTCGATGTCCTGCGGTTTGACCGCGACGACCAGCACGTCGGCCCGGCGGGCGGCGTCGGCGACGCCGACCCCGTGCACGCCGTAGCGTTCGGTCAGCTCGGCCGCGCGCGCCGGATACCGCTCGGTGAACAGAAGGTCGTCCGGGCTGTGCCCGCCGTGCAGCAGGCCCGAGAGCAGGGCCTCCCCGATCTTCCCGGCACCCAGAACCGCGATCACGCTCATGCTCTTCAGCGTGCCAAACCGCCGTCAGGCTCCAGGCGCCGGGGCAAGCGCCAGCTGCCGCGCCTGGCAGACCAGCCTGCCCTGCGAGTCGACCACGAGGGCGTCCGAGTCGAACCAGGCCTCGTGCACCGACTGGCTCTGGACGATCACCCGCAGCCAGCCCGGCGCCGGCCGGGTGCGCAGCAACGCGGTCAGCTGCACGGTGGGCGCCCAGCCGACCCGGCCGAGGTTGTAGACCACCGGCGGGTTCACGTCGCTCGCGAGCAGGGCGAAGTACGGGTCCGCGAGACCGTGCCGCGGCCGGACCCACAGCCGCATCCTCGGCGGATCGCCGATCCGGCCGTGCAGATAGCCGACGCTCGCCGGATCGAGCCGGACCTCGCAGCCCTTCGCGAGATTGAAGAGGCCTTCGGAGGTCTCACCGGTCACGGGCACCGCACCGGGCGGCGGCTCCGCGGCCATGGCCGGGACGTCGGTCCACTCCGGCCGCCGCATCGGCAGGCGTCCGGTGGTCACCCTGGCCTCGACACAGCTGCGGCCCCGCTGCTCCAGCATGACCCCGACGACCGAGGCGCGCCTGCCGACCTTCCGGACGTCCATGCGCAGCAGCACCGGCCCCACCGCCGGCGGATGCAGGAACTCCGCGCTGATCGCGAGCGGCTCGGACGGCGGCTCGCCGCGTTCGTGGAGGAACGTGAGGGCGGCGCGGGCCATCAGGGCCATCAGGAAGCCGCCGTGCGGGTGTCCACCGATCGACCATTCGGTACGGAGTACCGCCGTGAACGTGCCGTCGCCCAGTGATCTCGTCGCGCATGCCTCGTCGAAGGAGGTGCTCGTTTCGTCGGTCGCGCTCACCGAGCACTGACCCAGGCCACGAGCCGATCCATCGGGGTGCGGGAGATCAACAAGCGCAGCTGGTTCACGGTCGGAACTTTACGTGTACCAGCGCCTCGAGCGCAGGGAGGAATGAATCTCCGCACCTGGAGACGATCTTTGTCACTGGCCGAGGTGCAGCCTCGCGAACAAGAGTGACTCCGCGAGGTCCCGCGACCGTCGCGCCGCGCTCGGCGACCGGCGGGTGTTGATCTCCAGCACGACCTGTCCGGAGAAGTCGCTGCTCACGAGCTTCTCCAGCAGTTCGGCGCAGGGTTCGATACCGCGTCCGGGCACCAGGTGCTCGTCTTTCGGGAGTCCCGTGCCGTCCGCCAGATGGACGTGCGCGAGCCCGGAACCCATGCGGTCGGCGAGCGCGAGGGCGTCCATCCCGGCTGCCGCTGTATGGGACAGGTCGAGCGTGTAGTGGCGAAACCCTACGTCCGTAGGGTCGATCGAGGGCCGGAACGCCGACACCCGCGACGTCCGCGAGCCACCGGGCGGGCGGACCTTGAACATGTTCTCGACCGCGATCTCGATGCCGCTGGCGTCTTCGAGCTCGTCGACGAGGTCTCCGAACGCGTCGCCGTAGCGGCGCTGCCACCGGAACGGCGGGTGCACGACGACCGTGCGCGCGCCGAGCTCCTGCGCCGCTTCCACCGACATCCGCAGGCGCACCACGGGATCCGGCGACCACACGCGCTGGGTGATCAGCAACGACGGCGAGTGGATCGACAGCACCGGCACGCCGGTACGCCGCGACCACCGGCGCAACGCGGAGACGTCCTGGCTGACCGGGTCGGCCCAGACCATCACCTCGACACCGTCGTAGCCGAGGTCGGCGGCCAGCTCGAACGCCGCTCCCGCCCGCAACGGCCAGACGGACGCCGTCGAAAGGCCTACCGGAACCTGCTGAACCATTCCGGCATTCTTCCCGAGGCCGCTAGCGGGCGACCAGCAGGAGTGCGGCCGGTGAGACCGTCACCACCAGTCCGACCAGCACCGCGAGCACCAGGGTCTGCAGATCCTCCGCCTTGCGGATCTTCCGGACGATCCACACCAGCGCGACGATCACCAGCAGGGCGGCGACCAGCGCGGCGGCGGGGATGTTCACCCACAGCCAGTTGAAGCCAAGCCACACCGCGGCACCGCCGACGACGCCGAGGGCGAGCTGACCGGCCAGCGCCAGCCACTGCTTCCCCGGTGAGACCTTCTCGGCGGGCGCCGCGGGCTCGACGTCGTCGACGCCGTCTTCGGCCTGATCGTCGTAGTCGTCCTCGTACTCGTCGGCGCGGTAGCCGTAGTCGTCGCGCTCGAAGTCCGGTCCGCCGTCCGGATACGCCGGGTCGGCGAACTCGCGCTCGTACTCGTCCAGGTTGTCCTGGCGGTCGCGGTCGTCGAGGGAATGCGGCGGTACGAACGGCATCGGCGCGGGGTGGCCCATGGTGGGCGGTCCGGCGTCGAACGGGTCCGGTTCGGGATCGGGGTCCGGCTCGACGGGCGCGACCGGGGGAGGTACCGGCGGGATCCCGCCGATCTCGGTGTCCTCGGACTGCACCTTCTGCCTGCGCTTGCGCCATCCGGCGAGCCCGGCTGGCGGCGCCGCCGACGCGGCGGGCGCCTCGGGCTCGGGCACGCTCTCGTCGCCGACCGCGGCGAACTGTTCCGTGCTCGGCTCGGCCTTCGGCTGCGGCGGACGGGCGGCCGGACGGCGGCGTCGCGCCGGCTGGGCTGGCGGCGTCGCGAACCCGCCGCTGGCCATCGGCCCGGGCTGGTCCTGGACGTCTTCCGCCGGGGCGTCGAGGCCGCCGTCGAGTCTCGCCGATAGACCTGACGACGGGGGCCCGGCGGGCGGTTCGGGACGGCGGCGGACCGGCGGCACCGCGCCGCGGGTCTCCTCCGGGCCCGGCGGCCGCGGACGACCGCGCGGAGGCAGCCCCTCGGAATCCGGCGGGCGCTGCTGGTAGCCGGACTGCTCCTGCGGCGGCGTCGGCCGCACGAACTGGCCGGACTGCTGCGGCGGACGCTGCTGGTAACCGCTTTGCTCCTGCGGCGGCGCCGGACGCACGAATTGACCGGACTGCTGCGGCGGACGCTGCTGATAGCCGCTCTGTTCCTGCGGCGGGCGCACCGGCGGCGTCTGCCGGGTCGGGGCGTTCGGCGGCACCGGCAGCGGCGCGGAGTCCTGCTGCGGCGGCAGGGGACGCGCACCGGAGTCCTGCTGCGGCTGCGGGAGCGGACGCGCGCCGGAGTCTTGCGGGCGCGCGCGGCGCGGCGGACGGTTGGCAGGCGGCGGGGTGTCGCCGGACACCCTGTCGATGATCGCCTGCGGCGCGGTGTCGCTCACCGACGGCGCGCGCCGTCCGCGAGTGGGCTCTGGAGCCTCGTCCTCGTCGTCGGCCGCGCGGCGTCGCCTGCGGCGCCCGCCTTCGGGCTGGGCTCCATGCTGGGCGAGCAGCTCCGCCACGGTCTTCTGTGGCTGGCCGCTCTCTGTCTCGTCCGTCATACCGTGCTGTCCAATGCGCGCTCCAGCCGTTGTGAACCGGCACGCGACGGGGCATCGGCGGCGTCGCGCGCGCTATCCACCGTCATCCGCATTTCCGTCACCTCTTCACCGTGCCCGTTCTCCGTCGACTAAGTCCAGTCGGGCGCTGCCGCCCACAGTCTCGTCCGCACCGTTCGAATGGTCCAGCCGTCGAAGGATGACACCTTCTCGCAGCGCCCACGGACAGATCTCCAGTTCTTCCAGGGAAAGCGCCCGCATGGTGGCTTGTGCGACGAGCGCGCCCGCCACCAGCTGGTGCGACCTGCTCGCGCTGACCCCCTCGAGTTGGGCCAGGTCCTGGGCGGTCATCCGGGAGATGAACGCGATGAGCTGGCGCAACGCGGTGTCGGTCAGGGTACGGCGCACATGCGGCCCGCTCGCCGACGGCGCCGCTCCGGTCAGCCGGGCGAGTGACCGGAACGTCTTCGAGGTCGCCACGACACGATCGGGTTCACCCAATTTGGCGACCTTCTTCGCGAGCGGGGCGAGTTGTTCTTCGAGCCACACCGAAGTCGCGATGAGCTCCGAACGGGACGGCGGGTCGTGCTGGAACCGCGTCCGCGTGGTCCGGCCCGCGCCCAAGGGCAGCGATTCGGCCAGGTCCGGTTCCTCGTCGCGGCCCATCGCGATCTCCAGCGAGCCGCCGCCGATGTCGAGCACCAGCAGCTTGCCTGCCGACCAGCCGAACCAGCGGCGCACGGCGAGGAAGGTGAGCCGGGACTCGTCGATCCCGGAAAGCACCTGGAGTTCGACTCCGGTCTGCTCCTGGACCTTCGCCAGCACCTTCGGGGCGTTCTTGGCTTCGCGGACCGCGGAGGTGGCGAACGCCATGACCTCTTCGCAGCCGAGCCGGGCCGCGGCCGCCTTCGCCGATTCGACCGCGCGCACGAGGCTGTCCGCGCCCGCTCGGCTCAGGTCGCCGTTGCGGGTGATCTGCTCGGCGAGGCGGAGGACGGCCTTTTCGGAATGCATCGGGGTCGGGTGGGCGCCACGGTGGGCGTCGACCACGAGCAGGTGGACGGTATTGGAACCGACGTCGAGTACCCCTAGGCGCACGAGCGTCTACGGTACCCGCCCCTGCGTCAGGTCACGAAACCGTAACCGTGATCTGTATCGCAGCAGCTCCGCGTGAAGGCCCCCTTGCCTGGTCGACCATCGGCGGAGGCAGTCGTGACCTCGCAGCGCTCGGTCCCGAGTACATGAAGGCTCGACTTGGCCGGATGATGTCCACAAAGGACACCAACCGACAGGCAAATGTCCGTTTTGTACCTATTCGTACGGTTTCGATGGGGTCGTGAGTGTTTTTAGTCGTTAGAACGACCACAAACACTCACGACCCCTTCGCAAAACGCCTGAATCGGGCACTTCACTCGATGGCGTCCTCTGTGGACAGTTGAGAAGTGGTCAGGCCGCCGTGACGAGCCCCTCTGTCACCCACTTGACCAGCGGATAGACGACTTTGCCGGGGCCTTCACGCGCTATCTCACGTCTCGAACTTGTAGCCGAGGCCTCGGACGGTGACCAGATGCCGGGGCGAGCCCGGGTCCGGCTCGATCTTCGACCGCAAACGCTTCACGTGGACGTCGAGCGTCTTGGTGTCGCCGACGTAGTCCGCGCCCCACACCCGGTCGATCAGCTGCCCGCGGGTGAGCACGCGGCCCACGTTGCGCAGCAGGTATTCGAGCAGGTCGAACTCCTTGAGCGGCAAGGAGACCTCCTGGCCGTCGACGGTCACCACATGCCGCTCGACGTCCATCCGCACCGGCCCGGCGGTCAGCACGAGCGGGGCCAGGTCGCCTTCCGAGCCCGGCTCGCCGCCGCGGCGCAGCACCGCCCGCACCCGCGCGATGAGCTCACGGGCCGAATACGGCTTGGTGACGTAGTCGTCGGCGCCCAGTTCCAGCCCGACGACCTTGTCGATCTCGCTGTCGCGCGCGGTCACCATGATCACCGGTACCGCGGACCGCTGCCTCAGCTGCTTGCAGACGTCGGTGCCGCTCATCCCGGGGAGCATGAGATCGAGCAGGACGATGTCGGCGCCGTTGCGGTCGAACTCCTCGAGCGCCTGCTGCCCCGTCACGGCGACGGCGGCGGTGAAGCCCTCCTTGCGGAGCAAGAACGCGAGCGGGTCGGCGAACGACTCTTCGTCCTCGACGATGAGAACCCTCGTCACAGGTTTCCTCCATGGTCGGGGCTTTCTTGCCCTGTTGCCACGAGACGGGGTGTCCGCTCGGGGGTCTTCTCCGGCCGGGACGCCGGCGGAGCCTGTTTCACGGGCGCGGCCGGTTCGGCGGGAATGTGCGCGGGGATGCGCAGGGTGAAGGTCGACCCGGTGCCGGGACGGCTCCACAGGCCGACCGAACCGCCGTGGTTGGCGGCCACGTGTTTGACGATCGCCAGCCCCAGCCCGGTGCCGCCGGTCGCCCGCGACCGCGCCTTGTCCGCGCGATAGAACCGCTCGAAGACGCGCTGCTGTTCGTCCTCGGCGATCCCGATACCGCGGTCGGTCACCGCGATCTCGACCTTGCCGTCGACCAGCCGCCTGCTGATCGACACCGGGCTGCCCGCCGGCGAGTACGCGACCGCGTTCTCCAGCAGGTTCGACAGCGCGGTGACCATCAGCGTCCGGTCGCCCTCGATGAGCAGCCCGCTGGCCGCGTCGGTGGTGATGGTGATCTCGGCGGATTCCGCCGAAAGCGTCGTCCGGCCGAGCGCCTCGCGGACCACGGCGTCGACCTCGACGACGTTCAGATCGGGCAGCCGCTCGGCGCCCTGCAGCCGGGACAGCGCGATCAGCTCGGTGACCAGCTGGCCGAGCCGGGTCGATTCGCGGAGGATCTTGCCGCCGAAGCGGCGGACCTCCTCGGTGTCCTCCGCGGCGTCGAGGACGGCCTCGGTGAGCAGCGCGATCGCGCCCACCGGTGTCTTCAGCTCGTGGCTCACGTTCGCGACGAAGTCCCGCCGGACGGCTTCGAGCCGGATCGCCTCGGAGTGGTCGACGGCCTCGACCACGGTGAACCCGTCGCCGAGCGGGCGGACCTCGCCGAGGACGGCCTCGGGCTGACGGCCCCGCGCCTCCAGCGGGGACAGGTCGATCTCCATCGGCTCGTCGGTCTCGACCACCTGCTCGGCCGCCTTGCGCGCCCGCGGATCGGCCTGGTTGACCTTCACCAGTCCCAGCTCGTAGGCGCGCGGGTTGTGCAGCACCATGTCGCCGAACTTGTTGAGCACGACGACGCCGTTGTTGCTGGACCGCACGAGGCGTTCCAGCAGTTCGGCCACGGTGGGACCGGTCGGTCGCCGCTCCTCGCGGCGGGCGCGGCCCCTCGCGATCAGGAAGCCGAAAACCACACCGACGATCAGTCCGCCGACGGCCAGGGCGAGTGCAACAGGCGTGGTCACAGGGGAATCGTAAGCGCGCGGGTAGCCTTTTGGCCTAGTCCCGGCCGCGTACTCGTGATGCCTATGACACCTGGGGAGACCCTGTTCGCCTGCAGGTCGGCCGCCGTTCACGTGGCCGATCCCTGGCCGAGATCTCCTGGGTGAGGCGGGTCACCCGAAACGGGGACATCGTCGCCGCGTGATGCCCGGATCCCGACTTTCGTCGTGAATATCCGGGCGGTGTCCTTCCCACTCAGAGGCGAATAGCGACGTTCCCGTCACGGCCCCCGGGGAATGTTGGAAGACTGTCGCCGTGGAACTCGTCAGTGACATCTCCCTGATTCGCGGAGAAGAAGAGCTGTTCGACCGGACGGCTCATCTGTTCGTCGCGGCGACCGACATCGCGTGCGCGGCCGACGACCTCTACACGTGGGCGCTTTCGCGGCCGTCGCTCACGCGGCAGGGCGAACGGCTGGTGCACGACAAGCGGATCCGCAAGCTGTACCGCCCCGGCGTCCTGCTGAACGAGCAGACCGCGCAGCATCTGCACCACCTGTCCGGCCTGGGCGCGCAGATCAGGATCGGCACCGAGGAGATCAACGAGACGATCCTGCTCGACGAGCGGGTCGCGATCATGGCGGGCGACGAGGGCAAGGCGGTGCGCTCCTACAGCGTCATCTCGCGCCCCGAGCTGGTGCAGGGCATCCTGTCGCTGTTCGAAACCGCTTGGCTCGCGTCCACCACCCTGGAGACGTTCGACGCGCGGTTCGCCGACATCCGGATGGAGGCACCGCAGATCCTCGAGTTCCTGACCACCGGCTGCAAGGACGAGAAGGCCGCGAAGAGCCTCGGCATGGGCGTACGCACCTATCAGCGGCGTGTCTCGGAGCTGCTGGTCGCGCTCGGCGTGACGTCGCGCCTGCAGGTCGACGCGCGGGCGCGGGAACTCGGCCTGCTGTGAAGCGCTGGACGGGGCTGGCCGTGTTGCTCGCGCTCGCGGGCTGCACCACCACGGTCTCCGGCACCGCCCGGCCCGAACCGGAAAGCCCACCCGCGAACCTCGCGCTGGTCGACCCCGCTCGGACGGCTTCGGTCCTGAACGCGGTGAAGACGGCGGCAGAAGCGGTGTTCTCCTACGACAGCACGGCCGTGCCCGCCTATGAGAAGGCCCTCGCCGACAACGTGACGCCGAGCGCGCGCGAGGAGCTGGCGAAGCTGTTCGCAGAGGTCCGGAAATCGACCGAGCCGGTCAAGCTCGTGACCAAGGTGATCGTCTCGGCGGCGGTCGAGCAGACGCCGGACAAGGCGCGGGTGCTGACCGTGCTCGACCAGAGCAGCAGCAGGGCCGGTGCCACCAGCAAGGGCATCGCGTCGGTGCTGCTCTCGACCGTGCGCGAGGGTGACCGCTGGCGGATCGGTGAGGTCAAGGTGAACCCGGCGGACCCGCCTGCCGCGGCGGAGAAGCCTGGCGCGGGTGACCGGGTGTTCGCGCGGGTGCGGGATTCCGCGCGGGACGGTGCCCTGCGGGCCGCGGAAGCCCTGCTGACCGTGAATCCAGCCGACCCCGAAGGCACGTACGCCCGCTACGAGTCCGTGTCGACCGGGCAGCTGCTGACCCAGTTCCAGCAGGACAAGGCGGCGCGGCTGAACCAGATCCGGTCCGGGGGCACGAAGGCGTCGCTGGCGCCGAATCCGGCCGCCGCGGTCATGGAGGTCGTGGACGACAAGGCGAGCGTGCTGCTCCTCGCGACGTCGGACGTCACGGACGCCGCCGGGCAGGCGTCGAAGCGGCACCTGCCGCTCGTCCTGCGTCTCCAGCGGCTGCCCGACGGATGGAAGGCGGCCGGCGTCGAGTCGGTCCAAGCCCTCCCCTGAACGCAATTCGTCCTCTGAATGCGGTGGTTCGACAGCGAACTACCGCATTCAGAGGACGAAACGCGTGGTCTAGCGGCCCTGGTTGGCGACGGCGGCCGCGGCTTCCTTGGCGGCCTCCGGGTCCAGGTAGGTTCCGCCGGCGGTGACCGGCTTGAGGTCCTCGGTGAGGTCGTAGCGCAGCGGGATGCCGGTCGGGATGTTGAGCCCGGCGATCGCGTCGTCGGAGATGCCGTCAAGGTGCTTCACCAGCGCGCGCAGCGAGTTCCCGTGCGCGGCGACCAGCACGGTCTTGCCCGCGCGCAGATCCGGCACGATCGCGGACTCCCAGTACGGCAGCAGCCGCGCGACGACGTCCTTGAGGCATTCGGTCAGCGGGGCGGCGTCGCCGAGGTCGGCGTAACGCGCGTCGCCCACCTGGCTGAACTCGTCGGCCGGGTCGATCGGGGGCGGCGGGGTGTCGTAGGAGCGGCGCCAGAGCATGAACTGCTCCTCGCCGAACTCGTCGAGGGTCTGCTTCTTGTTCTTGCCCTGAAGCGCGCCGTAGTGCCGCTCGTTGAGGCGCCAGTCGCGCTTCACCGGGATCCAGTGCCGGTCGGCGGCGTCGAGCGCCAGGTTGGCGGTCGAGATCGCCCGGCGCATCAGCGACGTGTGCACGACGTCCGGCAGCAGACCGGACTCCGCGAGGAGCTGCCCGCCCTTGCGCGCCTCCTGCTCGCCCTGCTCCGACAGCGGCACGTCCACCCAGCCGGTGAACAGGTTTTCCGCGTTCCACGTGCTCTGCCCGTGACGCAGCAGCACCAGAGTCCCAAGCTCAGCCATGGGGTTCAGCCTGCCAGAGGGAGCGGAAGCGCCGGTCAGAGGGCCGCGCTTGACCTTGTTTCTACGGAGAGTGCGTTACCCGCGAGTAACACCTTCACCCGTCCAGAAGACGGGTTGCCAACAAGTCCCGATCCCCGGAAATCAGGCTGCACTCCGTTATCCCGGTTTTCGAAGTTCACTCGAACGGAGTAACCGGTAGTCTTGTGATTACAGGTGGAGATCTGACAGGTTGACTACGTCCCGCGCGGCCGGATTCCACGCACTCCCCGGCTCGACGTGGGTGACGACCGCGACTCGTCTCCCCCCTGCCGAGTCGCGGCGCCCGCCGGCCCCGTTGGCATCCCCCTCGTCACCGGGTCCACCTTGGCGGGAACTTCAGCGGGGCGGCTCGAGATCGCGACTCCCCCCTCCCTCGAGCCGTCCCGCCTGTTCATCTTCGGGGAGCCGCAAAGTCCGTGAAGGCCTCCTTGAGGGACCCAGAGTCCCTCAAGGAGGCCTTCACGGACGGCGGCACGCGCAGAGGGCGCTCAGTCCAGCGGAGGCGCGGACGGCAGATCCGAAGCGGTCGCCATCGCGGGTTCCGCCGGACGGCGCCGCTTGCGCAGCCACCACACCAGCGCGGCCGCGGGAACGCCGAAGACCAGCAAGAACGGGGCCATCGCGCCGATCGCGGTCAGGAGGCCGCCGCCGAAGGTCAGGAACGCGTCCCAGCCGTCGGCCAGCCCGCCGAAGAACCCGCTGCGGGACTCCTCCGCCGCCGCGACCGTCTCCGCCTTCACCTGCAGGGAGATGGTCGACATGGCGACACTGCCCGCCAGGCTTTCGCGACGCTTCTGGAGTGACTCGAGTTCGGCTTCCCGGCTCGTCAGCTCGCTCTCCACCGAGGCGATCTCCGAGACCGACGTCGCCCTCGCGAGCAGCGCGCGGATGCGCTCGACACTCGCCCGCTGGGTGGCCAGCCGCGATTCGACGTCGACCATCTGCTCGGTCACATCCGTGGCGGTGACCTCGCGTTTCACCTGCTTTCCGAGCTTCCCGAGCTGGTCCAGCACGCCGTCGAGGCGCTCGGAGGGCACGATGACGTTGACCGACGCCCGCTTCTCCTGCGTGCTCTCCTGCCCGGTGTAGCCGGCGGCGCCCTGGGTGATGACGCGCACCTGCGAGATCACGTCGGCGACGTTCGGGGCGGTGAGCTCCAGGCTCGCCGTGCGCACCAGCTTGCGGTCGGTGATCCCCGGCTGCCCCGGGGGCGCGGGGGCCTTGCCCGAACCCGCGCTGTCGGTGCCTTCCTTCTTGGGCGCACCTTGGTTCGGCGCCGCCTGCTTCGTGTCGGCCGACATCGGCATCGCGGCCGACTCGCTGCTGCCGGAATCGTTCGCCGAGCAGCCCGCCAGCGCCAGCACGATGCCGGCGGCCGCCACCCATCTCAACCTCTTGTGCATCAAAACCGTCTCCCTCCAGTGCTGCGGAAAGAGACGGAACGGACGACGGTGCCGTTGCACCGTCCGGGTCACGAGTCGGTCAAGGCTCCGGGTTCGTGCCCGTTCGAAGGCTCGACGAGATGTTTGAACGCCTGAAGGTTCGCCAGCGATTCGCCACGGGAAACGCGCCAATCCCATTCGCGTTTGATCGATTCCGCGAAGCCGAGCTCCAGCAGCGTGTTGAAGTCGCCGTCGGCGGCCTCCAGCACCTGCCCGAGGATCTTGTCCAACTCGGATTCGGTGACCGTGTCCAGACCGAACCGGCCGACCAGGTAGATATCGCCGATCGCGTCCACGGTGTAGTGCACGCCGTACAGTTTCGCGTTGCGGCGCAAGAGAAAGCGATAAACGTCCTCATGGGACTCATCGGGGCGGCGGCAGACGAAGGCTTCGACGGCGAAAGCGTGGTCACCGGCGACCAGCCAGCAGTTGGTCTGCAGCTTCTTGGTGCCGGGCAACGTGACGAAATACTTTCCCTCGCCACGCCTTTCGTATCGCAGGCCCGCATTGTCCAAAGAGGACCGCAAGGTCTCGTCGAGCGTCAAACCGCCACCTCCGCGCGCTGTTCGAGGGCACGCCGGAACGCGCCGGTCGCCTGAGCGTACGTGTCCAGCAGGCGGTCCGTCGTCCGGCGCCAGGAGAAACGCCGCGCGTGGACGACGGCGTTGGCGGAAAGCTCGGCACGCCGATCGGGCCGCAGCGCGATGTTCGCGAGCGCGCCCGCCCAGTCCTTCGGGTCGTGCGAAGGCACGAGCAGCCCGGAGACGCCGTGGGGGACGGCGACCGGCAGCCCGCCGACCTCGGCCGCGATCACCGGCGTCCCGCAGGCCTGCGCTTCGAGCGCGACCAGCCCGAACGACTCGTTGTAGCTCGGCACGGCGACGATGTCGGCCGCCCGGTAGACGTCGACCAGCGACTGGCCGGGCTGCGGCGGCATGAACCGGGTCTGCGCCTCGATCCCGAGGGAGACGGCCAGTTCGCGCAGGGCCTGCGGCTGCTCCAGCCCGGTCCCGGACGGGCCGCCGACGATCAGCACCACCAGCCGCGACGCCAGCTCCGGCCGCTCGCGCAGCATTTCGGCCGCGGCCAGCAGGAGGACGTCCGGCGCCTTCAACGGCTGGATGCGGCCCGCGAAGGCCAGCACGATCGCGTCCGTCGGGAGCCCCAGCGCGCGACGCGAAGCGGCCTGGGAGCCGGGCGTGAAGCGGTCGAGGTCGACGCCGGGCGGGATGGCGTGCACGGCGTGCGGGTCGGCTTCGTACAGCTCGATCAGCTCGCGGGCCTCGACGCGGGTGTTCGCGACCAGGCAGTCCGCCTCCTCGACGACCTGCTCTTCGCCGATCACCCGGGTGCGCGGCTCGGGAGTGTCGCCCTCGGCCAGCGCGGCGTTCTTGACCTTCGCCAGGGTGTGCGCGGTGTGCACCAGCGGCACGCCCCAGCGGTCGCGGGCGAGCCAGCCCGCCTGGCCGGAGAGCCAGTAGTGCGAATGGATGAGGTCGTAGTAGCCCGGTTCGTGGAACGCCTCGGCCCGCAGCACGCCGGCGGTGAAGGCGCACAGCTGCGCGGGCAGCTCGTCGCGTCCCAGCGGCTCGAACGGCCCGGCCGGGATGTGCCTGACGAGCACGCCGGGCGCCAGTTCGGCGATCGGCGGCTGATCCGAGGACGTGGCCCGCGTGAACACCTCGACCTCGACGCCCCGGCGGGCCATCTCGGTGGCCGTCTGGCTCACGTAGACGTTCATGCCGCCGGCGTCGCCGGTACCCGGCTGCTCCAGCGGAGAAGTGTGCAACGACAGCACCGCGACGCGCCTGGGCGCGGCGTCGAACCCGTGCAGAGGGATCGTCACCTGGTCAACACTCCCGAAGTCCTACTGATCGGCGAACCCGCGCAGCAGTTCACCGAACTCGTCCGCCGCTTCGGCGAACGGCAGATGCCCCACCTCAGGTAGCCAACGCACGACGGCCCCCTGAATCTTCCCGGCCGCGTATTCCGCCGCCGTCGGATCGATCACAGCGTCCGCGAGACCATGGATGATAAGTGCCGGTTTGTCCAGATCGCGAAGGACGTCTTCGCTCCCGACGTCACGCCGGAACAGCGCGGAACGCACCGCGGGCGGCGTGGAAAGGCAGGCGCCGAGCAGCGATTGGGCGAGCGTGCCGGACACCGGCGCAGCCGTCATCCGCGCGCTGAACTGCACCAACGCGGGAATCGCGACCGCCGGATCGTCCGAAAGCACGGCCGGAATGGCGTCGCGCATCGCGGGCCCGACCTTGCCGCCGGGGCGGTTCTTGCCGATTTCTGTGATAGCGCCCACAAAAACGACGCCGCCGAGCCTCGAAGAGCCGTGCACCCGGAGGTAGTCGGTGATGACCAGCCCGCCGTACGACCAGCCGACGACGATCGCGTCGTCACCGGCGAAGTCGAGAACGGAGGCGAGATCCTCCGCCCACACCCGCGGATCGTCGTAGCCGGCGGAGGGCACTTCGGAATCCCCGTGACCGCGCAGATCCATCGCGACCAGGCGGAACCGCTCGCTGAGCGCGGGATCCGCCAGCTGCGGCGCCCAGGCCCGGCCCGACTGGGCCCAGCCGTGCACGAACACGATCGGACGGGTGTTCTCGGCGCCCTCGACCCACAAGCCGATCCGGGTCCCGCCGTAGCCGACTACCTCGGTCTTCATGGGCGTCAGCCTATGAGGTCCGGAATGCGTGGGGCTCGTGAGTGGCAAGGACGGTTAGAACCGTCCTTGCCACTCACGAGGCCGATCGGTTACTTGATCGCCGAGAGGGCCTTCCAGGACTTCCAGTCGTAGAACCAGTTCTTGACGTCCGATTTGGTCGGGCTGCCCAGTTTCGAGCCGGTGATCTCGACCGGGTCGCCGATCATCGCCGAGTCGAAGTACTTCTTGGCGTCCGCTTCGAGCAGGTTCACGCAGCCGTGCGAGGTGTTGGCCTTGCCGATGTTCGCCGCGTTGTCCTGGTTCTCGTGGATGTACTCGCCGTTGTTCGAGATCCGGCAGGACCACTTCTTGTTGACGTTGGTGTAGCCGTAACGCGCGTTGTCGAACCGCGCCATCGGCTCCTTCGTCATCACGATGAACGTGCCGTTCGGGGTGTTCCGCTGGACGTCGGAGTCCAGGCCGTTCGAGCACGGGTAGCTCGCCGATTCCGCCCCGCCCCGGTAGACCTTCATCACGTGGTCCGGGGTGTTGATCTTGACCACCTGGTTGCGGCCGATCTTGAACTCGGTGGTCACGTCGGCCTTGCCGTACGCGCCGCCGCCGAGCGCGACGCCGTAGAGCTTCGCCTCGACGTTGACCTTGATGTTCGCGGGCCAGTACTCCTTGGGCCGCCAGTCGACCTGCGTGTCCGACAGCCAGCCCCAGGAGCCCTCGACGTCCTTGTCGGTCTTCACCTTGAGCGCCTTCTCGGCGGCCGCCTTGTCCTTGACCGGGGACGCGAACTTCACGCTGATCGGCATCGCGACGCCGACCTCGGCGTCGTCGGTCGGGTTCAGCGTGGCGCGAACCTCCTTGGCGGGTTTGACCGTGCTGAACGAGCCCTTGAACTCGGCGGGTTTGTTGTCGCTGCCCGTGGCCTTCGCGGCATACGTGTACGTCTTGCCGTAGCCGAGGACCTCGGTGCTGGTCCAGGTGAGGCCGTCGGGGGAAAGCTCGCCCTTGACGTCCTTGCCGCTGTCCCCGGTGACCTTGACCTCGGTGAGCTTGCCGTCGGCGACCTTCACGACGACCGGCGTCACCACGGAGGCGTCCTTGGCGTCGGCGGCGGGTTCGGCGGTGATCTTCGCGACCGGGGCGGCGGCCTGTTCCCCGCCACCGCTGCCTTCCGGCTTGGCGTTGCCGCCTTCCTCGCTGGAGCAGGCCGCGGCCAGCAAGGCCGCCCCCGCGGCGAGCGCGGCCTTGAACACCGTGCGCCGTTCGATCACCGTGTACCTCCCATGAAGATCCCCGCGAGCTTCTACCCGCTCAGCGCCGGGAACCTCTCCGAGGTTACCCGCGGCGACGGAACTCACCCTCGCCCCTCAGAGGGATAGACGCACAGGACCGGTGCGGGGTTGTTCACCCTCCCGCATTTAGTCCTCTGAATGCGGTACTTGCACGCGCAATGACCGCATTCAGAGGACTAAACGCGGGCGGGGGGGCTAGAGTGCGCAGTTGATGAGCAGGGGTTCAGGGTGCAGCGAAACCCCGAAGCGGGCCTCGACGCCGTCGCGTACTTCGCGCGCCAGAGCGAGAAGGTCCTCTGTCGAGGCCTTGCCCCGGTTCGTGAGCGCGAGCGTGTGCTTCGTCGACAGCGAGACCCGGCCGCCGGGCCCTTCGTGGCCCTTCGCGAACCCGGCCCGCTCGATCAGCCAGGCCGCGGACAGCTTCGTGCCGCCGGGCGCCGGGTACTGCGGCACGCGCACGTCCTCACCGACCACGTCCACGATGCCCGCCAGCACCTTCGCCAGCCGTGCCTCCCCGATGATCGGGTTGGTGAAGAACGAGCCCGCGCTCCAGGTGTCGTGGTCGTCGACGTCCAGGACCATGCCCTTGCCGCGGCGCAGCCCGAGGACCGCTTCGCGAGCTTCGGCCGCCGGGACGCGGTCTCCGATCTCGACGCCGAGCGTGCGGGCGAGTTCGGCATAGCGGATCGGGGCCGAGAGGCCGTCTTCGTTGACCTTGAAACGCACTGTGAGCACGACGCCCGCGTCGGTCCCCTTCAGGATCGACGTGCGATATCCGAAGCCGAGCTCTTCGGCGGTCAGCGTGCGGATTTCGCGGGTGGCACGGTCGTAGAGATCGACCGAGACCAGGGATTCGGCCACCTCGCAGCCGTACGCGCCGACGTTCTGGATCGGCGTCGCGCCGACCGAACCGGGGATCCCGGAGAGGCATTCGAGCCCGCCGATACCCGCGGCGACCAGGCCCTCGACGAAACCGTCCCAGTTCTCACCGGCCGCGACCTCGACGAGATCTCGGTCACATGTCCAGCCGGTGTTGCCGACCTTCAGCACCGTGCCCTCGAAACCTTCGTCGGCGACGACGAGGTTCGAGCCGCCGCCGAGCAGCAGGACCGGCTCACCCGCTTCGTCGGCCTCGCGGACCGCGTCGACCAGCGCCCGCACGGTCTTCGCCTCGGCATAACGCCGCGCCGGACCGCCGAGGCGCAACGTGGTGTGATCGGCGAGGGTGGGAGTTTCGGCAGTGCTCACGCCCGTGAACGGTACTGTCTGGCGCCATGGCCTCCCGTATCGAGCACCGTTCCGCGTTCTCCGCAGACCTCGCGACCACGTTCGACGCGGTCGCCGGCGAGGCAGCGCTGCGGGCGCGGCTGGAGCAGATCGGCGGCGACGACGCGGAACTGCTGGAGTACGTCCCGGCCGAAGACGGAGTGCGCTACAAGCTGCGTCAGGGCATCAGCTCGGACAAGCTCCCGTCGGCCGTGCGGACGCTGCACCGGGGCGATCTGATCGTCGAGCGCGAGCAGAGCTGGAAGGCGGCCGGGGACGGCTACACCGGCACCGCGACGGCGGCGGTCTCGGGCGTGCCGGGTGAGATCACCGCGAAGACGTCGCTGACCGCCGAGGGCGAACGGACGACGCTGGTCAACAGCGGTCAGGTCAAGGTGCGGATCCCGTTCGTCGGCGGAAAGCTGGAGGGCGTGATCGCCGAACAGGTCACCAAGCTGCTGGAGCGCGAGGCGGAATTCGTCGCGAAATGGCTGGCCGAGCGCTGAAACCGGTCGGGGCACCGACCCGGGGCACGACCAACCCCAACCGGCTCCGCCGGGTGGACCGGTGGCTCGCGAGCGATCCGGGGGTGACGCGGCTGCTGCGCCGCGCGGACGAACCGCTCGTCGTGGACCTCGGCTACGGCGCCTCACCGGTGACCACGGTCGAGATGGCGCGGTGGTTACGCACTCTCCGTCGCGACGTCCGGGTGCTCGGCCTGGAGCTGGACGCCGAACGGGTCGCCGTCGCGCAATCCGCCGTCGACAAGCCATGGCTCGACTTCCGGCGCGGCGGCTTCGAACTCGCCGGCACGCGGCCGGTGCTGGTGCGCGCGTTCAACGTCCTGCGGCAGTACGACGAAGCCGAGGTCCCGGGTGCCTGGTCGCTCATGCTGGACGCGATGGCACCGGGCGGGCTTCTCGTCGAAGGCACCTGCGACGAGATCGGACGGCTGAGCACCTGGGTCGCCGTCGGGCACGACGGGCCGCGCACGCTGACCTTGTCCGTCCATCTCGCCAGCCTGGAACGTCCGTCCACAGTGGCCGAACGACTGCCCAAGATCCTGATCCACCGCAACGTTCCCGGCGAACGGGTCCACGATCTACTGTCCACTTTGGATACTTGCTGGGCGACGGCCGCGCCGCATCAGAACTTCGGCGTCCGTGCCCGCTGGGCGCACGCCGTCCACCTGCTCACCGCCCGTGGCTGGCCGGTGCTGAACCGCCCGTCACGGTGGCGGCTGGGTGAACTCACGGTGCCGTGGTCCTCGGTCGCCCCGGACTAGAACGCGCGCCACATGTGTCCAGCCGGACGACATGCGTGACTGGGCGGACGACACACGTGATCAGGCGGACGGCATACGTGACGTCCGCCTGATCACGTGTGTCGT
>NZ_JBHXIB010000068.1:0-18602 GCF_042723975.1 Amycolatopsis sp. NPDC058340 | reverse complement strand
GTGCCCGGACGCCAGAACGGCCGCTGGTCGGCGAGGCGTTCGGCGATCTGCCGGTCGTCCGCCTGATCACGTGTGTCGTCCGCTCCGTCACGTGTGTCGTCCCTTTGCGTACCCGAAGACCTCCGGACTAGGAATTCACCGGTCGAACCCCGCTCCGTCACCCCAAAGCGACCTGCGGTGATCACCATGGAACCGTGGAACTGCTGGAGTCCGTCACCGGGCTGCTCGAGGGCACGCTCGGATCGCCCTGGCTTTGGGTGATCGTGTTCCTCGTGTCCGGGTTGGACGCGCTCCTGCCGTTCATGCCGAGCGAGACCACCGTCATCACCGTCGCCGTCCTGATCGGCACGGATTTCCCGCGCCTGGCGCTGCTCGCGCTGATCGCCGCGCTCGGGGCCTGGCTGGGCGACTGTCTCGGCTACACCGTCGGCGCCGCCGCGGGCCCGAGGGCACTCGCCCGCCTGCAACGCGGTCCGGATGGGGTCCGGCGCTACGAATGGGCGAAGATCCAGGTGCGGCGCAACGCCGTCCTGCTGATCCTCGCCGCCCGCTACCTGCCCGGCGGCCGCGTCGCGAGCGGGCTCGCCAACGGCAGCCTCGGCTACCCGCCGCGCAAGTTCGTCCCGCTCGACGCCCTCGGCGCGGGCATCTGGGCGGTGTACAGCGTCCTGATCGGACTCGTCGGCGGAGCGGCCTTCGCGAACGAGCCGGAGAAGGGCCTTCTGCTGTCCTTCGCGCTCGGCTTGCTGCTGGTCGCGGCGATCGAGATCGGGCGGCGCGTCCGGGTCCGCATCCTGACCCGGCGCCGCGCGGCGGCCGGGACCAGCGACAATGGTGTGCGTGTCGAACCCTGAACGTCGCTATGTGATCTCCTTCGGCTGCCCTGACCGCACCGGCATCATCGCCCGTATCTCGGGTTTCCTCGCCGAGCACGGCGGTTGGATCGTCGAAGCCGCGTATCACACGGACCCGGACACCGGCTGGTTCTTCACCCGCCAGGTCGTGCGCGCCGATTCGCTCCCGTTCGACGCCGCCGAACTGCGTACGCGCTTCGCCGAGGTCGCGAAGTCACTTTCGGACGAGTCGAGCTGGCAGGTCAGCGACACCGGCGAACGCCGCCGCGCGGTGATCCTCGTCTCCAAGGCCGGGCACTGCCTCTACGACCTGCTCGGCCGGGTCGCGTCCGGGGAGCTGGACGTCGACGTCGCCGCCGTCATCGGCAACCACGCGTCGCTGGGCGACATCACCCGCGCCCACGGCATCCCGTTCCACCACGTCCCGTTCCCCGCCGGCGACCCCGCCGCCAAGGCGTCCGCGTTCGCCGAAGTGCGGAAACTGGTCGACGAGCACGACCCGCACGCCGTCGTCCTCGCGCGGTTCATGCAGGTCCTGCCGCCGGAGCTGTGTGAGGCATGGGCCGGGCGGGCGCTCAACATCCACCACAGCTTCCTGCCGTCGTTCGTCGGCGCGCGGCCGTATCACCAGGCCCACGCGCGCGGGGTGAAACTCATCGGCGCGACCTGCCATTACGTCACCGCCGACCTCGACGCGGGTCCGATCGTCGACCAGGACGTCATCCGCGTCGACCACGGCGACTCGGTCGAGGACATGGTCCGCAAGGGCCGCGACATCGAGAAGGTGACGCTGGCACGCGGGCTCCGGTGGCATCTGGAGGGCCGTGTGCTGGTGCACGGGAACCGGACTGTCGTGTTCTAGCGGTTCACTGGGTTCATGGGGACCTCAGAGATCAAAGTGATCGAGACGCACGAAGCGCTGCGTGAGCATCTCGGCCATCCGGCCGAGCGGACCAAGGGGAAGATCATCCCCTTCCTCGATCCGCACGCGCGCACGCTGATCGAGCACTCGCCGTTCTACCTGCTGGCGACGGCGTCGTCCGACGGGACCTGTGACGTCTCCCCGCGCGGCGACCCGGCCGGTTCCGTGAAGGTGCTCGACGACAAGACGCTGGTGCTGGCGGACAGGCCGGGCAACAAACTGCTCGACAGCCAGACCAACATCCTCGAAAACCCGCATGCCGGGCTGCTGTTCCTGGTGCCGGGGATGAACGAGACCCTGCGGATCAACGGCCGCGCGAAACTGGTCGCGGACGCGCCGTTCTTCGACGACCTCGTGGTCAAGGGGAAGCGGCCCGCGCTGGCGATCCTGGTCGAGGTCGAAGAGCTGTACATGCACTGCGCCAAGGCTTTCCTGCGGTCGTCGCTGTGGAAGCCGGAGACGTGGCCGGAGCGGTCCAGCCTGCCGACGGCGGGTCAGATCTTCCGTGACCAGATGAAGCTGGACATGTCGGCGGAGGCGCTGGACGCCGCGCTGACCGAAGGCGCGCTCACGACGCAGTACTGAGCTGAAGGACGCCTTCCTCGCATGAGATGCGGGGAAAGCGTCCTTCGCTTCAGGGTCAGACGCGAACCAGCATCTTGCCGGTGTTCGCCCCGCCCAACAGATCGAGGAACGCCTGCGGCGCGTTGCGGATACCGTCCACAATGGTCTCCGAGTACTTCAGCTGCCCGGACGCGACCAGCGGAGCGACCTCCTGCACGAACTGCGGCTGCAGCGCGTAGTGGTCGCCGACCAGCATGCCGCGCATGGTGAACCGCTTCGCGATGATCGACGCGAGATTGCGCGGCGCCGCGGCCGGTTCGGTGTTGTTGTAGACCGAGATCATCCCGCAGATCGCCATGCGGCCGTGCAGGTTGATCGAGTCGATGGCCGCTTCGAGGTGCTCGCCGCCGACGTTGTCGAAGTACACGTCGATACCTTCGGGCGCCGCCGCGCGCAGCTGCTCGATCACCGGGGAGTCCTTGTAGTTGAACGCCGCGTCGAAGCCCAGCTCGTCGGTCAGCCATTTGACCTTGTCGTCCGTGCCCGCGCTGCCGATGACCCGCTTCGCGCCCTTCAGCTTCGCCAGCTGGCCGACGACGGACCCGACGGCGCCAGCCGCGCCCGACACGAAGACGGTGTCGCCCTCCTTGAACTCCGCGACCTCGAGCAGCCCGGCGTACGCGGTGAGCCCGGTCATGCCGAGGACGCCGAGGTACGCCGTGACCGGGGCGGCCTCCGGGTCGACCTTCACCGCGTGCTTCGCGGCGACGACGGCGTGCGAACGCCAGCCGAGGCCGTGCAGCACGATGTCACCGGGCTTGAAATCGTCCACGGTGGACTCGAGCACTTCACCGACGGCGCCGCCGTGCATCACCTTGCCGACCTCGTACGGCTCGGCGTAGGACTTCGCGCTGCTCATCCGGCCGCGCATGTACGGATCCACGCTCAGCACCTGGTTGCGGACCAGGATCTGCCCCTCGCCGGGTACCGGGATCTCGACGTCGGCGATCTCGAAATTCTCCAGCGTCGGGACACCGTGCGGACGGGAGGCGAGCCGGATCTCGGTTGCGTTCACGAGGTAACTCCAAGTCTGTTGCCGAAGCGGGGCGATCGCCCCGTATTCACGTGGGGTACAACGAGGGAACCGGGGCGCCCATTCCGGTTGTGGCGAGCGCTACACGACCTCGGCGAGCTTGCCGAGCACGCCCTCGTAGATCCGCTTGAGCCCACCGGGCGCGAAGGTCTTCTCGAAGAAACCGCCGATACCGCCCGCGCCGTCCCAGCTGGTCTCGATGCGGACGAGGCTGCCGCCCGGCACCTCACGGACGGTCCAGGTGGTGACCATGCTGGAGTTCGCGTCGGTCTCGACGAGGGTGCCTTCGGCGGGCTCCGTCACCGTCGCGGCGACGTCACGCACGCGCTTCGACGTCGCCTGCAGCTTCCAGCGCGCCTTCGTGCCCGCGCCGACGCCGCCTTCGGTGACCTCGTAGTCGCGGTAGTGCTCCGTCAGCAGCTTCGGCCGGGTTTCGGCGTAGTCCGCGACGAGCGCCCTGACCTTGTCCGCCGGCGCCTCGATGGTGCGCTCCGCGACGGCCGTGACCTTTCCCATCCCACTCCCTTTCACCCGTGTTGCAACGACAGCGTCCACGATTCCACCGCTGCTCGCAGGGGGAACGGGCGGCCCCTCGCGCGAGCACGGCGGCGAAGGCGGCACAGGGCTGGGCACCGTGTTGCGAAAGCCACTTTCGCAACGTTGAAGGTTGCGAAAGTGGCTTTCGCAACCTCGGGGCCGCCACTCGGGAGCCGCCGCTCGGGAGCCACCATGCGCGGAAGGCGCCCCGATGCGACGAAGGGGCCTTTCACGGCGAATTTCGCCATGAAAGACCCCTTCGGCTCACTTGCGAAGAGCCTCAGATGAGGGACTTCTCCTTCAGCCACTCCTTCGCGACGTCGGCCGGCTTCTCGCCGTCCGAGTCGACGCGCTTGTTCAGCTCGCGCAGCTGCCCGGTGTCGAGCGCCTTGCTCACCGCGTTGACGGCGGCCGCGAAGTCGGCGCCGCGTTCGTCGAGGACCTTCTTGTTCACCGCGGGCACGACGTTCTCGGTCGGCACGATGGCGAGGTCGTCCTCCAGCGCCACGAACTGCGGGTCGCCGACGAGCGGGCTCACCGAGTCGACCGGGATGACGGTGACCTTGCCGGACCGCAGCTGTTCGACGCGCGGGCCCGCCTCCTGCACCGTCTGGAACGTGGCCTTCAGTTTGTAGACGTCGGTGAAGCCCTTGAAGCAGGGAAGCCGCTCCGCGCACTCAGGAGCGCCGGCGACGGTGATGTCACCGACCTTGGCCAGATCGCTGATCTTCGCCAGCCCCTTCTCCTTGGCGAGATCGGCCTTCACGATGTAGGTGTTCTTGTTCTCCGCCGGCGAGTAGTCCAGCAGGCCGATGCCGGACGGCTCGAACAGCTTCTTGAGCTGTTCGTGCTCGCCCGCCGCGTCCTTCGCGGCCTCCTTGCCGAAGCCGGTGCTGATGGCGGCGCCCTGGTACTCCGGGACGAACTGGAGCTCGCCGGACTTCAGTGCCGGGTACATCAGCTCGCGCGAACCGAGGTTCAGCTTGCGGGCGATCGGATAACCCTTGGCCTCCAACGCGTTCGCGTACAGCTCGGCGAGGATCACGCTGTCGGTGAAGTTGAACGAGGCGACCACGATCGGCGCCCCGCCTTTGCTCTGCGCGGCCGGGGCCGCCGCTTCGTCGCCACCCCCACAGGCGGTCATACCGAGGACGGCGGCGGCGAGCACCGCGCCCACTCGAACATTCCGTGTCCAGCGCACGTGCACACTCCTATGACTCGTTCAGAGGAATGGACAGTATCTCCGGGTCACGACAGAATCCACATTTTGAGAGTTGCGCCCCTTGCGCTCCCAGAGAACGGAATCCGACACCCCGAACGGGGTAAGGTCGGCCGGTGCGAGCCTCTTCCGTGTTCCCCGTTCCCGCCCAGGGTGGACGGCCGCTCTTCGAATGGCGGTGGGTGGACCGCCACCTCGACGAGATCTTCGAGCGGCTCGGTGAGCACGTCACCCTGACCGCGGCGGCGCTCGCCATCGGACTGGTGGTTTCGATCGGTGTTTCCGCGATTTCGCTGCGTCGCCGGTGGTTCTACGTGATCGCGCTGGGCGCGGCCGGTTCCTTGTACGTCATTCCGAGTCTCGGCGCCTTCGCCGTTCTGGTTCCCTTCACCGGCTTGACGTCCTTCACCACAGCGGTGATCCCGTTGGCGACGTACACGTTGCTGATCCTCATCCGCAACATCGTCACCGGCGTCGAACAAGTACCCAAGGAAGTCCGCGAAGCCGCGATAGGCATGGGTTTCACCCGTTCGCGGTTGCTGTGGCAGGTCGAACTCCCGCTCGCGCTGCCGGTGGTGATCGCGGGCCTGCGGGTCGCGGCGGTCACCACGATCGGGCTCGTGACGGTGACTTCCATGCTCGGCAAGGGTGGCCTCGGGTACTTCATCCGCAACGGTATCCAGACCGCGACACCGAACCCGACGTCGATCATCGTCGGCGTCGTGCTTTCCGTGGTACTGGCCGTGGTGGTGGATCTGCTGCTGTGGCTCGGTGGGCGCGCCCTCGCGCCGTGGTCGCGGAAGGCGGCGTCGCGATGAGCATCATCGATCAGACCATCGAGTGGTTCGGCGAACCGAACCGCTGGAGCTGGACGGATCCGGCGGGCGTGCCGTACCGGACGGTCGAACATCTCCAGTTCTCCTTGCTGGCCTTGGCGATCTCGGCCGTGCTGACGATCCCGCCCGCGTTGTGGCTGGCGCATTACCGCCGCGCGCAGTTCCTCGCGACGAGCGCGGTGAACATCGGCCGCGCGATCCCCAGCTTCGGGCTCGTGATCCTGTTCTGGTTCCTGGCTTCCCGGCTCGAAGCCGACACGACGTTCTGGCCGTTGATGCTCGCGCTGGTGGCCTTGGCGCTGCCACCGTTGTTCACCAACACCTACGCGGGCGTCATCCAGCTGGAGCAGGAAACCGTCGACGCCGCGCGCGGAACCGGCTACCGCGAGTGGCAGATCATGTTGCGCCTGGAGTTGCCGCTCGCGTCACCGGTCATCCTCGCGGGTGCCCGCGTCGCGTTCCTGCAACTGGTGGCGACGGTCGCGATCGGCGCGATCGTCAACGACGGCGGCGGGCTCGGACGGTACATTGTGGACGGTTTCGCCCTCGGCGATCCCGGCCACGGCGAGATCCTGGCGGGTGGCATCGCGGTCGTCGTACTGGCTTTGGTGTGCGAAGGCGTTTTCGCGCTCGTCACGCGTTGGGTGACTCCGCGCGGGCTGGCTATCCAGTCCCGCGCGGATGCCCGTACCTAGTCCAGTGTCGTCAGGTCGTTGAAGTACGAATCGCGCAGCACGGCGATCAACGCGGTGACCTCGGGCCCCAGCGGCCGATCCTCCGTGAGCGGTGGAACGAGTCCGCCCAGCCACTCGTAAGCGGCACGGAGCCGAGGCGAACCCTCCCCGGGCGCCAGGAATCGCGCCTGCGAACCCGTGATCAGCTCGCAGGCGGTGATGGCGAACATCCGCGCGCAAGCGTCACGGAGCTGGTTCCCCGCCGCCCAGGCGAACGCCTGCACATCCTCCTGCCCACCGGACGTGTCGACGGAACCCAACGTCGCGGGCGTGGCCAGCCGCCGCAACGCGTGCAGCTCCCCCACCGCGCGTTTGTGCAAGGGGACCAGCCCCGCCTGCGGCCCCGGATCCACCGCGAGCTGCGCGGGAAGACCGCTGAACCGCTCGTCGAGCAACCGGTGCGTCCGCTGCACGCTCACTTCGCCGAGATGCGCCAGCGCCGCCGTCACCGCGTCCATCCGCAACCCGAGCTCGACGGCGTGGAACCCCGTGGTGGACACGAATTCACCGTCGAGAAAGGCAGGCGAGTCCGTCGGCGCCGACCGCCGCAGGACATCGCCAAGCTCGCCGTTCACCCGCGTCAGGTGAGCGATCGCACGCGGCGCGACGCGCACGGAGACCGGCGCCTGGACGACTCCCGGGCGAACGGTTGCGCTGTCGAGCAAGCCGCCGATTTCGTACAGCACCGACTCCAGCACCTGGTCGTCTCCCGCCAGCGCGGGACGATAGACCGCTTGCGGCGCACCGAGGACGTCGATCGCGATCGCGGCGGCCAGCGTCTGGAGGTCCACCACCTGCTGGACTTCGGTCCGCGCGAAGGCGGCGAGCGTCTCCGCCAGGGGCGAGCCCTGGATGAGGGTCGCGGCCTCTTTGAGACCCGGCTCGTACGGCTCCGCCAGCACCTCCGACGCGGGTGTCTCGACGCCGTCCACCAGCACGGTCCCGACGCCGAGGAAGGTCTGGAAGGCGTGCGCCAGCGGGATGATCTCGCCGGCGCTGCCCAGCCCCGTCCGCGGCACGGCGGGGGTGAACCCCTCGTTCAGCCGGTCGACGAGGAAGGTCACCAGCTTCGGGCTCGCGCCCGCCTCGGGCGCGAGCAGATCCCGCAGGCGAACCAGCAGCAGCCACCGCACTTCCTCGGCCGACAGCCAGGGCGGGCCGCCGACGGCACGGCCGATCAGCAGGTTCCGCTGGTGCGCGCTCGACGCGGGCGCGGCGACCCCCGCGAGCCGCCCCATCCCGGTGTTCACGCCGTAGACGGGGCGCTCGGTCAGCGCGGCGAGGACGCGGGCACGGTTCTCACCGATGGCGGCGAGCAGCGCGGCGTCGATCTCCAGGAATTCGGCCTCGAAGGCCGAAACCAGCGGGAAGTCCTTTGTGGACAGCCTCACTCGACGGGACGCGCGAGCCCGTCGATCACCTCGGCGCCGGGCAGGGATGCGAGGACCGGGCCGGGGATCAGCAGTTTGCCGCCGCGGATGCCGCTGCCGATGACCAGTTCGGGTTCGTCCGCGACACGCTGGTCGATCAGGATCGGCCACTCCGCGGGGAGACCGACCGGCGTGATGCCGCCGTACTCCATTCCGGTGAGCGAGACGGCCTCGTCCATCGGGGCGAAGGAGGCCTTGCGGACGTCGAGACGGCGCTTGATCACGCCGTTCACGTCGGCACGGGTGGTGGCGAGGATCATCGCGGCGGCGAAGCGGACCTCGCCGGCGCGTTTACCGGCGACGACGACGCAGTTCGCGGACGCGGAAAGCGGTGAACCGTACGCCTCGCAGAAGGCGGCGGTGTCGGCCAGCTCGGCGTCGATCTCGACGACGCCGACGGCGTCCGGATCGGGCAGGGCGGCGAGCGCCTTGGCGACGGGCTCGGCGAGCAGATCCGGGCGGGTGAGGGCGGGGACGACGGTGAGGCTTCCGGCGATGGTCCAGTCAGTCACAGGGCCACCTTAATCACCAGTTACGGCCGCCGCGTTGCACCTCGATGAGCTTGGGGCGGACGTCCACGAGGTAGACCAGGACCGCGACCAGCGCGGGCAGCCACAGGATCATGCCGCCGCCGTAGAACTGGAAGAACGTCAGCACCACGGTGGACCCACCGGTGATGAGCATCCAGATGGGTTTGGTCTTCCGATCGGCGGCCGAATACGCGTCCGCACGCTGCAACAACGCGTGCACGAACGCGAACAGCCCCGTCAGCGCGCCGCCCCAATGGATGGCGATGAGGATCCAGGTGGCAACGAACACGAACTCAGCTTACGTCAAACCGGGCGAATGACCCGGGCCCCCGGCACCGATGGGGTGCCAGGGGCCCGGGAATTCACGCGGACCTTACTTCTCGGTGGTCTTCGGCGCGGTGGCCGGCTTCTTGGCGGCCGGGCTGGAGGTGGTGCGGCGCGCGGTGGCCGTGGTCTTCGGCGCGGTCTTGTTGGCGACCTTGCGCGAAGCCGAGCGGGTCTCGTGCGCGAGGTCGTCGCCGATCTCCTCGACCTCGTCGGCGATCTCGCCTGCGACCTCGGTCACCTTGCGGGCGGTCTTCTCGCCCGCCGAGCGGGTGCCCTTGGTGACCTTGCCGAGCACGGTGTCGATGCGCTCACGGGCGTCGGTGGTCGCACCCTCGACGCGGTCCTGCGCGGTGCTGATCGCGTCTTCGAGCTGCTCGATGGCCTTCTTGACCTGCGGCTGCGCGGCGATCTTGTCCCACGCCTGCTCACCGGACTCGGCCAGCTTGTTGTACAGCTTCAGCGCGGCCTCGGTGTACTCGTCGATGACCTTGCGCAGCTCGGCCGGGTCGAGCTTCTCGCGGAGGCCCTCGACGTCGTGCGGGAGCTCTTCGATGTTCTTGCGGGCGGTCTCGCTGCCCTCGACGACCTTCTCCTTGGCCTTCGACACGGCGTCGACGACGGCCTGGCCCGCCAGGTTGCCGGCGCCCAGCGCGGCCAGCAGCGGCGTGCGGACCTGGTCGAGGGCGGTGTGCTTGCGTTCGGTCTTGGTGGCCGTGGTCATGCTGACTCCTTGGTTTCGGTGGCTTCTGTTTTCGCCTCGGCCGCCTGCTCGGGTTTCGCGGCGGCGTTCTCGCGGCGGAACGATTCGTAGACGTCGAGCAGGACCTGCTTCTGCCGTTCGGTCAGCTCGGTGTCGGCGCGGATCGCGTCGCCGACCGGGCCACCTGTCGGCAGATCGAGGATTCCCGCTTGCACGTAGAGCGCCTCGGCCGAGATACGCAGGCCCTTGGCGATCTGCTGCAGGATCTCCGCGCTGGGTTTGCGGACCCCGCGCTCGATCTGGCTCAGGTACGGATTGGACACGCCGGCGAGTTTCGACAGCTGCCGCAAGGAGATCTTCGCGTTGCTGCGCTGCTGGCGGATGTACTCGCCGATGTCGGAAGCGATGTCCGCGACCTTCTCCATCGGTCCGCCCGATGTGGGCTGATCCCGGTCGGTGTCTGACATCGGTCACCTCCTCGCGACGTCTTCAACGCTACGCCCGAGTGCTAGCAATTGCAAGCACTCTGCTTGCAACCATCGGGTGTGTTGGTGCTCACCCCGCTACCGTGGAGGGATGTCGAACGCCACGCGGCTGCGGCGGCGCCTCGTCGAGCACCTGCTCGCCGAGGGCGTGCTGCACGACGCGCGCTGGATGACCGCGTTCCGCTCCGTGCCGAGGCACGTCTTCCTGCCGCGGTTCTTCGTCCCGGCGGCGAACGGCTGGGCCGCGGTCGAGCACGGCGACGAAGACTGGCTCAAACGCGTCTACTCCCCGGACGTGCTGGTCGTCCAGCTGGACGACGATTCCGGGCTCTGGGAACGGGCGCGCTATCTCGGCGCGCAGCCGGGAACGCCGACGAGTTCGTCCAGCCAGCCGTCGATCATGGCGATCATGCTCGAAGAGCTCCGGGTCGCCGACGGACATCGCGTACTGGAGATCGGCACGGGCACCGGGTACAACACCGCGTTGCTGTGCCATCGGCTCGGTGCCGGGCTGGTGTACACAGTGGACATCGACCCGGACCTCGTCGACGCCGCGCGCAAACGGCTCGCGGAGATCGGGTACGTGCCTTCGTGCGCGGCCGCCGACGGCGCCGAAGGCTTCCCGGCGGGAGTGCTCTACGACCGGGTGATCTGCACCTGTTCGGTCTCGTCGATCCCGCCCGCGTGGCTGGCGCAGACGATGCCGGGCGGGCTGATCCTCACCACGCTGAACCGGCCGATCGGCGGCGGGCTCGTCCGGATCGTCGCGGGCGAAGGCGCGACAGGACGCGGGCGGGTGCTCGCGCGCGACGGGCGCTTCATGCCGCTGCGCGCGCACCGGTTCAAGCAGTCGAAGACGCCGGACGGGGCCGTCACCTGGCGGCCGACGCGGCTGCCGATGGGGGTGATCACCGAGGTCCGCAGCCGGTTCGAGTTCTTCGCCGGGCTCTGCCTCCCGGGTGTGACGGCCTCGCGGGACGGTCAGAGCACCGTCTTGGTTCATCCGGACGGCTCATGGCTGCGCCATCGGCAGGCGGGCGACGGGTTCGAAGTGGCCGAAGGCGGCCCGCGGCGGCTGTGGGAGAGCGTCGAAGCCGCGTACGAGGAATGGCTCGGCCTCGGTGAGCCGGGGCGGGACCGGTTCGGGCTCAGCCTCGACGGGGAAGACCAGGTGATCTGGCTGGATTCACCCGATGGCCGCACTTGGCCGTTGAGCCCCTGAAAGCAGGCCTCGCACCCACTTCTCGACGTGGTCGACGGCGTCTTCGACCGGGATGTGGGTGGTGTCGAACAGCTCGACCGGCGGCTCCATCGCGGGCGCTTCCGCTTGCAACCACGCGTTGAACTCCAGCATCTCCTCGACGCGCTCCTCGTCCCACTCGCGCCAGGCGGGCCGCGCGAGCAAACGCTTGCGCAACGCTTCGGGCTCGCTGACGAGCGCCAGGTAATGGATGTCGGAGAAGAAGACACGCTCGGGCAACCGCTCGAACTCGGGCGGCGCGACGGTGCCGCACAGCACGACCGGCCGCCCGTTCTGGTGCAGCATCGCCGCCATCCGCAACCAGGTCGAACGGAACGCGGGATGACCGGGGACGTCGTCGCGCAAGGCCCCGGTCCACAGCACGTCCTGCTCGACCACGAGCGCGAGATCGCCGAGTCGTCGCGCCAGGAGCGGCCCGACCGTCGACTTGCCCGCCCCGCTCGGACCGGTCAGCGCGAACAGCGGAAGGCGCCGGAACGGCCACCGGTGCGCGCATACCGCGCACACCAGCAGCCCGCTCTCGACTCGTGGCCGTTCGGCGCGATCGCCGCAGGCCGGGCAGATCTTGAGATCGAGGACCACGGTCAGTCGAAGAGGCCTTCGAGGAAGCCACCCTTGCGACGCTTGTGTCCATAGCCGTGCGGAGAGTCCGCGTACCCGCCGCGGTAACCCTTGGGCGAGTCGGCGTAACCACCCCGGTAGCCCTTCGGCGAGTCCGCGTAGCCGCCGCGATGCGGCCGCGGGGAGTCCGGCCGTCCGTAATGCGGAGCCGGCGCGTGTCCACCTCCCTGATACGGCGGAGGCGGCTGATGCCCGCCGTAGTACGAGCTCTCGGCGTTGGTGATGGCTTCCAGCTCACCCCGGTCCAGGAAGATGCCGCGGCATCCCTGGCACTGGTCGATGTGGATGCCGTTCTTGTCGACGGTCTTCATGGCGTTCTGGCACTTCGGACAAATCACGTATCAGAGATTACGCATTTTTCTCCCGCGAGGTCAGCAGGCGCACAGACAAAACGGGTGTCCCGCCGGATCCGCGTACACCCGGAAGGTCTCCGGCGAGTCGTCGAGCAGCTTCGCGCCGATGGCCAGCGCGCGCTCGTGAGCCGCCTCCATGTCGGTGACGTCGAGGTCGACGTGCGCCTGCTGCGGATTCTCGGCGGACGGCCACGCGGGCGGCCGGTGGTCCGGCACGCGCTGGAACGAGAACCGCGCGCCGCCCTCCGGGTTCCGCAGGGTCACCCAATGGCCGTCTTCGGCGACTTCGGCCGCCTTCCAGTCGAGCAGCTCGCGATAGAACTCCGCCAGCGCGACCGGATCAGGGCAGTCGAGAGCCACCGCGCCGAAGGTCGGTACCGCACCCATGGGTCAGCCTCCAGAATGATCGAGTAACCAGTGAAACGAGTATGCGGGTTATCAAAGCCGATGACAACCGGTCTCGCCCGTACACTTGGCGGGGTGAACACCGACGCGTCCCTGGTGGTCGAGTTTCTGAACACGGTGAACGTCGAACGCGGCACCGACCTCCTGGACGAGCTGGAGTCCTGGCAACGCTGGGCCCGAGATCACCGGCTGCGAGCGGATACCCCCGCGGCCGCGCGCGAAACCCGGGACGCCCTGCGGGCCGCGATCGGCGACCCGCGGCTCCCCCGCCTCGGCCTGCGCGCGCCGGCGGAGATCGTCCTCGGCGCCGAAGGCCCGCTCCTGGTCTCGGAAACGGTCTGCGAGGCGGTGCTGGCGGCTTCGACCCGGCTGACCGTGCTCGGCGAATGGATCCGGCTCAAGATCTGCCCGGCGGACGACTGCCTGTGGGCGTTCTACGACGAATCGCGGAACCGGTCGAGGACGTGGTGCTCGATGCGGGCCTGCGGGAACCGCGAAAAGGCGCGGGCCTGGCGCGCCCGGACCGCGGACATCTCGACCTGACCCGCGGCCCGGACTGAGGTGCGGCGTGGGCTGAAAGCATCCTTCAGCCCCGCTCGACCCATGACCCGCCGGACCCGAACGACCACAACTTCTGGTGTCACCCACCCCCGAGTTACCCCCAGGGGTTGTGCACACCGTTAGGCCAAAAACGTGAAAAGCTGTGGATAACCCTGGGGATGACTCCACTTCCTGTGGACAACTCCCGGTGCGGCCTCCGGAGTGTGGTATAGGCGCGGCCGCTCAGAAGAGCAGCTGCGCGACCGTGTAGATGACGAGGCCGGCGAGCGCGCCGACCACCGTGCCGTTGATCCGGATGAACTGCAGATCCCGGCCCACCTGGAGCTCGATCTTGCGCGAGGTCTCCTCGGCGTCCCAGCGCTCCACCGTGTCGGTGATGATCGTGGTGATCTCCTTGGAGTAGTGCGTGACGACGTAGGCCGCCGCGCCCTCCACCCAAGTGTCCACTTTGGACCTGATGTGCTCGTCGGAGACCAGCCGCTCCCCGAGCGTCTCGAGGCCCGTGCGCACGCGGCGCCGCAGCTCGCTCGACGGGTCCTCGGCGGCGTTGAGCAGCATCTCCTTCGCCGTCGCCCAGGCCGAACCGATCAGCTTCTGCACCTCGTCGTGCCCCAGCATCTGGGACTTGACCTGCTCGGCGCGCGCCATCACCTCGGGGTCGGTCTGCAGATCCTGGGCGAACTCGCCGAGGAACTTGTCCAGCGCCAGCCGCATGGGGTGGTTGACGTCGGTCTTCACCGCCCAGACGAACGACAGCACCTCGCCGTAGACCTTGTCCGCGAGCATCTCGTCGACGAATTTCGGCGACCAGCTCGGCGCCCGGTCCGACACCACGCGCAGCATCGTCGTGTGGTTGTCCCGCACCCATTCGTAGGCGCGGTCGCACATCAGGTCCACCAGCTTGTGGTGCGCCCCGTCGGCGAACACGCCTTCGAGGATCTTGCCGAGCGGCGGGCCCCACGGCTTGTCCACGATCCGCTTGACCACGGCCTGTTCCATGATCGCCTGGACGTCTTCGTCGCGGAGCACCTTGACCGCCGCCCGCACGACGGTGGCCAGCTCGGACGTCACGCGTTCGGCGTTGGCGGGCTGCGAAAGCCAGCCGCCGAGCCGTTTCGAGACCTCGACCCGGCTCAGTTTCTCGCGGACCACGGACTCGGACAGGAAGTTCGAGCCGACGAAGTCACCGAGGCTGCTGCCCAGCGCGTCCTTCTTGTTCGGGATGATCGCGGTGTGCGGGATCTTGATCCGCAGCGGATGCCGGAACAGCGCCGTCACCGCGAACCAGTCGGCGAGCGCACCGACCATCCCGGCCTCGGCGGCCGCGCGGACGTAGCCGACCCATGCGGGCCAGCCCGCGGCCTCGGCCCAGCTGGTCAGCAGGAAGATCACCGTCGCGCCGAGCAGGAACGACAACGCGACCATCTTCATCTTGCGCAGGCCGCGGCGCTTCTCCTCCTCGGCGGCGGTTCCACCGGGCGGATCGGCTGGGGTCACCTTGGCGGGCGTCAGTTGCTCCACACCGCCATTGTCCGTGAGGATGGCTGATCGTGCGCGAACCTGTCCTCGTACCCCGCCTCCAGCCCTTCACGTCGACCATCTTCGCGGAGATGACGGCACTCGCCGTCCGCCACGAAGCCGTCAACCTCGGCCAGGGTTTCCCCGACACCGACGGGCCCGCCGGAATGCTCGACGCCGCCAAGAACGCGCTGTTCGGGGGTGCGAACCAGTATCCGCCGGGTCCGGGCCGGCCCGAGCTGCGCGCGGCGATCGCGCGGCATCGGCTCCGCTACGGCGTCGAGTACGACCAGGACACGGAGATCCTGGTCACCGCCGGTGCCACCGAGGCCATCACGGCGTCGCTGATCGCGCTCACGCAGGCGGGTGACGAGGTGATCGTCATCGAGCCGTACTACGACTCGTACGCCGCCGCGGTCGCCATGGCTGGCGCCGAGCGGCGGGTCGTCGGCCTGGTGGAACGCGACGGCCGGTTCGCGCTGGACGTCGAGGGCCTTCGCGCCGCGGTGACCGGCCGGACCAGGGCGATCCTGATCAACTCGCCGCACAACCCGACCGGCACGGTGTTCACGCGCGCCGAGCTGGAAGCCGTCGCCGCGCTCTGTGTGGAGCACGACCTGATCGCGATCACCGACGAGGTGTACGAGCATCTGGTGTTCGACGACGCCGAGCATGTCCCGCTGGCGACCTTCCCCGGGATGCGCGACCGCACCGTGTCGATCTCCAGCGCGGGCAAGACGTTCAACTGCACCGGCTGGAAGATCGGCTGGGTCTGCGCGAGCCCCGAACTGGTCGCCGCGGTGAAAGCGGCGAAGCAGTTCATCACCTTCGTCTCGGGCGGCCCGTTCCAGCCCGCCGTCGCCCACGCGCTGGACCACGAACTGCCGTGGGCCGAGGAGCTGCGCACGAGCCTTCAGGGCAAACGGGACCGGCTCGCGGCAGGCCTCGCGGAGGCGGGGTTCGCCGTCCGGCCGACCGCCGGGACGTACTTCGTCTGCGCCGACGTCCGCCCGCTCGGCTTCGACGACGCCGCTGAGCTGGCTTGGGAGCTCCCCGAACGGGTGGGCGTGGCGGCCGTGCCCGTAAAGGTGTTCACCGATCACCCGGAAGAGTGGAAACACCTTCTGCGTTTCGCGTTCTGCAAACGCAACGAGGTCATCGACGAAGCCGTCACCCGGTTGCGCAAACTTCGGTGACCCGTCCGATGTTCACGCCCAGCCTCCTTTTTCGAGTGTCCGTCTGAGCCGGTCCAAACACCGTCTTCGAAGCCTGCCGACACTGGCCGGACTGATGCCCAGCTCGCCCGCGAGCTGGGCGTAGGACAGCTCCGGCCGGTGCGCGAGCAGCCGCACCAGCCGTCGATGCGAATCCGGCAGGCGATCGACCGCCGCCCAGAGCGCGCGGTCCCGTTCGGCGCGGACGACCTCGGCCTCCGGGGTCGGCTCCGGACCGGGCAGCGGACGCGGCGATTCGCGCCTGTTCCTGGTGATCATCCGGAGCGCGCGACGCCGCGCCGTGGTGGTCAGCCAAGCCACGAGCTTCGCTTCGTCACGTAGCGCGCCGGGCACGCGAAGCAGTTCCAGCCAGGCGTCCTGACAGACGTCCTTGGCGTCGGCTTCGCTCAGCCGGTAGGTCTTCAGCGCCTTGAGCACCGCCGCCGACACCGCGTTCACGTCCCACATCCCGGACCTTCCCCTCCCGGCGGCTTGCGCCCGCCGCACCGATCACCGAACGCGACTTCGACGGCACACACCGCATCCGGGATCCGGAAAAGGTCAGGTCACCGAGGATTTGAGTAGTTCCACCCGTCCCCGGATGGCCGCCGGGCACATACCGAGAGTGATCAACTTCGGTACTCCAGGCACCGGAGCCGGTTGCGTCGTTCCGCCTAACGGGCTGGATCGTTGGCGGCTGAGGTGAAACACTCCCCTCCGGTGCTAAAACTGGTGCAGCCCCGGGGGAACTGCGACCTGACCGGAAGAGACCCCAAGAAAGATCGAACTCACGCGGAAAACGTGGGTTTCAGGCGCGGACGGTGGTGATTGCTGTGAGTGGTCCGGCAGTCGTGCGCCGTCACGCCCCCACCTCCTGGAAGACCGGCACGCGAATTCTTTTCGCGGGCGGGCTCGCGCTCACCGGCTGGCTCCTCGGCGCCGTTTTGAGCACCCCGGCTTCGGCCGACGAACAGCCTCCCGTGTCGCCGGAGACCTCCGTGGTCCAGCCCGCGGACGAAGCCGGAACCGGGAAAACGACTACTCCGAACGAGTCCACTTCGGACTCCACCCCGAACGAGTCCGCGAAACCCGCTGAGCCCACCGAAACCTCGAACGAGCCCGAGGCCACTGTGGAGGACGAAGCGGTTTCGAGCACGAGTTCCGTCGAGAAGACTTCTTCTCCGGAGCCGGAAACGAAAACGGCGAAACCCCAGGCGTCCAACGGTTTGCTGGGTGGCCTCATCGGTGGCGTGCTGAACGTCGTCACGACCACGGTCGGCGGTGTCGTCGAAACCGTCGGCGGCGTCGTCGGTGTCGTCGACGGAATCGGTGACCAGGTCGTCGCACCGATCGTCACGCCGAATCCGTGCTGCACCGGCGGTCCGGCGATCCTGCCGGGCACCGGCGACATGCTCGACCCCGTCTTCGGCGGCGGCTCGGGCGAGTCGGCGGGCGGCTCGGTCACCATCGCCGTCCCGGCGAAGGCCGTCACGCAGGACGCGCCCGCCACGCCGGAGCCGCGTCCGCTCGTCCCCGCCGAGAAGCCCGTTCCGGTCGCGGCGAGCCAGAACCACCGCGTCGCACTGCCCGTCCGGGTCCAGTACGCCGCCAAGCCCGCTCCGGCCGCGCCCGCCGAGTCCGACACGCACGCGTCCCCGGACGGCGGCGGCTCGGGTGGCGGCGGCGGTGGCCTGCCGAGCGCCCCGGTGGCCCCGGTCGCGCCCACGACGACCGTCCAGCCCGGACACGACAACACCGGCGGCGGCCGCGGGCCGCTCGCCGTGCTCGACTCCGGAATCCCCGCCACGCAGCTGAAGCTCCTCGGGACCGGCTGCGACCACGAAGGCGAGCGCACCGGCCGGGAAGCCGCGCTTCCCGCCACCTCCCCCGACTGACCTGACCGGGTCGCCGGGGAGAACCACGTCCAAACCAAGATCAACTTCTGGTTTCGACGGCTGTTGAATCCTCTGGCTCAAGCCGCTTTCGCCTGCCCCTTTTTCAGGCAACCCCACTGTCTTTCCGAACGGCCGACCGCGCCCGGCCGGTTCGGATCCCGGCCCCGGCGCCGCGCTGCCCCTGCGGCGCCGGGACCAGCACCGGGTGGACTCCGGGGGCTTCTGCTCACCGCGCCGAGCAGGAGCCGGCCAAGCTCGAAGTCCGCCTGAACCGCGGGCGGTTCCCGGCACGTCGAGGGGCTGTGCCGGGTAACCGCCGCGGTGCCCGTCCCGAGGTCTCGGCCTCGGGGCGGGCCGGATAGCCGGTGCGCTGGTCGTGCGGCGCCGATGCCCTCCCTGGAGCATCGGCCGCCCCGCCGGCGCACCGGCTATTTCCGTTCCCGGCCCGGGGGTATGGCGCGGGAGAGTGGGTGGTTGCGCACCACACACCCACCCCAAAAGAGCAAAACCAGGGGCGGTGGGGAGGTGGGTCGGCCGGGAGCG
>NZ_JBHXIB010000067.1:0-43165 GCF_042723975.1 Amycolatopsis sp. NPDC058340 | reverse complement strand
CGCGAAAGCCACTTTCGCAACCTTGAAGGTTGCGAAAGTGGCTTTCGCATCACCGCGCTAAGAGCCCATCCCCGCCCGTTCGAAGGCCAGCGTCGGCAGATCGACCGCGTGCGCGCCGCCGTCCGCCACGATCACCGCACCGGTGATGTACGACGATTCCGAGGATCCCAGGAACCGCACGATCGACGCGATCTCTTCCGGTTCGGCGGGACGGCGCAGCGGGACCTCGGCGGTCACCCGCCGGTAGCCCTCGTCGTGGCCGCCGTCGAAGCCCGCCGCCTCGGCGAACTGGTCCATCTCGCCGTCCGCCATCGGCGTGCGCACCCAGCCGGGACAGACCGCGTTCGCGCGGACGCCTTTCGGCCCGTAGTCGCGGGCGATCGAGCGCGTCAGCCCGATCAGCGCGTGCTTCGCGACGGTGTAGCCGGCGACGTTCGGCCCGGCGAACAGTCCGGCCAGCGACGACACGATGACGACCTGGCCGCCGGTTTCGATCAGCGAAGGCAGCGTGGCCCGGCAGAACACGAAGGCACTCGACAGATTCGAGCGCAGCGCCAGTTCCCATTCCTCGTCACCGGTGTCGACCACCGAGGACAACCCGTGCCCGCCGGCGTTGGCCACCACGACGTCCAGCCTGCCGAACTTGCCGGCGATCTCCGCCACGGCGTTCTCGGCGGCTTCGCGATCGCTGGCGTCGCACGAGACGACGTGCGCGCCGGTTTCCGCGGCCACCTTCTCCAACGGCTCGAGCCGCCGTCCGAGCACCACCACCTGGGCGCCTTCATCGGCGTACCGGCGGGCGACGGCGGCGCCGATTCCGGTACCGCCACCCGTGATCGCGACAACCTTCTTCACTTGCGGAGTCCTTTCTAAGCGGGAAAACCGGAGCGGGCCGAGACGCCGAAGTCGGCGAGCACGGCCTGGCCGTTGACCGCCCGCGAGCGCGCGGACGCGAGGTGGAGCACCTGCCAGGCGACCTCCTCCGGAGCCTGCACCGGGAACGCGGGATCGTCGAGCACTTCGCCGAGATCGCCGCGTGCCATCGGGGTGTCGACCACCGACGGGCAGACGCAGTTCACCCGGACACCGGGGAGATCCACCGCCAGCGCCCTGGTCATCGCGACCACGGCGCCCTTCGAAGCGCAGTACGGAACCATGCCGGGCGCGCTGGTGAACGCCGAGTCGCTGGCCAGCAGCACCACCGAGCCACCCGACGCGGTGAGCCAGGGCGCGGCGTGTTTGACCAGCAGGAACTGGCCGGTGACGTTGACCGCCATGAGCGTGGCGAAATCCGCCGCGGCGGTTTCGGTGACCGGCGTCCCCACCGGGCCGGAGATCCCGGCACAGCCGACCACGACGTCGAGACCGCCGAAGCGGCTCACCACGGTGTCGATCGCCGCGGCCACCGACGGCTCGTCGGTCACGTCGGCCCGCACCGCAAGGAGTCCGTCGGCCAGGGTGGGCACGGGTGCCCGGTCGAGGGCGCCGACCCGCGCGCCCTCGGCGAGGAACGCCTGGACGCAGGCAAGGCCGATACCGGATGCCGCGCCGGTCACCAGCACGGCCTTGCCCGCGAGATCCAGTCCCATGACGTCATCCTCCGGTCCGGACCTTTCACGGAGCTTGGCCGTCAGTGCACCCTTCTTGTCGGCAGCCGCATGACGGCCTTTTCAGCCGCGGCGGGAGCGGCAAGACTGCGAAGCATGACCAGGCCGCATCCACTCGACCCGCTGACCGCCGACGAACTCACCGCAGGCCGAGCGATCCTGACCGCCGAAGGCCTGCTCACCGCCACCACCCGGTTCCCGGCCGTGCTGCCGGTGGAGCCGGAGAAGGGCGACGCCTCCCCCGACCGCCGAGTCCGGTACACGCTGCTGGACACCGCGACCGGCGAGGCCCGCGACGTGGTCGTCTCGCTGGCGAAACGCGAAGTTGTCTCCACCGAGGACTGTGGCCCGGGCCAGCCCGCGTACCTGTTCGAGGAGTACGACCTCGCCGCGTCGATCACCAAGGCGTCGCCGGAATGGCAGGCCGCCATGGAGCGGCGCGGGCTCGGCGACCGGATCGAGCACGCCTTCTGCGCCCCGCTGGCGCCCGGGTTCTTCGGCAGGCCGGACGAGACCGGCCGGGTCATCCGTTCGCTGACGTTCCTGCGCGACGACGCGTCCGACAGCCCGTGGGCGCATCCGGTCGAGGGCCTGATCGTCCACATCGACCTGACCGGGCAACGGGTCATCCGGGTGGAGGACGAGGGGGACATCCCCGTGCCGCCGGAGCACGGCCGCTACGGCGACGTCCCGGCTCGCACCACACTCAAGCCGATCGAGATCACCCAGCCGGAGGGGCCGAGCTTCACCGTCGACGGCAACGAGGTCACCTGGGAGGGCTGGGAGCTCCGCGTCGGCTTCAACGCCCGCGAAGGCTTGACGCTGCACCGGATGAGCTTCCAGGACCGGTCGGTGCTGCACCGCGCGTCGGTACCGGAGATGGTGGTGCCCTACGGCGACACCGCGCCCGGCCGGTTCTGGATCAGCTACTTCGACGCGGGCGAATACCTGCTCGGCAAGAACGCCAACGACCTGCGGCTGGGCTGCGACTGTCTCGGCGTCATCCACTACTTCCCCGCGTTCGTCGCCGACGACCACGGCCACCCGGTCGAGATCCCGCGCGCGATCTGCATGCACGAGGAGGACTACGGGATCCTCTGGAAGCACACGGATCTCGACGGCCGCGCCGAGGTCCGCCGGTCGCGGCGGCTGGTGATCTCGTCGATCTCCACCATCGGCAATTACGACTACGGCTTCTTCTGGTACCTCTACCTCGACGGCACGGTGGAACTGGAGGCGAAGGCCACCGGCATCGTGTTCGCCGGCGCCGCAAGTCCGGGCACGGATCACCCGCACGCCAACGAGATCGCCCCCGGCCTGTTCGCGCCGGTACACCAGCACCTGTTCTGCGCGCGGCTCGACGTGGCGATCGACGGCGAACGCAATTCGCTCGTCGAGGTCGACGTCGAACGGGTCCCCATGGGCGAACGGAACCCGTACGGGAACGCGTTCACCTGGAAGGAAACCCCGCTGCGCACCGAGCAGGAGGCGCGGCGGTTCGCGGATCCGGCCAAAGCGCGGGTCTGGGAGATCCGCAGCGCGGAGCGGACCAACCGCCTCGGCTCCCCCACGGCGTACCAGCTCGTGCCACGGCCGTCCGCGACCCTGATGGCGCAGCCGGAATCGACCGTCCACCAGCGGGCGACGTTCGCCACCCGTCACCTGTGGGCGACGCCGTACCGCGCCGATGAGCGTTTCCCGGCGGGCGACCGCCCGAACGCGCATCCGGGCGGCGCGGGGCTGCCCGACTGGACGGCCGCCGACCGCGACCTCACCGACACCGATCTCGTGCTGTGGCACGTGTTCGGCCCGACCCACATCCCGCGTCCGGAGGACTGGCCGGTCATGCCGGTCGACTACTCCGGCTTTTCTTTGCGCCCCTATGGGTTCTTCGACCGAAACCCGGCCCTCGATCTGCCCTCCGGCGCCGCTGACGACCACTGTTCCGCCCACGAGCACTAGGGGCCTGTTGGCGGAGCTGAAGATGTAGCCCGAAAGCGACCAAGGCGTGAACCGCCCGGCCGAAGGCCCCGCTATCGCGGTGGCAGGGCGCCTGAACCACCAACTTGACATGAATACCAGACCACGCCCTGCCGACGCCGATCGCGGACGCGGGTTCACCACAGACACTAGGACTTCCCCGATGCCCGAACTGACCCTCTCCGACACCTCCACCTGGCTGCCGCTGGACGGACTCGCCCCCGGCTTCGACGCGAACAAGGCGCCAACGGTCGGCGACCTGCACGGCCGGACCTTCGAACTCGCCTGCGAAGACGGCACGACGTTCACCGCCGCCTTCTCCGGCACCCGGATCGAGTGGACCTACCGCGGCTCGGGCACCGACCGCTGCGAGACGTTCCTGGTCGACGACGACCTGTACTACGTCCAGTTCCACCCGCAGGCCCGGCAAGAGGAAGCGTTCACCTTGCTGCTCGATGTGCGTCGCGGCCGCGCGCTCCTGGTGCTCAGCAAGATCGGCGACACCTCGCCGCGGGTCACGCAGTCCTTCGTGGCGGCCACGATCGGCGGTATCGAGCCGACCGGGGAACCGGTCGCGCCGACCACGTCGCTGGTCGGGCGCCGGGTGCTGTGGGTGTACAGCACGGAGCACGCGTACGAGCACGTCTACCTCAGCCCGCACTGGTACACCTGGCAGTGCCTGGCCGGGCCGGAGCGTGGGCTCGCCGACACCGACGAGAACTCGGTCTACGAACTGCGGCCGGGGATCTACGTCTTCGCCTGGCGGGAGAAGGTGATCCCGTGCGCTTCGGTGACCGTCGCCGACCATCGTGACGCGAAGCGGCTGCGTTCGCACGGTGTCCTTTTCGGACTGGACGCCACCGGCAGCACTCCCACCCACTTCACCTTCGGCGCGCACGGCAGGCTGCTGAGCACCACCGTGCACCCCGAGGCGTACGACCCGGCCGGGAGCTGAGCCTTGACCGCCGACATCGTCCTCACCAACGCCACGGTGTACACAGTGGACGGTCATCGTCCGTGGGCGTCCTCACTGGCCGTCAAGGACGGCAAGGTCCTGTCGCTGGAGGACATCGAACGCGGGCCGAGCACCGAGGTCGTCGACCTCGGCGGCGCGTTCGTGATGCCCGGCCTGGTCGATGTGCACAACCATCACGCCCTGGCCGGGCGCGCGGCGCTGTTCGAGCTGAACTTCGGACTCGACGCGGACCTGGACGACATCCTCGCCGCGGTCCGCGAGCGTGCCGCCGGGCTCGGGCCGGACGAATGGGTGGTCGGCGGTGCTTGGGCGTCCACGCTGGTCGGCACCCTTTCGCGGGTCTCGGCCCGGCACGCGCTCGACGAGGCTGCCGGCGGGCGTCCGGTCATGCTGTCCGACGACAGCAGGCACAACCGCTGGGTGAGCAGCCGGGCCTTGGAACTGGCCGGCGTCACCGCTTCGACGCCCGATCCGGCCGGTGGGGAGATCGTCCGCGCCCCCTCGACCGGGGAGCCGGTCGGCGTCCTGCTCGAAGCGGCGGGCGTCGCCGTCGAGCGGGCGCTCAGCGAGACACGGACGCTCACCGCGGAGCAGCACGTGGCGGCGTCGCGGCACGGCATCGGCACGCTGCACTCGTACGGCGTCACGGCGTTCCAGGACGCAGGTGTCTCCGCGGACATCCTGGGCGCGCTCAAGGCGCTCGACGACGCGGGCGAACTGCACGCCTGGGTGGTTTCGTCGCTGCTGATCAACGACCCCATCTTCGGTTTCGACCCGATCGGGGCACCGTTGCTGGAGGTCGCCGGGCAGTACCGGAGCGAGCATCACCGGCCGGACTTCGTGAAGATCTTCCTCGACGGGGTCCCGCCGACGCGGACCGCCGCCTTCCTGGAGCCGTACCTGCCGGACGCCGCGCACGGGGCCTGCCACCACGGCGCCACCACCATGCCGGGTGACGAACTCGTGGGCTGGCTGCGCACGGCGGCCGCGGCGGGGCTGTCGGCCAAGGTGCACTGCACCGGGGACGCGTCGGTGCGCGCGACGCTCGACGCCGTCGAGAAGGTGCGCGCCGAAGGCTTCGCCGACGCGCGTTTCCAGGTCGCGCACGGCCAGTTCGTGCACCCCGACGATCTCCCGCGCTTCGCCGCGCTGGGTGTCGCCGCGGACATCTCGCCGTTCCTGTGGGTACCCGGCGTCATCCCGGCGGCCATCGCCGAGGTGCTGCCCGGCGACCGGGCAGGCCGGATGCAGCCGAACCGGTCGCTGCTGGACGAGGGCGCACTGGTGGCGGGCGGTTCGGACTGGCCGGTCAGCGAGTCGCCGAACGCGTGGGAGGGCATCCACGGCCTGGTCACGCGCCAGGATCCGACCGGCACGTTCCCCGGCGCGCTGTGGCCCGAGCAGGCGATCACCCTCGCCGAGGCGATCGAGGTCTTCACCCTGGCCGCCGCGCGCGCGATGGGGCTGGGCGACGTCACCGGTTCGCTGGCCCCCGGGAAGTCGGCGGATTTCGTCGTGCTGGACCGCGATCCGTTCCGAACCGATCCGTCCGCGCTCGTCAAGACAAAGGTGACGCAAACGTGGTTCGCCGGGCACCGCGTGTATCAGCGGGCCTGATCTCCTACACTGGTAGAAGAACCAGTGCGGGAGGTCTGCCGATGCCGAAGATCATCGACCACGACGAGCGGCGCAGCCATATCGTCGACGTCACCTGGGACTTGATCACCCAGGGCGGGATCGAGGCCGCCACCATGCGCGAGATCGCGGCGGCCGCCGGCTTCGCCAACGGCGCGCTCAAGCTGTACTTCCCGAGCAAGGAAGACATCATCCAGGCCACCTACGAACGTGCGCTCGGCATGATGCGCGAGTACGTGGAGCTGGACGAACTACGTGGGCTGACCGCGCTCCGCGAGCTGTGCGTCTCGTCGATGCCCATCGACGAGGACCGCATCGCCGCGGGGCGTGTCCTGCTCACCTTCTGGCAGCTGTCGCTGACCAACCCGAAACTGCAGGACAAGTACCTCGAGCACATCCGCTCGTGGCGGGGCCTGCTGCACCGGTACATCACCGAGGGCCGCGAAGACGGCGACATCGTCACCGAGACGCCCGACGAGCAGCTGGTCGACGAGGTCGTGCTGATCAACGCCGGGGCGAACGTGATGAGCCTGGTCGCCGGGGAGTTCTCGACGATCGCATTGCAGCGGCAGCACCTGGAGTCGTTCTTCGAGCGCCTCACCCGCCCCTGACGCTCGTGAGTGGTAAGGACGGTTCTAACCGTCCTTACCACTCACGAGGCCCAACGCGGTCGGGACCTACCTACGATCGTCGAGGGTCCGGGTCAGGAAGCTCGCCACGTGCCGGTGCGAGCGCGGCGAAGCGGGAAGATCCGTATAGAGACCGTAGAACCCGTGGATCTGGCCCGAATACCGCGTCAGCTCCACCTGGGTCCCGGCATCGGCCAGGCGTCGCGCGAACTCCTCCCCTTCGTCGCGCAGCACGTCGTACTCGGCCGTGAGCACCAGCGCCGGCGGGAGCCGGGTCAGATCGTCGGAGCGCAGCGGCAGGAGGTACGGATCGTTCAGGTGCGCCGGATCCGGCACGTACTGCTCGAAGAAGAACCGCATCGCCCCGGCGGTCATGCCGAAGCCCTCGGCGAAGTCCACATAGGACCGGAAGCCGTCGTCCGGATGAGCGTAGACCGGGCAGATCAGCACCTGCGCGGCCAACGGCGGGCCGCCACGGTCACGGGACATCATCGACACCACCGTCGACAGGTTGCCGCCCGCGCTTTCCCCGCCGATCGCGATCCGCGTCCCGTCCACCGAGGGACCGGCGCCGCCCGCGGCGAGCCATTCGACGACCGCGTAGCAGTCGTCCGGGGCCGCCGGGTACGGGTGCTCGGGTGCGAGCCGGTAGTCGACCGCGACGACGGCGACCCCGGCCGCGTTGCACACCGCCCGCGACGCGACCTCGTTCTCGTCGATCGAGCCGATCGTCCAGCCACCGCCGTGGATCCAGACGAACGCGGGCACCGGCGCCGCGGCTTCGGGCAGATAGATCCGCACCCGCACGCCGGAAGGCAGGACGTGGTCGGTCACCGAGGCGACCTCTTCCACCGAATCGGGACGTCGCCACGAAGCGGCGAAGGCGGCGCGCAACTCGGGAGCCGTCAGGGGCCCGGCCGGCGCTTCCGCCGGAGCGCTGCGGGCCAGCAGTTCCTTGACCGCGGGATCGAGGGTCACGGTCACACCGCTTCCGCGACGAGGACGCGCGGGCTGCCCGGCAGCGCGAGCCGGTCGGTGACCCGCCAGCCCGCCGCCTCCAGCCAGCCACGGACTTCGGCCTCCGGATAGACGACCGTCCCGTCGATCACCAGGTACTCCCCCGCGTGCAGCGCGTCGATCGGCCGCTGGACGGCGTCGTCGTCGAGGAAGAAGTCGAGCAGCAGCAACGTCGCCCCCGGCGCGGCCGCAGCGCGGGCGTTGCGCAGGATCTCCGCGTTCTGCATCGCGTCGAAACGGTGGACGACGTGGTTGACCATCACCAGGTCGAACTCGCCGTCGGGGCGCGCGGTGGGCGTTTCCGCGCCGATGACCGTCGCACGATCCGCGAGCCCCGCCTCGGCGGCCGCGGTGGCGACCGACTCGGCGAAGGCCGGGTCGAAGACGAAGGTGGTGCGCAGTTCTTCGTTGGCCTTCATGGCTTCGACGGCGAACGCGCTCGACAGGCCACCGAGGTCCAGCGCCTTCCGGTGCGGGCCGAAATCGTACGCGCGGGCCAGCATCCTGGCGTGCAGGGCGTTATACGTCATGACGCCTGCCATGAACGTGCCCCAGCGCGCGTCGTCCATCTCCAGCTTGCCCGGCTCGCCGCTGTCGGCCGTGTGGCCGAACTGCAGCCAATGCGGGTAGCTGATCGAGTCGAGGAACGTCAGGAACGGCGCCAGATCGAGGTCCCCGCCGCCCAGGTACTCCGCGGCATCGGCGGCCAGCGCGTAGCGACCGTCCACACGGGACAGAAGGCCGAGTGATGACATGGCGTCACCGAGGATGCGGGTGATCTTCTCCGGTTTGCCGGTCTTCTCCGCCAGTTCCGCGGCCGTCAGCGGCCCGGCGGCGAGCGCGGTGAACAGGCCGGTCCGGCTCGCCGCGAAGAGTTGCTTGGCCGCCATGTACCCCACGGCGATGTCCACGATCCGCTCGGGACCGGCAGTCTTGGTCGACCCGCTCACGGGCGCCCTCCTTAGCTCGTTTCCGCCGAGAGTCTACATGTGTAGACAAAAGAATCCAGTGCTAGTTTTCGCCTACTGCCAGGGAAAACCCGTCGGATATCAACTTCCTACATTCGTAGAATATACCCATTGACAGCGCACTCCCCCAGTGTCAACATGCGTAGAACCACCCCCGCCGGAGGTCCGTTCCCCGGCAGTGCGGTCCGCTCCGGGCGGGCTCGGGAAAGGGGATTCATGACCCTGCTCGAATTACGAGAACTCACCGTCGGTGTGATCGCCGACGAAACCGAACGCGAACTGGTCCGCGAACTCTCGTTCGACCTCGACCAAGGCCGGACACTCTGCGTGGTCGGCGAATCCGGCAGCGGTAAAACGGTGACGGCCTTGTCGATCATCCGGTTGCTGGAATTCGTCGCGCCGGTGTTCACCCGCGGCGAGATCACTGTCGACGGCGTCGATCTCACGCGGCTTTCCGCCGACGAGATGCGCGCGTACCGCGGCCCGCGGATCGGCATGATCTTCCAGGAGGCGCTGGATTCGCTCAACCCGGGTCAACGGGTCGGCAAGCAGCTGATCGAGGCGTACCGGAAGCCCGGTTCCCTGCCACGGCAAGCCGCGCGCAAGGGAACGCCGTTGCACCGCGAGGCCGAAGCGAAGGCCCGAGGCCTGTTGACCGAAGTCGGCCTCACCGACACCGATCGCGTGCTTTCCCTGTACCCGCACCAGATGTCGGGCGGGATGCAGCAGCGCGTGATGATCGCGCTCGCCCTGATGGCCGATCCGGGCCTGCTGATCGCCGACGAGCCGACCACGGCACTGGACGTGACCACACAGGCGGAGATCCTCACCCTGTTCGACCGCGTCCGCCGCGACCACGGCACCGCGTGCGTCTTCATCACGCACGACATGGGCGTGGCCGCGCAGGTGGCGGACCGGATCGCGGTCATGTACCGCGGCGAACTGGTCGAGCTCGGGTCCACAGAGGACATCCTGCACTCGCCGAAGCACCCCTACACCAAGGCGTTGCTCGACTGCGTCCCGCGGCTCGGGGTGAGCAGACGCGACGGATTCCCCACCATCTCCGAAGCACTGCTCGAAGCCGCGATGAACGGCGAATCCGCGGTCGCGACCGAGACCAGGTCCTTGAGCCGCCCAGAAACCCGGGAGACGAGCGAGGGCACCGCGCTCGTCATCGACTCCGTGTCCAAAGTGTACGGACGACGCGGCCGGTTCTCGCTGAGCCGCGAGCCCGAGGTGCACGCGGTCAAGGACGTCTCACTGGAGATCGCGCCGGGTGAGTTCTTCGGCCTGGTCGGGGAATCCGGTTCGGGCAAGACCACGCTCGGCCGTCTGGTGAGCGCACTGGAAACCCCCACCGAGGGCACCATCTCCTTCGGCGAGCACCGGTGCACGCCGTCCGGGCTCGATGGCGACGAGCGCGCGTTCCGCCGCCGTGCGCAACTCATCTTCCAGGACCCGCAGAGCTCGCTCGATCCCCGGCACACCGCCGCCAGGATCATCGCCGAGCCGTTGCGGGAGCTCACCGGACTCCGCGGCGCGGAACTCGACCGCCGTGTCACCGAACTGATCGACGAGGTCGGACTTCCCTCCGACACCGCGAAGAAGCTGCCCTCGCAACTGTCCGGCGGACAGCGGCAGCGCGTCTCGATCGCCCGCGCGATCGCGGCCGAACCCGACCTCATCGTCGCCGACGAGCCGACCTCCGCGCTCGACGTCTCGGTGCAGGGCCAGGTGATGAACCTGCTGCTCGACCTGCGGCGCACCCGCGCGCTCAGCTTCCTGTTCATCACGCACAACCTCAGCCTGGTGCTGTCGGTCGCCGACCGGGTCGGCGTCATGTACCGGGGCGAACTGATCGAGATCGGCGGACCGGACGAGATCCGGCTCCGCGCCCGGCACGACTACACCCGCCGTCTGCTCGCGGCGAATCCCGAAATCGGAGTGCGGAACCCATGAGACGAACCCTGACCTCGGCCGCCCTCGGCTTGGCGACCGTCCTGCTGATCGGCTCGTGCATGGGAGGGCAGGCAGCCGGTGGCGCCGCCGACGGTCCGCCGAAGCCCGGCGGCAACCTGAACGTCGCCGTGCCGACCGACCCGCAGTCCCTCGACATGGTCGCGAACCCCGGCCAGGTCACCGCGCATATCGGCAACATGATGTACGAAAAGCTGTTCGAGGTGGACCGCGGTTTCACCGCCCGGCCCATGCTGGTCGAGGACTACACCACCAGTCCGGACAGGCTCACCTACACCTTCAAGCTGCGCCAGGGCGTCACCTTCCACGACGGCAATCCGCTCACGTCCGAGGACGTCGTGGCGAGCCTGAAGCGGTGGCAGCAGGTGCACCGCACCGGTCAGCTGGTCACGCCGGACATCGAGGCGATCACGCCGACCGACCCGGCGACGGTGACCATCAAGCTCAAGAAGCCGCGCTACCCGCTCATCAACGAACTCGCCGGCGCGGGCACGGAGATCTACGAGGCGAGGAACCTCGCCGGTGTCGCGCCGACCGGTTTCGGCCAGGAGAAGGCGATCGGGACCGGGCCGTACAAGCTGAAGAGCTGGGACATCGGCCGCGAACTGGTGCTTGAGCGCTACACCGGCTACAAGTCAAGGTCCGAAGAGGACTGGGGCGGGCAGGCGGGCGCCAAGCACGCCTACCTCGACACCGTGACCTACAAGGTGGTCTCCGACCAGGACGCGCTGATCAACGGCCTCCAGACCGGCCAGTGGGACCACATCATGCCCACGAACGACCAGTACGAGCCGCTGCGAAACAACCCGGCCGTGGTCGTGCACAACCTGCCCGGCGGCAACGACAACGTGGTGATCCCGAACTTCAACACCGGCTCGAAATTCGCCGACCCCCGTGCCCGCGAAGCGCTGAACCTGCTGCTGGACAAGCCCGCCATCAACGCGGCAACCGGCGGCAGCAAGGACCTCACCCTCGAAACCGGCGCCTTCGCCTCGCCCGACAACAAGCAGTTCTATTCCACCGCGGGCGAAGAGGTCTACAAGGCGCACGACCCGGAGAAGGCCAAGCAACTGCTGGCCGCGGCCGGGATCACCGCCGGGGCGACGATCCGCATCGTCACCACGAACTCGTACCCGGAGTTCGGCAAGTGGGCCGTGCTGATCCAGGACAGCCTCTCGAAGATCGGCATCAACACCAAGATCGACACCTTCGACTTCGCGACCATGCTCGGCACACTGACCAAGGAACCGGGCGGCTGGGACATCACCACGCTGTTCTTCGACTCGGCGCTCACCTCGCCCGCGCAGATGCCCGCGCTCACCCTGGGCACGCTGAACGGTTCGACCTCGCCCGAGCTGGACGGCCTCATGGCCGAGTTCAACGCCTCGACGACGCCTGAGCAGGCGAAGGCGGTGGTGGACAAGCTCCAGGCGTTCACCTGGAAGCAGCTTTCGGTGATCACGCTGAGCCAGTCCAAGCTGTATGCGGCCTACTCCCCCAAGCTCAAGGGCTACGGCGACTTCTACCGCGTCTTCTGGAACACCTGGCTGGCGTCATGACCGGTCTGCTGCTGCGGAGGCTGCGCGACCTGGTGATCATCTTGGTGATCGTCGGGACGATGATGTTCTTCGTCATCCGCCTGATCCCCGGCGACCCGGCGCAGGCGATCCTCGGCCCGACCGCGCGACCGTCCGATGTGGACGCCCTGCGGGAGAGCATGGGGCTGAACGGGACGCTCTGGGAGCAGTACTTCAGCTGGGCCGGAAACGTGCTGCGAGGCGACTTCGGTACGTCGATCACCTATCACGCGCCGGTGCTCGGCGTGGTCGCCGACCACATCCTGCCGACGCTGACCCTCGCCGTGCTCTCGACGGTGATCAGCTTCTTCCTCTCGGTCGCGATCACCTCATGGCAGGCGGTGTCGCCGCGCAATCCGGTGGCACGGGCGCTGGACCGGCTCTCTGCGCTCGGCATGGCGATGCCGGACTTCTGGATCTCCCTGATGCTCGTGCTGGTGTTCTCGGTGACGCTGCGCTGGTTCCCCTCCAGCGGCTACGAGAACCTGTTCACCGATCCGGCGACGGCGGTACCCGCGCTGGTGCTCCCGCTGACCGTGCTGGTCATCGGGCAGACCGCGTTGTTCGTGCTCACCCTGCGGGAAAGCCTGCTCGGTGAGCTGCCGCTGGCATACCTGCGCACCGCGCGGGTCAAGGGGCTGTCGGAGCGGCAGGTCATGACCAAGCACGTCCTGCCGAACGCGCTGATGCCGCTGATCACCCAGCTGGGCAGCAACTTCGCCATGCTGGTCGGCGGGATCGTGATCATCGAGTCCATCTTCGTCGTGCCGGGGCTCGGCCATCTGCTGATGGGCGCGGTGTCCACCCGCGACTTCCCGCTGATCCAGGGTGTGACACTGTTCGTCGCGGTGCTGTTCGTGCTGGTCAACCTGCTGGTGGACCTGTCGTACGCGCTGCTCGACCCGAAGGTGCGTGTCTCGTGAGCGTGGCTCTCGTGGAAAAGACGTCGCCGGTGCGCGAGAAGCCCTCGTCCGGCCGGGCGGCCCGGGTGTTCCGGCGCAACCGGATGCTGGTGATCACGACGGCGATACTGGCGGTGATCGTCCTGGCCGTGATCGTGCTGCCGTTCTTCCTGCCGAGCGTCAGCGCGACCGACCCGGTCAACCGGCTGCTGCCGCCATCGGCCGCGCATCCGCTCGGCACCGATTCGTTCGGCCGGGACGTGCTCGCCCGGCTCGTGTCCGGCGGCCGTGCGTCGCTCGGGCTTTCCGCCCTGATCACCCTGTGCGCCGCCTTCACCGGACTGGTGATCGGGCTGATCAGCGGCTTCTTCCGCGCGGCCGACGCGGTGCTGATGCGGGTGATGGACGCCTGGATGTCGTTCCCGGCGATCATCCTCGCGATGGCGCTGGCGATCTCGCTCGGCGCGAGCATCTGGACCGAGCTCATCGCGCTGACGGTGATCTTCACCCCCTTCACCGCCCGCGTCATCCGCAGCCGCGTGCTCGGCATCGCCGGCCGCGCCTACATCGGCGCCGCCCGCGTCTCGGGGATGAGCCGGTGGAAGATCCTCGTCGTGCACGTGTTCCCGAACGTGCTGCCGCTCGCGCTGGTGCAGGTGGTGATTCTGTCCGCGGCGGCGATGCTGGTGGACGGGGCGATGAGCTTCCTCGGTCTCGGTATCGCTCCCCCGACCCCGACCTGGGGCAACATGATCGCCGAAGGCCGGTCGTACCTGGTCCAGGCGCCCTGGCTGGTGATCGCTCCCGGCGTGACGATCATGGTGTGCGTCTTCCTGCTGAACCTCATCGGATCGTCGCTGCGGATCGCCGTCGACGCCCGCGCGCGGACGCTGAGCGAAATGCAGCGCCTGCGCACCCGCCGCCCCTCCGGCAGCTGAGAAAGGATCCCGTTGTCCGCCACTACTTCCCTGGCCGTGCGCCGGTTCGCTCCCGAAACCGTCTCAGGCCCGCCTGTGCTGTTGGTGCATGGCTTCGCCTCCGACGGGCACACCGACTGGATCACCACCGGCTGGCCGTCCGCGCTCACCGCCGCGGGGCGGGAGGTGTTGATACCGGACCTTCCCGCGCACGGCTCCAGCCCGGCCCCCTCGGGTTCGCTCGGTGCCGCCGCGATCACCGGGGAACTGACCCGGCTGGTCCGTGATCTGTCCGAAGTGGACGTTGTCGGGTATTCGCTGGGCGCCCGGCTGGCTTGGGACCTGCCCGCGCGCGCACCGGTCCGGCGGCTCGTCCTCGCGGGGGTGAGCCCGTTCGAACCGTTCGGCGCCGTCGATGTGGCGGCGGCGCTGGCCTTCGCCGGCGGCGGGAAGGCTCCGTCGGATCCGCTGACCGGGATGATCGCGCGGATGATCACCGCGCCGGGGCGGAATCCCGCCGCGCTCGCCCGGTGCATCGAGGATCTCCGCACCGAACCTTTCGCGCCGGTTGCCGGGGCCGTTTCGGTTCCTACGCGGTTCGTGGCGGGGGTCGAGGATCCGGTGAGCCAGGGCATCGAGACGTTGGTGGAGCTGGTGCCCGGCGCTGATCTCGTGCGGGTTCCCGGGGATCACGGCGGGGCTTTGCGGAGCGCTGAGTTCAAGGCGGCCGTCCTCGATTTCCTCCAGTAGGCCTCGTGAGTGGTAAGGACGGTTCTAACCGTCCTTACCACTCACGAGCCCAAGATCAGAAGGTTCCGTCCGCGGCCACGCCCCGGTCCAGCCACAGCTCCGCAAGAGCCGCCCGCACCTCCGCACCCCGAGAAGCCGCCAGAGCGACAGCGCCCAGATTGTCCTCCAGCTGCGCGAGACGGCTCACCCCGAACAGCACGTTCGCCACCGGCTCGTACGCCAGACAGAACGCGAGAGCCAGCTGCGAAGAACTCACCCCGAAGTCCCCGGCCACGGCGGCGACGCGCGAAGCGGCGTCACGGATGGAGTCCCGGATGCCGCCCGGATCCGCGCCGATCTTCCGCGAAGGGGTCTTGCCGAGCAACACACCACCCTCGAACACGTCCGACGCCTGCAAGGTCAGCCGCCCCGCCTCGAAATGCCTGCCGTAGAAGGAACCTTCGGCCATCGAACGGCGTGCGACGCTGTACTTCAGCTGGGCGAACCGAGGAGCCGGAAGTCCTTCGCGCGCGGCGAATTCCAGCGCGAGGTCGAGGTCCGGGGCACGCCAGTTGTTCACGCCCCAGACGTCGAAACGGCCGAGGCGGATCTGTTCGGCCACCTCGGTGACGATACGAGGGATGTCCGGCCGCTCGAAGTAGTCGCCGACCACCACGGCTTCCGCGCGGTCGACGCCGACGCGGTCGAACGAGGTGCCGAGCTGCTCGGCGAAACCGGTGTTCGGGTAGTCCCAGAGCCAGAGTTTTCCGCACAGCTGGTACTCGTCACGTTGGATCCCGGCGGCGCGGACGGCCTCGCCGAAGAGAAGATCCGTGCGCGATTGTTCGGCGTGCGGACCCATGTCGTAGTGGGCCACGTCGAACAGCGTGATCCCCGAGTCGACGGCGTGCCGGACCAGGCGCACCGCGTCGCCGAAATCCATGCGGTCCCACGTGTTCCAGGATCCCAGGCTCAGCACCGAAGTGGCGAAGCCCAGCCCGTCCTGCTTCTCATCCACGAGTTTTCCTTTCGACGGCAACGGAAACAAGTTTTAGTCTACGATCGTAGAATGAACAAGAGACTCGTAGTGGTGACCGGCGGTGCCAGTGGCATCGGCCGCGGTGTCGCCGAAGCCTTCCAGTCCGCGGGCGACCGTGTGGTCATCGCCGACGTCGACATCCGGGCGGCGCACGACCTCGCCACCGGACTCGGCGCGGAGCACGTCGAACTCGACATCTCCGACCCCGGCTCGGTCGACGCGGCATTGGCGCTCGTCACCGATCGCTTCGGCCCGGTCGAGGTCCTGGTCAACAACGCCGGTCTCGCCGGCGGCGGCGGACCTTTGGTGGGACTGGACATCGGGGTCTTCGATCTGTGCATGCGGGTGAACTTCCGCGGCACCTTCCTGATGACCCGCGCGGTCGGCGCGCATATGGTCGAGGCGGGCACCCGCGGCGCCATCGTGAACATCACCTCCATCGGCGCCCGCCAGCCGACCCCGGGGCTCGGTCACTACGAGGCCACCAAGGCCGCCGTCGAGGCGCTCACCCGCTCGGCCGCGCTCGAGCTGGCGCCGCACGGCATCCGAGTCAACGCCGTCGCCCCCGGCCCGGTGCTCACCCCGATGACCGCCGGTTTCGCTTTCGACACCGCCGCCCGCGCGGCGTGGGAAGCGAGGATTCCCTTGGGAACCATCGCTTCCGTCGCCGATGTGGTGCCCTCAGTCCTGTTCCTCGCCTCCGCCGACGCCTGCCATCTCACCGGGGTGAGCCTCCAGGTCGACGGCGGGCAACTGCTCACCTGAGTACACGACGCGGCCGCCGGACACGGTGAGCTCCACACCGACGTCCGGCAGGTCCGCGAACGCGAGCCCGAGCGGATTCGCCGCCAGCACGCAGAAGTCCGCGACACGGCCGACGGTCAGCGATCCCTTCCGGTCCGCCGCGCCGTCCTGCTCGGCGGCCGCGACCGTGTAGCAGCGCAGCAGCCGGGCCATCAGGTCAGTGTCCACTTCGGACGCCCCGAGCATCCGGGCGGCCGCCGCGATATGCACCCGCCAATCGGGCGTCACCACCGGCGCGTCGCTGCTCAGGGTCAGCGGGACACCCGACGCCAGCATCTCCGCGAGCGGCCACGCACGAGCGCCGGCCTCGGGACCGAGCGCGTCCGACAGCATTCCCCGCATCGCCACCGCGATCGCGGGCTGCGTGGTCAGGCCGACACCCGCCGAGGCCATCCGCGCCAGCTGATCCGGCGTCACCAGATCCCCGTGCACCAGGTGATCGCCGCGGCGAAGCGACCCGAGCGCGGCTTCGATACTGCGATCCCCCGTGGCGTGCACGGCGACCGTCATCCCCGCGTCATGGGCGAGCCTGATCATCGCGGCCAGATTGCCCGCGCGCCCCGGATCGTCGTCACCGTCGACGAGGAGCACGCCATGCGAACCGTCGGCATAACAGTGCCGTGTCCACGCGGAGCGCATCGGCGGAATACCGTCGGCGAAGATCTTGACGCCGGGCACGGTGAGCCACAACGGATCCGCGGACGGCGACGGGGCCGCCAGCCCTCGCTCGAAATCCGCCAGCGAGCTGGCGCCGTCGAGAAGGCCGAACAGCCGCAGCGCCGTCACCCTCGCACGCAGCAGACCTTCCTCGGCCAGCGCCGCATACTCCTCCAGCACTTCCGCGCCGAAGCAACCCGTCTCGCCGGGCCCCAGACCGGGTTCGGTGTAGCTCGTGATGCCCAATGACGCGCACAGGTCACCCGCACGCAGGATGGCGGCCCGCCGTTCGGCCGCCGTCCGCACGGTTTTCTCTTCTCCCCCGGTGAATCCGGCGCCCCCGATGAGCGTGTCCGGCCAGCGTGCGCCGAGCCAGGTCGCGTGCAGGTGAGAATCGTTGATACCGGGCAGAACGGTTCTCCCCGCGAGGTCGATCACCTCGGTCTCCGGACCGATGTGGTCCAGCGCGACGTCACCGAGGGCGACGATCCGATCGTCGCGCACGGCCATCGCCCGGACGACGGTGCCCGCCGGGTCGAAAGTGAGCACAGGACCGCCGCGAACCACGAGCGAAGCGGGGCGAATACGTTGCGACGGCATGGTTTCCTCCAGGATCTGGACTTTTTCTCCTACGACTGTAGACTAAAAAGATGGTCAACAGAACCGAAGCGGCGGTGCTCTCCGAACACGGCTCCGCGCTCACCTTGCGGGAACTGCCGCTGCCCGAAGAGCCGGAACCGGGCGCCGCGCTGGTCCGGATCACCTGCACCACGTTGTGCGGCACCGACGTGCACCTCTGGTCCGGCCGGATGACCTTCCCCGGCATGCTCCCGATGGTGCTGGGGCATGAAATGGTCGGCGAAGTGGTGGCCGTCGGACCGGACACCACCGACACGCTCGGCCGCGAGATCACCGAGGGCGACCGCATCGGCTGGTCCGAGTCGACCTGCGGAAAGTGTTACGGCTGCGCGATCCTGCGTGAACCGGTCGCCTGCGAGAAGCGCGGATACGGGTTCCTGCAGCGCTCCGACGTCTTCCCGTACGCCACCGGCGGACTCGTGCGGTACTGCTACGTGACTCCCGGCGCGGCCAAACTCCTGCTCCCCGACGACGTCAAGGACACCTGGGCCTCGATGTCGGGCTGTGCGGGCAAAACCGTGTTACGTGCCGTCTCCCGATCCGGCGGGATCCGTCCCGGTGCGACGGTCGTGGTGCAGGGCGCGGGCGCGTTGGGCGTGTTCGCCACCGCGGTCGCGCGGATCTCCGGCGCGGGCGCCGTGATCACCATCGGCGGGCCCGCCGACCGGCTGAAGACCGCCGAGCGTTTCGGGGCGACGGCGACGATCCCGGTCGACGGCACCGTCGACGACCGCATCGAACAGGTCAAGGAACTCACCGATGGCCGGGGCGCCGACCACGTCTTCGACTTCGCGGGCGGGCCGACCATCGGTGAGGAAGCCGTCGCCTTCGCCGCCCAGCGGGGAACGGTCGCGATCGTCGGATCCACCGGTCCCGCGCCCTCCCCCGTGGCACTGGGCACGGTGATGGGCAAGGAACTCACGATCGTCGGTTCGCTCAACGGCGACATCTCCGACTACCACCGCTCGGTGGACTTCTTCCGCACCTTCGCCGATCGGCTGCCCTGGGACGGGCTGTTCAGCGAACCGGTCGGCCTTTCCCAAGCGTCCCAACGCGTCGAGTCGATGTCGCGGCTCGGCGAACTCAAAGCCGTCATCGATCCCCGCCTCCCCTAGGAGAATCCGTGACCGTCATCCCCCAGCGCCGCATCGGCCGCGACGGCCCGCTCACCGGTGTGCTCTCGCTCGGCTCCTGGCACACCTACGACCGGATGGACTTCCGCGAGGCGGTGGACCTCGTCCGCACGGCGGTCGATTCCGGCATCACGCTCTTCGACGTCGGCGTCTACGGTTTCCCCGGCGCCGCACCGGTCTTCACCGACGTGCTGTTCTCGGCGATGGTCCGCGCCGCGGGTCTCCGCCGCGAGGACTACTTGCTTTCGGCCAAGCTCTGGCTGGAGGGCTATCCCGAGCACAACCTCCGCGACCAGCTGGACAACGCGCTGTTCCGCGCGGGGGTCGAGCACGCCGATCTCGTGGTGCTGGGCGATCTCCGGCGCGACGACACCGACCTGCACCGGCTCGTCCTGGACCTGAACGAGCTCCGCGAGGCCGGGCTCATCCGGCAGTGGGGCGTCAACAACTGGTCCGCCACCACGATCCGGGCGCTGCACGATTTCGCCGCGGCCGAGAACGTGCCCGGCCCCGCCATCGCACAGTTGAAGTACAGCGTCGCACGACGGTCCATTCCGGACGGTGAGCCGTTCGGGAAGGTCTTCGGCGAACTCGGGGTCACCCTCCAGTCGTCGGACATCTTCGAGGGTGGTGTCCTGCTGGGCAAGAACAGCGGCGCGCGCCAGGTGGGCCGCGACCCCGGGGCCATCCGCGAGCGGATCGCCGCCTCCGCCCCGGTGCTGGCGAAGATCGCGGCCGAGCTGGACGCGACACCGGCGCAGCTGTGTCTCGCGTTCACCCTCACCCATCCGGCCAACACGACCACGCTGTTCGGCGCGACGAGCACCGAGCAGCTCAAGGACAACCTGGGCGCCGTCGACCTCGTCGAGCGCGTGGGCGCGGAGCATCTTCGCGAACTTGTCGAGCCGTACTGGGCCGACCGGGGCGTCGTCGATCCGGAGGGACCGTGACGGCCTTCGACCCCGAACTCGCCGCGGCCCTCGAAGGTCTGCCGCCCGGACCGCCGCTGGGCGCCGAATCGCTGGCGGAGATCCGGCGGGCGATGGCCGAGGGCAACCTGACCTGCGCCGAGGCGATCGGCGACCGGGATCTCGTCTGGGAGGACCATGAAATCCCCGGTACCGCCGTCGTCGTCACGGTCGTCAAGCCCAGGGAGGCCGAGGACGCGCCGGGGTTCTACAACATCCACGGCGGCGGCATGGTGCTGGACGACCGGTTCGCCGACCTGCCCCGGATGGTCGCGCTGGTCGAGGAGTTCGGCTTCGTCGCGGTGACCGTCGACTACCGGCTCGCGCCGGAGCACCCGCATCCCGCGCCGATCGAAGACTGCTACGCGGGCCTGACGTGGATGGCCGAGCACGCGGCCGAACTCGGCTTCGATCCCGGCAGGCTGATCGTCGGCGGCGGCAGCGCGGGAGGCGGGCTCAGCGCGGGGATCGCCCTGCTGGCCAGGGATCGCGGCGGGCCGGCGCTGGCCGGTCAGCTCCTGCTGTGCCCGATGATCGACAGCCGCAACGACTCGGCGTCCACAGTGGAATTCGCGGAACACGGTGTGTGGGGACGCGAGGCCAACGAGTTCGGCTGGCGATCGCTCCTGAACGGACAGACGTCGCCGTATGCGGTCCCCGCGACCGCGGAAGACCTCGCCGGCCTTCCGCCCGCCTTCATCGAGGTCGGCGCGGCCGAGATCTTCCGTGACGAGGACGTCGACTACGCGCGGCGGCTCTGGCAAGCGGGCGTGCCCACCGAACTGCACGTCTGGGCGGGCGCGTACCACGGCTTCGACCGGATCGCCCCGGACAGCGAGGTGACCCGGGCCACGCTCGCCGCCCGGACCTCCTGGCTGCGCCGCACTATCGGCCGAGCATGAACCGGGCGGCCTGCTCGCCGACCAGCACCGCCGGCGCGTTGGTGTTGCCCGTGGTCACCCGCGGCAGCACCGACGCGTCGGCGATCCGGAGCCCGCTGATCCCGTGCACGGCGAGTTCCGGGCCGACCACGGACTCCGCGTCGGTGCCCATCCGGCAGGTCCCGACCTGGTGGTGGTAGGTGATCGCGGTGCGGCGGACGTACTCGCGGACATCGGCCTCCGGCCCCGGATACAGCTCACGGGCACCCCACTCGTCGGCCAGCGCGGGCGCGCGGCCGATCTCCCGGCACTGCTCGACCGAGGCGACCAGGCTCTCGAAGTCGGCCGGATCCTCCAGCGCGGCGAGATCGATCAGTGGCATGTCGTCCGGGTCCGGTCCCGAAAGCCGCAGACTGCCCCGGCTTCGCGGCGTGACCATGCCCGCCATCAGCGAGAACCCGGTTTCCGGACCGGTCATCCACGATTCGTACATCGGCACGCTGAAGTGGATCGGCTGGGTGTCGGGCACGGCCAGGCCGGGGCGGCTGCGCCAGAACAGATGGGTCTGCGTGACCGAACGGCCGGGCTCGGGTGGATCGACCTGGCGGCGATCGGTCGCGAAGATGACCGGCGAGAGCAGGTGGTCGTGGAGGTTCTTCCCGACGCCCGGCAACTCGGCGACGACGTCGATGCCGTGCACCTCCAGTTCGCCGACCGGGCCGACGCCGCTGCGCAGCAGGATCGCCGGTGACGCCAGCGCGCCCGCGGCGAGCACGACCTCGTCGGCGAAGACCTTGCGCAGCTCGCCGTCGACCTCGGCCAGCACGCCGGTCACCTTGTCGCCCTCGAAGAGCAACCGGTGGACGAGCGCTCCCGTGTGGACGGTCATCCGCCCGGCGACGGGCAGGCCGTAGGCGAGCCACGTGTTGAGGCGTTTGCCGTCGCGGGTGGTGACCCGCTGCACGGAGACTCCGTCGAGCTCGGCGCCGTTGTAGTCCGGGTTGAACGGCAGCCCGATCTGCACCGCGGCGTCCACAATGGACTGCTGGATCGGGTGCAGCGGCTCGTTCGGCACGACGTCGAGCAGATCCTTCTCGATCCGTTCGAACACCGGGCGCACGTCGTCCCAGCGCCAGCCGGGCAGGTCCCAGCCGTCGTAGTCGGCCGGGGCGCCGCGCACCCAGATCATCGCGTTGAGCGAATGCGACCCGCCGAGCACCTTGCCGCGAGGCAGATGCAGCCGCCGGTTCGCCGCGTGCGGCTGCGGCACGGTGTAGTAGTCCCAATCCTCCGGGCCGTGCCACAGCTCTCCGGCCCGCGAAGGGTCGTGAATGGCCGGATTGGTGTCCGGCCCGCCCGCTTCGAGCAGGGTGACCCACGCCCCGGAGTCGGCCAGTCTCCTGGCGACCACCGAACCGGCCGAACCCGCTCCCACCACGATGACGTCCATGTCCCCCACCATCGCAAGGCGCGCGGACGTCCGGCGGATTCGGTTCGCTGGCCGACAATCGGCGTGCCCTGGCGGGCAAGACCGGAGAGCTCACCGCGCCCGATACTCGATCGCACACCGGTCGAGGAGGAGCTAGCCATGGCCACACGCCTGTTCATCGACGGACAGTGGACCGCCGCGGGAGGCGGGTCCCTGCCGACGTACGATCCGGCCACCGGCCAGGTGATCGAGGAGGTCGGCACCGCGTCGGCCGCCGACGTCGACGCCGCCGTCGGTGCCGCACGGAAGGCACTGAACGACCCCGCCTGGACGGGTCTGCTGCCGGTCCAGCGGGCCGCGCTGCTGTTCAAGCTGGCGTCGCTGGTCGACGAGCACCACGAGGAGCTCGCCGCGCTCGAAACCCGCGACCAGGGCCAGCCGATCGGGATCTCCCGCCAGGTCAGCGTCACCGGAGCTGCCGAACACCTGCGGTACTTCGCGGGCTGGGTCACCAAGATCCAGGGCACCACGAACCCGGTGTCCTTCCCGGACACACTGCACTACACCCGCCGCGAACCGGTCGGGGTGAACGCGCTGATCACCCCGTGGAACTTCCCGCTGATGATCCTCGTGTGGAAGCTCGCGCCCGCGCTGGCCACCGCCAACACCGTGGTGATCAAACCCAGCGAGGTCACGCCGCTGACCAGCATCCGGCTGGTGGAGCTCGTGCACGAGGCCGGCTTCCCGCCGGGCGTGGTCAACCTGGTCACCGGCGACGGCGCCGTGGGCGCGCTACTGAGCAGGCACGACGACGTCGACCACCTGTCCTACACCGGGTCGACCGCGGTCGGGAAGCTGATCACCGCGGCGAGCGCGGAATCGAACCTCAAACGGCTCACCCTCGAACTCGGCGGCAAGGCGCCCAGCATCATCTCGGGCGACGCCGACATCGACGCCGCCGTCGCCGGCAACCTCGCGGGCGCGACGCTGAACAGCGGTCAGGTCTGTGCCGCGTACACCCGGTTCTTCGTGGACCGCAAGCGCGAACAGGAGTTCGTCGCGAAACTGGCCGCCGGGCTCGAAGGCCTCAAGCTCGGCCCGGGGCTGGACGAGTCGACGCAGCTCGGGCCGCTCGTGTCCGCGAAGCACCGCGAGCACGTGGACTTCCTCGTCTCCACCGGCAACGAGCAGGGCGCGGAGCTGGTCACCGGCGGCAAGCCCGTGGATCGTGAGGGCTACTTCTACACGCCGACACTGTTCGCCGGGGTCGCCGACGACATGACGATCATGCGCGAGGAGATCTTCGGCCCGGTCCTCGCCGTCACCGCCTACGACGATCCGGACGAGCTGCTGGCGCGGGCGAACGACACCGAGTACGGGCTCGCGGCCACCGTGTGGACTCGCGATCTGGGCGTCGCGCAGCGATTCGCGAACGGTATCCGCGCGGGCGCGGTGTTCGTCAACATGCCGCCGATCCCCGACATGGCCGCGCCGTGGGGCGGGTACAAGGCGTCGGGCTGGGGCCGCGAGATGGGTCCGTGGGCGATCGACGCGTACACCGAGATCAAATCAGTCTGGCTGCACTACTCGTGACCGCGGGCGACGCGGTGAACTCCACCGCGATGAGCAAGTCGCAGATCGCCTATCACTGGATCAAGGCGAGGATCGACGACGGCACCTTCTCCCCCGGCTACCGCCTCGTGTTCGGGCAGATCGCGCAGGAACTCGGGGTCAGCACCGTGCCCGTGCGCGAGGCGGTGCGGCGGCTGGAGGCCGAGGGGCTGGTGACCTACGAGCACAACATCGGCGCGCAGGTCGCGATGGCCGACGAGAGCGACTACCAGCACACCATGCAGACGCTCGCGCTGGTCGAGGGGTACGCCGCCGCGCTGGCGGCGCCGTCCTTGCCCGGCGAGGCACTCGACGAGGCGAAGGGACTCAACGCGGAACTGACCGCCTGCCTTGACAACTTCGAGCCGTCGCGGTTCACCGCGCTGAACCGCGACTTCCACCGGGTCCTGTTCGGCACCTGCCCCAATCCGCAGGTGCTCGACCTGGTCAATCGCGGCTGGAACCGCCTGGCCGGGCTGCGCACTTCGACGTTCAGCTTCGTACCCGGCCGCGCGCACGAATCCGTGCAGGAGCACCAGAAGATCCTCGACCTGTTCGACCGGAACGCGCCCGCCGGGGAGATCGAACTCGCCGTGCGCGAGCACCGGTTGACCACATTGGAGACCTTCCTGGCCTGGCGGCATCCCTGAGCCGGGCCGGGTATGTCACGCCCCCGCCGGAGCCGCCTCCGGTGGTGGGAAAGCGTAGAAGCGCACGGAAAGCTCCTTCGCTCGCGCCGCCGGACGACGACGGCAGTACCGCGTGATCAGCTCGCGGTATTCGGCTTCCAGTTCCCGGAATTCCGCCTCGGTCAGCCGGGTCGAAGTTCGCTGCGCCGTCGCCCACGGCCCGAACTCGTCGCGGTGCTTCGCGGCCCAGGACAGCACGGCGACCTCGTTCGCGTACTTGGCGTCGAGGAACGCGGTGACCCGTTCCCGGTCCGCGCCGTCGTAGTCGTCCGGCTTCGGCTCGCGCAGATCCTGCGGGATCGCGATCCAGTTCCCTTTCCGGCCACGGCGCACGAAACCGGTTTCCTGCAAGGTTTTCAGGCATTCGGCGACTTCATCGCGCGCCAGCCCGGTCCGGCGCGCGACGTCGTGCTCGGCCGCGGGAAGCTCGCGCGTCACCAAGTGATACCGCGGGTCCTCGCGCATCTCGATGTCACGCAGGTCCACCGATCGCTTCGGCAGCGCGTCACCCAGCAGCCGCCGCGCGGCGAAGGCCAGCACCACGGCGACCGGGATCTCGACGAGGACGGCGAGCGCGACACTGGTCCATCGCTCGGGCGACGTCCAGCCCAGCATGACGTCGAACCACGCGTCACAGCACAACATCGCGGCCGTCGCCGACAGCAGCGGCACGGCCGCCCGGCGGCGGCGCGTCCCCAGCCAGGCCCCGGCCGCGAAGCAGAGCAGGAGGGCGATGTCGAATCCGACCCAGGCCGCGCGCCACTGACCGGTGTCGTACCGGTCGGGCAGGGTGTGCGCGAGGTAGACGGTCCAGGGCACGAGCAGGACCGCCGCACCGGCGAGCACCGTCAGGAGTATCCGTCGGATCATGATCACGACGGTAGAAGCGGGCGGCGGCGCGGGCATCCGGGCTTTCCCCTGGTCCCGTCTCAGGGTCGTGGTTTGAGCGGTGTCAGAGCCGTCACGGACGAACCCGCCCGGTGGTGGTCCGCCGACCGGACCAACTTGGGCGAAACCCGAGCGCCGTCCCGTCATCCCTGGTCAGAATCGGTCCATGCGATCGAAGACGCTCGCCCTCGCCGTTATCGTCGCGTTGACCGCGGGGCTCGCCGGACCCGCCACCGCCTCGGCCGCCAGGCCGCGGCTGGAGGACGCGCGGCCTTGCGCGCACGACGCGCGGTTCACCTGTTCGACGTTGACCGTGCCGCTCGACCATCGCGGCCGGACACCGGGCACGCTCAAGCTCCAGGTCGCCACCGCGAACAACGCGAACGCGGCCAAAGGGGTGCTGTTGTTCCTCACCGGCGGGCCGGGGCAGCCCGGGGTCCCGTTCAGCACCGGTCTCTTCGACCGGATGCCGGAGGTGTTCGCCGACCACCGCCTGGTGATGATCGACCAGCGCGGGACCGGCGCGAACGCCCTCGACTGTCCGGATCTGCAGACCCAGGTGGGCAGTTCCGACATCGAACCGCCGACCCGCGAGGCCGTGACCCGGTGTGCCGCGGCACTCGGCGACAAGGCCCGGTTTCATGGCAGCGACGCGACGGTCGCCGATCTCGATCTGCTCCGCCGGGCCCTCGGCGCGCCGAAGATGGTGGTGGACGGGGTCTCCTACGGTTCCTTCACCGCGTCGCGGTACGCCATCGCGCATCCCGGCAACGTCTCGAAACTGGTCCTCGATTCGGTGCTCCCCCACCATGCGACGGCCGATCAGTCGCTGTACCTCCAAGCGCTGAAGGCGACCGCGCGCGTCCTGCGGGACGCCTGCGCCGAGCCGCCCGCGTGCGGCTCGGATCCGGCGGAGGATCTCGCGTGGCTGGTCCGGAACCGGGACACGGCGGCGGGCGTCGCGCTGTTCGACATGATCGTCACCTACGAGTTCGTCGACCCGAGCTATCGGGACCCGTCGGCGCTGGGGGCCGACCTGATCACCGCGCTGCGGACCGCGCGCGGCGGCGACACCACGAAACTCGACTCCCTGCTGCGGAATCTCGCGTCCGGCGGCGACCCGCTCACGTCGTTCAGCGCGGGCCTGCACGCCGCGACACTGTGCGCGGACATGCGTTTCCCTTGGGGTGACGCGGGAACGCCGGCCCCCGCCCGCGAGCCGTCGCTCGACCTGACCGAGAAGCGGTTGAGCACGCGGGACACGTGGCCATTCAGTCCCGCCGTCGCGACGGGGGTCGGGTTCGTCCAGACCTGCCTGCCGTGGCCGGTCGTCCCGCCGACCTCGAACCCGGGCGGGAAGCTGCCGGACGTCCCGGTGCTGCTGCTCAACGGCGACCGCGACCTGTCGACGCCGATGGAGTGGGCGTACGCGGAGGCGAAAGCGGCGCCACGGGGCAAGGTCGTGATCGTCGAAGGAGCGGCCCATTCCATCCAGAACCGGGAGCCGGGGGTGGCCGGGCGGAAGGCGGTGGCGGAATTCCTCGCCGCGACTTGAGTCTCCACCCACTGGAGACTCTACCGTCGTTCCCATGACGATCACCGTTCTCGACACCTACCCCGCCATGCGCGAGATCCTGCGCGCGCCACGGGCGGACCGCGCGCCGCTGCTCGAGGCGATGGTCGAGCCCGCCGCCGGGATGTACCGCTACTTCCCCGGCGAGGTCGACCTCGTGGCGATGCACGCGATGAGCTCCGGGTTCCCGCTCGACCGCGACGAGGATCGCTGTCTGGAGGCGCTCGACGCCCTGCACGACGCGGATGCCTGGAACCGCATCCAGCGGGCGCTGGACGACGCCGTCGCCGTGCAGCTCGCCGCGACACCCGGGCTGACGATCCCGGACATCACCGTGCTCACCGTGCTGGGTGATCCCGCCGACCGGCATTTCATGGGCCCGAACCTGGGAATGTCGGCCAACGGCAGCGTGACCGGCTACATCTACCTCACCTTCTGGCCGTATCCGGAGAATCTGGCGAGGCTGGAGGCCACCGCCGTCCACGAGCTGAATCACAACCTGCGCTACAGCCCCGGTGGGGTGATCTGGGATCCGGCGACCGTCACCGTCGGCGAGCAGATCGTGTCCGAGGGCCTGGCCGACGCGTTCGCCCGCCAGTTGTACGGCGACGAACTCGGCTACGCCCGCATCGGTGTGCCGCATCTGCGGGACGACGCGGTGTTCGAGAAGGTGGTATCCGGTCTGGAAATCACCGGTATGCAGAACTTCGCGGCCTGGGTGCACGGGGACGAGACGGCCGCCCGCTACGGCGGCACCCCCGTCGGCCTGCCGACCGGCGCCGGCTACGCGGTCGGCAACCGGCTCGTCGACGCCTACCTGGCCGCGACCGGCCGGACCGCCGCGGAGGCCCTGCTGGTGGACCGCCGCGACGTCATCGGCACCGCCCTCGCCGCCGACGTGCGGATCAGCCAAGCCCCTCAGGAGTGACCAGGCAGAACGGGTGCCCGACCGGATCGGCGTACACGCGGTAGCCGATGGGTTTGTCCGAGCCGTCGAGGAGCCGCCCACCGAGGGTGAGTACCTCCTGCTCCGCTTCGTCCAGGTCGGCCACGAGCAGATCAAGGTGCAGTTGCTGCGCCGGTTCGCCCTTCTTCCAGTCCGGCCGGACGAAGTGATCCGTGCGGTGCAAGGCGAGGGTGGGCTGGTCGGCGCCCAAGGCGATCCGGACGTGATCGGGACCGTCCGCGGCCCGGCGCACGCCCAACAGGCCTTCGTAGAACGGAGCCAGGGCCTGGGGTTCGGGGCAATCCACCACCACGACCGCCAGTTTCGGACGTGGCCGGAACAAGCGGTCGAGGTGGTAGTCGACGGTGGCCAGGACCTCGCCCTGCTGACGCTCGTCCACGCCGGCAGGCGCGCGCAGGAGATTCGCCATGCTCCACAAGAGATGCGCCTCCCGGGCCGGATCACGGTCCGCGGCGATGTCGCCCGCCTCCTGTGCGGCCCGCAGTTCACCGGTCAGGACATCGATTCCGGCCCCGGCCAGGTGGGTGCGCAAGAGCTCTCTGGGAGACAACGGCTCCTCCTCGGTGTCCTGCGGGGATCACTACCCGAAGGAGCATTCCTACACCCGCGACCCGCACGGAGCGAGTATCAGGACTCGCGGCGCCTCGACCGGATCGTGAGCGCCACCAGCGCACCACCGAGGAGCAGCAGGAACAGGCCGGACACCAGCAGGCCTCGGACCTCACTGCCGGTCGAAGCCAGCGGGCCGCCGTCGGACGGTCCGCCGCCTGGCGTGGTCGCTCCCGGCTGTCCCGGCGTGGTGGAGGTCGTCACGCCGGGGCCCGGAGTCGTGCTCGATGAGCTACTGGTGGTGGTAGGCGAAGCGCTACTCGACGACGTGGTGGCGCTGCTCGAAGTGGCACTAGATGACGTCACGCTGGACGAAGTGCTGCTCGACGTGGGGCTGGTCGACGTACTGCTCGTCCGGCTCGACGAGGTGCTCGACGTCGGTGCCGTCGAAGTGGACGTGGCCGACGTCGAGGAGCTGGACGTGGTCGTGGCCGACGTCGGCGAGCTGGACGTGGACGTCGAGGTGGAAGTCGGGCTCGTCGGCGTGGAACTGCTGCTCGTCGAGGTCGAACTCGAACTCGACGAAGAAGAACTGCTCGGCGTGGTCGTCGGTGTGCTGCCGCATTCGGGCAGGTCACCGTCGAACGGGTAGGCGTGGAATTCCTGCCCGCCACCACCGGTCGCCTCGGAGCTGTGCACCAGCGAGCCCGTGGTGAAGAACCGGCCGTTCATCCCGGACGCGGTGACGGTCGCGGTGCTCCCGGGCTCACCGATCAGCACGCTTCCCTGGAACTGGGCGCCACCGGCGATCTTCACCTGGGTGGCGTCCGGGAAGTTCCACAGCAGCCGCTCGCGCAGTTTGTTCAGCGGGTCCTGGTCGTTCAGGTCGCCGGTGTAGGTGTTGATCGTCCGGGCGGCCCCCACCATGTTGACCAGGATCGTCGCCCCGGCCGGGATGCCCTCGAACTCGATCCCCTGCATGCCGCCGGTGGCGCCGGTCAGGTCGAAGTCCACGGTGAACACCTGCAGCGCGGATTTGCCGTCCCCGGTGAACAGGGTGCGATAGCCCTGGTTGATCGCCGTGCCCGTGGCAGGCCGCGGGGTGGTGCCTTCGCGTGCGTAGCACTTGCTCGCCACTCGGAGATCCTCGCGCAGGCTCACATAGGGTTTCGCCGCGTCGGGATCCTTTTCGAGTTTGCCGGTCACCGTCCCGGTGACGGTGCCCGCGTGCCGGACGACCCCGCCCTCGGCGAGCAGCCGCTGGTCCGCCGCGACGCTGACGTTTCCACCGGTGGTCAGGAAGTCCGCGCCGTCGGGCGGCGGAACGCGTGATCCGACACCGGCGATGCCGACGTTGTACACAGAGGACGCGCCCGCTCGTTTCGCCATGTCGAAATCGCCGAGGACGACGACCCGCCCTTCGGCTTCGGCCGCCGCCTCCCGTACCTGGAATTCGCCGCCGACATAGACGTTGATGCCGTTGTCCCGGCCGGCGTAGTCCTTGTTGTTCACCGGCGGGTATTCGTCCGGGCAGGCCGGGCCGACACACGGTCCCAGGCCACCCGGTAAAGGGGCGGCGGCCGCACCGTCGGTGACCACGAGAGCCGCCACGCACACCGCGGCGGCGGCACCGGCGGAAAGAGAGGCGAATCGCCTTGCACGCATGCGGCGATTCTTGTGCCCGCCGACCGGGGGAACACAATCGGAATCCGGAAATACCCCCGACCGGGCGAGGCGGGTAACCCGGCCCATTCACCGGCGTCCAGCGTTATCCAGACAACGAAATTCCAGGTGGACCGCGAAATCCCTAAAGTCCTGACCGACGATGGGAGGTTCGCCACATGACGGACACCGAAGCGGGACGGCGCACCGGTTCGGTGGAAGTGCTCGCGGGTTTCCTCGTGCTCGTCCTGCTCGCGCGGGTCCTGCTCGGCGACGTCCTCGGGACGCCGATCGTGCAGACCTGGACGACGGTCTTCGTTTCGATCGTGCTCCAGGCGGTTCCGTTCCTCGTCTTCGGCGTCACCCTTTCCGCGGCGATCGCGGTCTTCGTGCCGCGGGAATTCTTCGCGAAAGCCCTGCCGAAACATCCGGCCCTCGCGGTTCCGGCGGCCGCGGCGACCGGAATGGTCCTACCGGGATGCGAATGCGGTTCGGTCCCGGTCGCCGGTGCCCTGGTGCGCAAAGGGGTCACCCCGGCCGCAGCGCTCGCGTTCCTGCTCGCCGCCCCCGCCCTCAACCCGGTCGTGCTGGCGGCGACGGCGATCGCGTTCCCGGATCGGCCGTCGATGGTCTTCGCCAGGGCCGCGGCCGGGCTCGCCGCTTCGGTCGTGATGGGCTGGCTGTGGCTCGGCCTCGGCCGGACGGAGTGGATCAAGCTGCCCGAACACGCCCACGGCGACACGCGCTGGCGAGCGTTCGCCGGCGCCGCAGGCCACGACCTGGTGCACGCGGGCGGCTTCCTGGTCGTCGGGGCCATGGCGGCCGCGACACTCAACGTCCTGATCCCGGGCCGCTGGCTGCAGGCCGTCGCCGACAACCCGGTGCTCGGTGTCCTCGCGTTGTCACTGCTGGCGGTCCTGCTGTCGATCTGCAGCGAGGCGGACGCCTTCGTCGCCGCCTCGCTGACCCAGTTCTCCCTCACCGCCCGCCTCGCGTTCCTGGTGGTCGGGCCGATGGTCGACCTGAAACTGTTCGCCATGCAGGCAGGCACCTTCGGCAGGCGGTTCGCCACGCGGTTCGCGCCCGCCACGTTCGTGGTCGCGCTCGCCTGCGCGACGGTGACCGGGACGGTGCTCTGGTGAACCGGACCGCCGCGACCGTCGTGCTGCTCCTGCTCGGCGCGGCGGTGCTCAAGGTCTGCGTGACCGGCCAATACCTGCGCTATGTCAAGGAAGGGCTCTGGCCGTTCCTGCTCGCGTCGGGTCTCCTGGTCCTGGTGCTCGCGGCGGCGAACCGTCATCGCCACCCGAAGGTGGGATGGCTGCTCCCGCTTCCGGTGCTCGCCCTGCTGCTGGTCGCCCCGCAGCCTCTCGGCAGTTACGCCGCGGGCAACGCGGGCATGGCGCTGACGCGGTCCGACGAATACCCGCCACTGCCCGACGGTGATCCGGTGAAGGTGACCGTCTTGGACTACGCCTCGCGCGCGGTGTTCGACGAGGGCCGGTCACTCGGTGCGAGACGAGTCGTGCTCACCGGTTTCACCGCCACCGGCGCGGACGGCGCGTCGCTGCTCGTCCGGATGATCCTCACCTGCTGTGCCGCCGACGGGCGGCCGGTCAAGGTCGTGCTGGACGGCCGCGTCCCGAGCGAACCCGACACCTGGATCGAGGTCACCGGCACGTTCCGGCCCGGGTCCGTGGTGGACGAGGTCAACGGGGAACGCATCCCGTTCCTGAAGGTCGAAAGCGCCACCCCGGTCCCCGCGCCCGAACGTCCTTACGAATAGTCAGGTCCAGCTCCACTGGATCCCGTACTGACCGGGCAGCGGATCGAGGGTGATGAACTGGAAACTGCTGGTGTCCCGGTCGAACGTCGCCTCGCACCGTTCCTCGGGCGGCAGGACACCGCGGGGCCGGAAGAAACCGGCGCATCGCCGCGGCAACCGGCCGGGATCGAAGCTGACCTGCACCGCGACGTCCCGCGACGGCCGGTAGAGCGCGACCTGTACGTGCGTCCGGCCTTGGCCAGGCGGATAGCGCACACCGAACTCCACGACGGCGAGTTCGCCCGCCGCCAAGGTGCGGTCGAGGACGAATTCGAAGACGCAGGTGGACGACGGGACGTCCGCACGGAACCGCGCCGGGCGGCAACCGTCGGTGAACAGCACGGACGGCGGCTGGGTGATGCTGGAACACCGGTTCACGAAGACGAACCGCGAGGTGCCGTCCCGATCGGCCCGGATCAGCCGCCGGACCCGGACCGATTCCTGGTTGCCGTCACCGTCGACACGGTAGGACAGGAATTGCGAAAGCCGGTGCGGGGTATCGAGTTCGTCGGGTGTCGCGTCCATTTTGGCCAGTGCGCGCACCACCTCTTCCGGCCGCCGCCACACCTGGTCGTAGGGCAGGGCGTCGCCGGTGCGGACGGTCCAGCGACCGCGGGGGCGGCGCGGGCCGAGCAACCCGGTCAGTGTTTCCGGCGGCTGCCCGAGAATGGCTTCCAGCGCGGCCACCGCGGCGAGCGAACTCGCGCGTTCCGGCCGGTTCTCGCCATTCTGCCAATAGCTCAGCGCGCTGATGCTGACCGGCGTCTCGCGGTCACGCAATCGGCGGCTGATCTCGCTGAGACTCAGCCCGCTGCGTTCGATCGCGGCGCGCAGTGCGGCACCGAATTCCGCCGGAGCGAGACTCGTCATGAAAGCGCAGCGTACCGTCCGAAACGCCCGACTTTCGTCGGGTGAACCGGCGCCGTTCAGAGTTATCCAGCCTCGCCCCGGCTTTTCGTTGACGCTCTCCCGGCCGCGATTAGGGTCGGAATCGTCGGAAGAATCCCCGAATCACCGACTCGCACGTCCTCCCGCCGATGACCGAAGAGGATGATCTCCCATGCGCTCACCCACCACACGATGGCGCCGCCGCACGCTCGCCGTCGCGACCTCCACCTTGGCGGCCGGCGCCTTCCTGGTCGCCGCGCACCCCCAAGCGGGTGGGGCCGCACCGCCCGCCGTGCCCGAAGTGGCCGATCAGGTTCCGCAACTGACCGAAGCCGGCGTCACCGGCGGCCCGGCGGCGGTATCCGGCGGCGGCGCGTCCACTTCGGCCGACCGGTCCGTCTGCGCGCCCGGCGCGCATTGGCTCCGCGTCCGGTTCACGGAGCTTTCGTTGCGTGGCAACGACTCCGTGACCTTGACCGGCAGCAGCGCGGGCTCGTACACGCTCACCGCGCGGCACTGGCCGGGCAAGGCGTTCCACACCCGCGCGTTCGAAGGCGACTGCGTGCGGGTGTCGGCGGCGCTGTCCGATCCCGCCAGCCGTTTCGCCATCGACGCCTACCAGGCGGGTGACCGGCCGCTCGCCGAGGCGACGACCACGGTGGCCGCCGTCGGCGACGTCTGCGGGTCTTCGTGCAACCAGACCGCGCCGCTGATCAAGAACATGAATCCGCAGGCGCTGATCCTGGCCGGGGACAACGCCTACAGTTCGGGCACGCTCTCGGAATACAAGAACAACTACGACCCCTACTACGGGCAGTTCAAAGCGATCACCTATCCGACGCCGGGCAACCACGAATACAACACGTCCGGCGCCTCCGGCTACTTCGATTACTTCGGTGCGCGGGCCGGTGAACGCGGCAAGGGCTACTACAGCTTCGACGTCGGAGACTGGCATTTCGTGGCGCTCAACTCCAACATCTCCCGGAGTACCGGTTCGGCGCAGGAGACCTGGCTGAAGAACGATCTGGCGGCGAGCACCAAACCGTGCACTGCGGCGTTCTTCCACCACCCGCGGTTCAGCCGCGGCACGCACGGCGACGACTCGTCGGTCACGCCGTTCTTCCAGGCGCTCTACAACGCGAAGGCCGATCTCATCGTCGTCGGCCACGACCACAACTATCAGCGCTACGCACCGTCCCGGCCGGACGGCACCCGCGACGACGCGAACGGCGTCCGCGAGCTGCTGATCGGTACCGGCGGACGCGGCTACTACAACTTCGACCAGTCCTCGGCCGCCGTGCAGGAGGCGGGTAACACCAACACCTTCGGCGTCGGGAAGCTGACGCTGAGCGCGACCGACTACCGCAGCGACTTCGTGCCGGTGTCGGGCCGCACCTTCACCGACACCGCGACCGGCAAATGCAAAAAGGCCGCGTCGTCCTCCCCCGGCTTCACCGTCGGCGCCGAACCGTCGTCCGTCTCGGTGAAACCGGGCGGGACCGCTTCGGTGAAGGTGAACGTCGGCAGCACCGGCGGCTTCACCGCGGCGACCGCGCTTTCGGTCTCCGGCCTGCCCTCGGGCGTGACCGGGACGATCTCCCCCTCGTCGGTCACCCCGCCCGCGAACGGCACCGCGACCGCGACGCTGACCTTGACCGCTTCGGACACGGCGTCCGGATCGGCGGCCGCCACCATCACCGGGTCCTCGGGCTCCACGACCCAGACGGCGAAGGTCACGGTGAGCGTCGGCGCGGCGGGCGGTGAGGCGTTCGCCGACGACTTCGAGACCGACAAGGGCTGGCGGCTCAACGCGGCCGGGGCCGACACCGCCACGGCGGGCAAGTGGGAACGGGGCGACCCCGAACAGACCACCTCGACCTACAGCAACCAGATCAAACAGCGCGGCGACACCACCAGCGGCGTGAACTGCCTGGTCACCGGGCGGCTTGCCGGTTCCGAGTACGGCGTCAACGACCTCGACGGCGGGGCGTCGTCGATGGCCTCACCGTCGTTCACGGTGCCCGCGGGCGGGAAACTGACCTTCTCCTACACCTTCGCGCACGGCGACAACGCGACCTCGGCGGACTACCTGCGGATCCGGGTCCTCGACGGGACCACGCCGACGACGGTGTTCGAGAAGACCGGGTCCGCGACCGAGGTGGCCGGGGTCTGGCAGAACGGGACGGCGGACCTGTCGTCGTTCGCCGGCCGTAGCGTGCGGCTGCTGGTCGAAGCCGCCGACGCGAGCACCGCGTCGCTGTGGGAGTCCGCGGTCGACGACATCCGCGTCACCGCGTAGCGCCGTGCGGCTGCGATTCGCGCTGTAAGACCGCATGGTCTCGGCCTGGTCGATGGTGGGATGAAGGCTCCCTTCGCCGAGTCCCATACGGTGAAGGGAGCCTTCACCCCTGGCCCGGTGGTCGTGAGTGGTGTTTCGGGTTAGCACCCGAAATGTCACTCACGACCCGCACAAGGTGGCCGAACCGGGCGTCCCACTCTCGCAATTGTCCTTTGTGGACATTCACGTCACGGTCCCCTCATCTCATGCGGTGAAAGTCCCTTCAGCCACTCACGACAGCAGCGCCGGGAAGGCCCGCCATGTACGTCTCCTCCCTCCGTTCGGCGGACCACGCCCGGCCCGCGGCCCACTCGAAGCACGCGGTCCCGGGCACGGTCATCGGGCTGGGCGTGGTCAGCCTGATCACGGACATGTCCGCAGAGATGGTCACCGCCGTCCTCCCGCTCTACCTCGTGTACGGCCTCGGCGTCGGGTTCCTGCAACTGGGCGCGATCGACGGGCTGTACACGGGGGCGACGGCGTTGCTGCGGCTGGCGGGCGGCTACTTCGCCGACCGTCTCGGCCGTCCGAAGGCCGTGGCCCTGGTGGGCTACGGCCTTTCGGCGGCGACCAAACTCGCCTTTCCCGCCGCCGGATCCTCGCTCGGCGCGATCGGCCTGGTGATCGGCGCGGACCGGGCGGGCAAGGGGATCCGCACCGCGCCACGGGACGCGATGATCACCCTCGCCACCCCGGCCGACGGCCTTGGCCGCGCGTTCGGTGTCCATCGCGCCATGGACACGGCCGGCGCGCTGCTCGGGCCGATCGCCGCCTTCGGCCTGCTGACCGTGCTCGTCGGCGACTACCCCGCGGTGTTCGGGGTGAGCTTCTGCCTCGCCGTGATCGCGGTGATCGTGCTGGCGGTGTTCGTCCGTGCCCCCGCCGGGGCCGTCGAGCGGTCGCGGGTCCGGTTGCGCGCCGGATTCGCCTTGCTGAGCAGGCCAGGACTCCGCGGAACCTGCCTGGCCACGGCGCTTCTCGGTGTGTGCACAGTCGGCGACATGTTCCTGTTCGTCGGCGTGCAGCGGTCCGCCGGGTTGCCGCCAGGGGCGCTTCCCCTGCTGCCGCTGGCGACGGCGCTGGCGTTCATGGCGCTGGCTTCGCCGATCGGACGGCTCGCGGACCGGCTCGGACGGTGGAAGGTGTTCCTGGCAGGGCATGTCGTGTTGCTCGCCGCGTACGTCGTCCTGGCCGTTTCGGCGACCGGATGGCTCGTCGCGGTGGTGGTCCTGGCGGCACACGGCGTGTTCTACGCGTGCACGGACGGCGTGCTGATGGCCCACGCGGCCCCGCACGTCCCGGAGTCGTTGCGGGCCACCGGTCTCGCGTTCGTCCAAACCGGACAGGCGCTGGCCAGGGCCGCCGGCGCGGTGCTGTTCGGCGTGCTCGCGGCGGGGGTGGCGCTGGGCCCCGCGTTCGCGGTGTTCGCCATGGCGCTGCTGATATCGGTACTGGCCGGATCGAGGATGGCATGAGGCGGATCTGGGCGGGCGTCGCGGCGCTCGTGGTCACGGTGGTGGCCGGGGCGGTGTTCGTCGGGCTGCGCTCCGGCGACGCGGTGGCGGAACAGCGGCTGGACCTCGCTCACGGAGGGATGCTGTACGTCGACGAGTCGGGCCGCGTCCGGCAGGACGACCGCGCCGGCCCGTCCTGTCAGCGCGTGGACGTCGCCGCGGGCACCCTGGCGTGCCTGCGCGCGACGGCCGTGCCCGACCAGGCCGAACTGGTCGTCACGCGACCGGGGGCCGAACCGACTCGGATCTCCGAATGGGGAACGCCGTCGCGGGTCAGGGTTTCGCCGTCCGGGCGGCTGGTGGGCTGGACGGTGTTCCGTGCCGGGGACTCGTATCTGGGCGGGGCGGGCACGTTCTCCACCACCGCCGGGATCTACGACCTGGCCACCGGGAACCACTACGGCTCATTGGAGGACTTCGCGCTCACCGTCGACGGAAAGCCCTACCCCGCCAAGGATCTGAACTACTGGGGCGTGACCTTCGCCCGCGACGATCTCACCTTCTACGCCACCGCACGGTCCGCGGGCGGTACCTGGCTGGTCCGAGGCGATCTCCGCGGCCGCACGCTGACCACACTGCGGCGCAACGTCGAATGCCCCTCCCTCTCGCCGGACGGCACCCGCGTCGCCTACAAGTTCCGCGACGGCGACCGCTGGCGCCTGCACGTCCTGTCCCTTGTGGACGGACGTGACGTCCCGCTCGCCGACCCGGCGCATCTGGACGACCAGGCGCAGTGGCTGGACGACCGGACCGTCGCCTACGGCCGGGACAAGGCGATCTACTCCGTCCCCGCCGACGGCACCGGCGCGCCCTCGCTCGTCCGCGCGGGCGCCTCCTCCCCCGCGGTGGTGCGGTGATCCCCCGTGACTGCACCCCGATCGGCCTCGCGCTCGCGACGGTGGCCGCCGTCGTGGTCGTGGTCCTGCCCGCGCCGGTCCCGGCGGCCAAGGCTCCGGTCTCCGCGTCCGTCACCGACGTCTGGCCCGGCGCGCGGATCGCCGCGAACACCGTCACCGGGTCGCCGTACACACCCTTGGCGTACCTCGATTCCGAAACCTCCGCCGGGATCACCCGGGCGAGCGATTCGATCCGGCTGAAACTGGGAGAACGAGTCCTCCGCGAGGTCCCGTCGTCGGGCTCACCCCGGTTCGTTCTCGCCACTTCCCCGGACTCGCTGGTGTGGCTGGAACTGTCCGACATCACCGGGACGGGCGCGTTGTGGCGCTCCGGACCACGCGGGGAGAACCCCGTCCTGGTCACCGCCGACACCGGACGGGTCGTGCTCCTGGACTCCGAGTACGACCTCGTCGTGCGCGAAGGCCACGCGTCCTGGGCCGCCGTGCGAGGCGACGCCACCGAGGTGCGGACGGTCGCGTTGTCCGGCGGCCCGGTGACCCGCACCCCGCTGCCCGGCGATTTCGCGCTCACCGCCTGGCCGTTCGCGACGTCGGCCGCCGTCGAGCAGGCGGGACCGTCGGAGCTGGTGGACCTCCGCGACGGCCGGGTCACCCGGGTCGGCGGGCAGAACGTCGAACTGGTCGACTGCACGCCGTCCTGGTGCCGGGTCCAGGTCCTGCGCCAGAGCGGGACGGCGCGGTTCGATCTGATGAAACCCGACGGCTCCGAACGCAGACGGGTCGGTGGGAAGGGGATCCGGCCCGCGTTCGGCGACGTCGTCGTGCTCGACCGGTACGCGGTGGTGGTCGACGACGACCGCGGTGTGCTCGCCCTCTACGACACCGCCACCGGCCGGATGGCCGACCTGGCGGCGGAGTTCGGCACCGTGCTGGCGCGGGGGCCGTACGTGTGGTGGTCGGTGGGCGGGAACGAGGCGCTCACCTGGCGGGTACTGGACCTGCGCACGCTCGAGGCATCTGTTTGACTGCTGCCGTGCCGTCCGATCGTGAGACCTCCGTCGAAGCGGAGTTCTCTCGGGTGGTCGGCCGGTTCGCCGGCCCGGCCAGGGGCGCCGGACTGCTCGTGATCAGCGTTTTCGGCGTGCTCGCCACGCCGTCGGGCGCGCTCCCGCTCGCCTTCGGCCTGCTGGCACTGGCCTTGGTCACCGCCGTGGCCGAGTACGTCGTCGGGAAGACGGGCCGGGGCAGACCGGTGGCGTTCGCGCTGACCTTGGTGCGCGCCGCGGCGATCTGCGGCACCCAGTTCCTGACCGCGCCCGAAGCGGGCGAGCTGAACCAGTGGGCGCTCAACGTGCTCACCCTCACCGCCATCACCCTCCAATGGGAATGGCCGCCGAAGCTCACCGTGCCCGCCATCGCCTGCCTGCTGGCGATCGAAGTGGTGCCGCTCGGCTTCGAGGACGGCTTCTCGGTGATCCTGCGGGTGCTCATCGAAGCCACTCTCGCCCGCGTCGCCTTTCTTCTGCTGTCGCGGACGACGCGCCGGATCGACCACCTCCGCGAGCGCCGTGCCCGGCTGACGCGTGAGGAATCCCTTGCCGTGGAACGACGCTTGCGGGAACGGGAGTATCTGGCCGTCCTGCACGACACGGCCGCGGCCACCTTCCTCACCGTGGCGCAGCGCGGGGAGACGACGGATCCGGCCGAGGTCGCCGGATACGCCCGCCGCGATCTCGCGATCCTCACCGGCGAATCCGGTCCCGGCAGTGTGGTCGATCTCGAAACCTCGTTGCGCGGCGTGCTCGCGCAGAGCCCGGTGAAGGTCGAGACCCGCTGGTCGCCGGTCGCGCCGATCCCGGCGTCGGCGGCGCTCGCGCTGGTCCGCGCCGTGCGTGAGGCGCTGCTGAACGTCGACCGGCACGCGGGTGTCCGCGAAGCCCGGCTGACGGTCGAAGACGGCGTACGCGTGACAGTCCGGGACGAAGGCCGCGGTTTCGACCCGGCGAAGACCCCGGCGCAGCGGCGAGGTATCCGCGAGTCGCTCGTCGAACGCATGGCCGCGGCGGGCGGCCGGGCCGAGGTGATCTCCGCGCCCGGCGCGGGGACCACGGTGGAACTGGTGTGGCCCGCATGAACGAGACCGCGGACCGCGTCCTCGGCGGCTGCCGGATCGCGGTCCTGCTCGCGACGGCGGCGATCCAGGTCGGGCTCAGCCTGGCCCGGCTGACCGGCACCCCGGGCCGGATCGCGTTCGCGGCGCTCGCCCTCGTCCTCGTCGTGGCGGCGTGGTGGGTGCTGCGCTGGAAGCCGGTCCCCCTGCCGGTCGCGCTCGCGGGGGCGGTGGTGGTGCTCGCCGCGTCGACGCTCGCCGTCTGGACGCTGCCCGCGGACCGGCTCTTCGGCGACGAGAACTGGGCGTCCGGTCTCGCGGGCTGGCATCTGCTGGTGCTGCTGATGGACCGCCCCGCGATCGCGATGGCCGCGCTCGTCCTCCAGATGACGCTCGCCTTCGTCCGGCAGTTCGGCGCGGAGCTCACCGATCGCGGCCAGATCGGCAGCGTGGTGATCGTCGGGCTCAGCGTGCTCACCTTCCAGGCCGCGACGCTCGCGCTGATCGGGGTGGTCAACCGGCGGGCGGGCGAGGCCGCGGAGGCCTCGGCCGAACGGGACCGCCAGGCCCACCGCAAGGCGCTCGCCGAGGAGCGGGAGGCCGACCAGCGGAACCGGTTCGCCGGACAGCTCGGCGCCACCCTGCCGCTGCTGGCCGGGCTGGCCGACCGCACCCTCGACCCGCGTGACGACGAGGTCCGGCGGCGGTGCGCGCTCGCGGCGACGCAATTGCGGCGGTTGTTCGCGGAGAACGACGACGTCCCCGACCCGCTGCTGCACGAGGTCTCGGCGTGTGTCGACCTCGCCGAGCGGCGGGGCCTGACGGTGACACTGGCGGTCAGCGGCGAACCGGCCCCGGTCCCGACCGCCGTCCGCCGCGCGCTGACCGCTCCGCTGATGACCGCGCTGGTCGCCGCCCGGTCCCAGGCCAGGGTCAGCGTCCTGCGCGCCGACGACGAAATCCGTGTCGCGGCGATCACGGACGGTGAACCAGGCGTGACGGAGAACGGATCGGGCGTCGTCGACGTCGAATGGCACGCACTGGGAGAACGATCGTGGATGGAGGCGAAATGGCGTTCGCGACCGAACTGACCGCGGTGGTCGTCGACGATCATCCGGCCGTACGGGCCGGGGTCGTGCACTGGCTGTCCTGCGGCACCCCGCCGGTCACCGTCGTGGCCGAAGGCGAGGACGTGCGGGCCGCGTGGATCGGCGAGGGCGCGCAGGCCGACGTCGTCATCCTCGACCTGCACCTCAACAGCACCACCCCGGCGATGGGCGATCTGCGGCGGCTCACCGAGGCGGGCCGTCGCGTCGTCGTCTACTCGATGCGGGCCGACGACGAGACCGTCCTGCAGTGCCTCGAACTCGGCGCGCTCAGCTATCTCACCAAGGCCGAGGGCGCGGAACACCTCCTCGAAGCGGTGCGCACCGCGGCGGCCGACCGGTCGTACACGCCGCCGTCGCTGGCGGGTGCGATGGCCGGAGACCGCTCCGAGCGGCGCCCCGCCCTCTCCGCGCGCGAGACCGAGGTGCTCATCGAGTGGTTCCAGTCCGAGTCGAAAGATTTCGTGGCGCACCGGCTGGGGATCTCGCCGAACACGGTCAACTCGCATCTCGAGCGGATCCGGGTCAAGTACGCCCAGATGGGCAGGGAGGCCCCGACCAAGGCCGCGCTCGTCGCGCGGGCGATCCAGGACGGGCTGATCGGCGTAAGCGATTTGTGATCGGTTGTGGTGCGATCGGACCACTCTCCCCTCCTCCCGTTGCGGCTACGTTGCGTGACGAGCCACGAGTCCGAGGAGATCCATGAAGTCCGCCCTGATCGCCACCTGTTGCGCCGCGGCGCTGCTGCTTTCGGCCTGCGGCGGGGAAGAGAAGGGTGACAAGACCGTCAGGGCCGACGGCACCCTGGCGCCCGGCAGCACGCTGAAGGTCGGCGAACGCGCCGTCGTCCCGTTCAAGGACGCGGACAAGTCCGGCACGATCGCGATCACCGTCAAGTCGATCGACATCGGCCCGAAGGAGGACCTCGCCAAGTTCAAGAACAAGGGCGAGGGCACGCTTCCGGTCTACGTCCGGATGGTGATCGAGAACGTCGGCGGCACGGATCTCTCCGGCACTTCGGTGTCGGTGCGCGCGCTGGGCCCGGACGGCAAGAGCACCAAGGTGATCATGGCCAACAGCACGGCGACCTGCACGGGCGAGGAGGCGGCGGCCGACTTCACCACCGCCGGCGCGACCTACGAGACCTGCAAGACCGAAGGCGTCAAGGACGGTGACGAGGTCGGCGGCGTGGCGTTCCGCGACGGCGAGTACCAGGACGACCCGATCACCTGGAAGAAGTGAACCCGTCCCCGTTAGGCCGATAAGCGTAACCGATTCGTGACCTGCACTGGTGCGAATGGACCACACCGATGTAGTCCTTCATCAACTACGGTGCGTGGCGAGAACGCCGGAGCAGAGTTCGGCGGGGAGTCCGAGGAGATCCATGAAGTTCGACCGTATCGCTCTGTCCGCCACCGGCTGCGCCGCCGTGCTGCTGCTTTCCGCCTGCGGCGGTGAGGAGAAGGGTGGCAGTCCGGCCCCCGCCCCGTCGCCCGCGCCGACGTCGGCCGCCGCGTCCTCGCCCGCGACCAGCGGTACCGTCCCGGTCTCGAACGCGGACGCCACCGCGCCCGGCACCTCGCTGAAGGTCGGTGAACGCGCCGTCGTCCCGTTCAAGTACGGCAACGACAAGAGCGGCACCATCGCGATCACCGTCAAGTCGATCGAACTCGGCCCGAAGGAAGACCTCGCCTCCTACGGCGAGAAGGCCAAGGGCATGACGCCGGTCTACATCCGGATGACGGTCGAGAACGTCGGCGGCACGGACCTCACCTACAGCACGGTGCGGATGCGCGCGGTCGGCCCGGACGGCAAGAGCACCGGCGTGATCATCACCGGCGAGACCACCGCCTGCCAGTCCGAGTCGGCGAAGAAGGACTTCAAGACCGCCGGCGCGACCTACGAGACCTGTGAGCTCCAGGCCATCAGGGACGGCGGCGAGCTCGGCGGCGCGGAATTCAACGACGGTGACGGGTACAAGGACGACCCGATCGTCTGGAAGAAGTAGCCGCTGGCGAGCGGCAAGTCCGTGAAGGCCTCCTTGAGGGACCCTGGGTCCCTCAAGGAGGGCTTGACGGGCGTGCGAACCGGGCCACGCCGCCGTGGGCGACGCGGGGGGGGAGC
>NZ_JBHXIB010000066.1:0-44147 GCF_042723975.1 Amycolatopsis sp. NPDC058340 | reverse complement strand
CCCCTTCCCTCGGCTGAGCCGAGGGAAGGGGGCCTTCACGTACTTACGGAACGAAAACTCAGTCGTCGTCGTTCGAGCCGAGGGCCGTCTTCGAGACCTGCATGAGGAACTCGATGTTGGTCTTCGTCTTGCGCAGCCGCGAGATCAGCAGGTCGATGGCCTGCTGCGAGTCCAGCGCGTGCAGCACCCGGTGCAGCTTGTGGGTGACCGCGAGCTCGTCCGGCGAAAGCAGCAGGTCTTCCTTGCGGGTACCGGACGGGTTGATGTCCACCGCGGGGAACACGCGCCGCTCGGCGATCTTCCGGTCGAGCTTGAGGTCCGCGTTCGCGGTGCCCTTGAACTCTTCGAAGATGACCGTGTCACCGGTGGACCCGGTCTCGACCATCGTCGTGGCGAAGATCGTCAGCGAGCCGCCGTTCTCGATGTTGCGCGCCGCGCCGAGGAACCGCTTCGGCGGGAACAGCGCCGTCGAGTCGACACCACCGGAGAGGATCCGGCCGGACGCCGGGGCCGCGAGGTTGTACGCACGGCCCAGACGGGTGATCGAGTCGAGCAGGACGACGACGTCGTGGCCCATCTCGACCAGGCGCTTCGCCCGCTCGATGGCCAGCTCCGCGACCGAGGTGTGGTCGGACGGCGGGCGGTCGAAGGTCGAGGCGATGACCTCGCCCTTCACCGACCGCTGCATGTCGGTGACCTCTTCGGGACGCTCGTCCACGAGCACGACCATCAGGTGGCACTCGGGGTTGTTCGTCGAGATCGCGTTCGCGATGTCCTGCATGATCGTCGTCTTGCCCGCCTTCGGCGGCGACACGATCAGGGCACGCTGCCCCTTGCCGACCGGCATCACCAGGTCGATGACACGGGTCGTGAGCTTGTGCGGCTCGGTCTCGAGGCGCAGCCGCTCGTTCGGGTACAGCGGGGTCAGCTTGGTGAACTCGGGACGACGCTTGGACTCGTCCGGCTCCAGGCCGTTGATCGAGTCGACGCGCACCAGCGGGTTGAACTTCTGCCGCTGCTGCTCGCCGTCACGTGGCTGGCGCACGACACCGGTGATGGCGTCACCGCGGCGCAGGCCGTACTTGCGGACCAGCGAAAGCGAGACGTACACGTCGTTCGGCCCGGCGAGGTAGCCCGAGGTGCGCACGAACGCGTAGTTGTCGAGCACGTCCAGGATGCCCGCGACGGGCAGCAGGACGTCGTCCTCGCGGATCTCGGTGTCGGGCGAACCGCCCTGTTCGCGGCCACCGCCGGAACCCCGGCGGCGACGGTCGCGGAAGCGACGGCCGCGACGGCCGCCTTCCTCGTCGTCGTCGCCCTGCGGGCCCTGGCCCTGGCGCTGGCTGTTGTCCTGGCCGCCGCCCTGCTGGTTGCGCTGGCGGTTGTCCTGGCCGCGGCCGTCGCGGTTGCCCTGGCGGTTGCCGCCCTGGTCACCGCGGTCGCCGCGGTCACCGCGCTCGTTGCGCTCACGTTGCTGGCCGCCCTGCTCCGGCGAGCCAGCGGCACGGTTGGAGCCGCGGCGACGACGGCTGCGGCCGCCCTCTTCCTGCTGCGGCTGGCCGTCCTGCTGCCCGCTTTCCTGCTGCGCGGGCCGCTCGGCGGCGGGCGCGGAGCCGTTCTCCGAAACCTTCTCGGCCTTCTCCGCGCGAGGAGCCTCGGCCGGAGCCGCTTCGGCCTTCGGGGCCTCCTGCTTCGGGGCCTCGGTCTTGGGCGCTTCGGCCTTCGGGGCCTTGCGCGGTGCGTCGATCCCCTCGAGCGGAAGCGTTTCGCTCGCCGCGGCGGGGGTCTTGCGCTTGGTCTTGCCCTGGCGCTCGCGGATGGCCGCGATCAGATCGCCCTTGCGCATACCCGTCGTCTCGCCGATGCCAAGTTCCCCAGCGATCGAGCGCAGTTCGGCGACGGTCTTGCCGGTCAATCCGCCGACCGTGCGCTTGGGAGCGACGACGCCGTTCGACTCGGCGGCGCCACCTTCGACGTCGCTCAAAAGATCGGTGTTGCTCACAAATGTCCTTCCTGACCGATCCACGCCTCCAGGTGGATCAGCGGACCGCCGCTCGCGTCCGATTGCGAAACGGCGTAATTGGCCCCCGATACGGGCGATCAGCTCCTCGGCCGTGTTGAACACAGCTAGAAGGCCTCCAGCACAGGGATTTGCGTCCTCCAAACGGAGGAAGCGGAATTCGGCACCGCCGGAACCGGGAACCCGCCTGCGTCCATCCGCTACTCCCCGCTTGCCAGGCGGTGTACGGAACTGGCGGATCAACGAAGGATGCGGGCCAAGGATGACACTGGTCACCTGGACCGGCACCGGGTGCGGAAACGCACGGTGATCGAACGCCCCCGAGGGTAGACCGCGCCACGGTCCGGTGCAACAACCACCCCCCGCGTGGCGGGGCGGGGCTCCGGCATGTGACCGAGGCTTTACTGAGCCGCAACCTGAACGCCGCCCGGATCGATCGGCAGCTCGGTGACGTCGAAAGACGTAACGTCGACGCCGGCCGGGAGTATTCCCCCGGTGGTCAGCGCGAGCACCGTCGGACCTGCGCCGGAGATGGCCGCGGCCACCCCTTCGGCCCGCAGCGCGCGTACCAATTCGCTGCTCGCCGGGTACGCGGACGCCCGGTAATGCTGATGGAGCCGATCTTCGGTAGCGGAGAGCAACAGGTCCGGGCGTGCGGTCAGCGCGTGCACCGCGAGCGCCGCGCGACCGGCCGTGAACGCCGCGTCGGCGTGCGGGACCTGGGCGGGAAGCAGCCCGCGGGTGGCGTCGGTCGAGGACCGCAGCGCCGGGACGGCGACCACGGGCCGGATGTCGTGATGCGGCTGGAGCCGTTCGGCGCGGAACCGCTCGCCCTCGTTCCACGCCACCACGAAGCCGCCCAGCAGGCTCGCCGCGGCGTTGTCGGCGTGTCCCTCGAACCCGGCGGCCAGCTGCAGCGCGTCGTCGTCCAGGGGCTTCTCAGCCAGCGCGTACGCCGCCGCGACACCGGTCACCACGGCGGACGCGGACGAGCCGAGGCCGCGGGCGTGCGGGATGGCGTTGAAACAGCGCAGGTGCAGGCCGGGCGGCCGGAGACCGAGGTGCTCGCAACCACGCCGGAAGGCCCGCACGACCAGATGCGATTCGTCGGTCGGGACGTCGTCCACGCCGCCCGCGCCGACGTCGTTCACCTCGATCTTGAGCCCGGCGTCGGTGATCCGGAGTTCGACCCGGTCGTACAGCGCGAGCGCCAGGCCGAGCGCGTCGAACCCCGGGCCGAGGTTCGCCGAAGACGCCGGGACCTTGATCTTGAGCAGCGTCATCGCAGGTCCAGCGCGGCGGCGACGGCGGTCGGGTCGACGGCGAGCGGTTCGACCTCGACGTTGCCCTCCAGCGCCGTGGCCGGATCCTTCAGACCGTGTCCGGTGACGGTGCACACGACGGTCGAGCCCTTCGGCAGGCGGCCGTCGGCGGCCGTGGCGAGCAGGCCCGCGACGCTGGTCGCCGATGCGGGCTCGACGAACACGCCCTCCTTGCGGGCGAGCAGCCGGTACGCCTCGAGGATCTTCTCGTCGGTGATGGCCTCGAACAGGCCGGCGGAGGCGTTCTTCGCCTTCATCGCGCCGTCCCAGGAGGCGGGGCTGCCGATGCGGATCGCGGTCGCGATCGTGTCGGGATCGGCCACCGGCTCGCCGTGCACGAGCGGCGCGGCGCCGGCCGCCTGGAAACCGAACATCCGCGGGGTGTTCTTCACCACACCGTCGCCCGCGTACTCGGAATACCCGGCCCAGTAGGCGGTGATGTTGCCCGCGTTGCCGACCGGAAGGCAGTGGATGTCCGGGGCCCGGCCGAGCACGTCGCAGATCTCGAACGCGGCCGACTTCTGGCCGGCGATACGCACCGGGTTGACCGAGTTGACCAGGGTCACCGGGTAGTCGATCGCGGTTTTCTGCGCGAGTTCGAGGCAGTCGTCGAAGTTGCCGTCCACCTGCAGGATCCGCGCGCCGTGCAGGACGGCCTGGGCGAGTTTGCCCATCGCGATCTTGCCCTGCGGGACGAGGACGGCGCAGGTGAGCCCGGCTCGGGCCGCGTACGCCGCGGCCGAAGCCGACGTGTTGCCGGTGGAGGCGCAGATGACCGCCTGGAGCCCGCTGGCGAGCGCGTGCGTGATGGCCACGGTCATCCCGCGGTCCTTGAACGACCCGGTCGGGTTCGCCCCTTCGACCTTGAGGTAGACCTCGCAGCCGGTCAGCTCCGACAGATGCGGGGCGGGCAGCAGCGGGGTGTTGCCTTCGCCGAGCGTGATCACCTTCGCGCCGGAGGGGACCGGGATCCGGTCCGGATAAGCCTGGATGATCCCCGGCCACGGTTGGGAAATCACTGGTCTTCGCCTTCCACCCGCATCACACTGACGACCTGGTTCACCACATCGAGTTTGGCAATGTCGTCCACAGTGGACCGCAATGCCGCGTCCGGCGCCAGGTGGGTGACCACGACCAGGCTGGCCGTGTCGTTCGCGTCGCGCTGGCGCACGGCGGCGATGCTGACACCGTGCCCGGCGAACGCCTGGGCCACCTGGGCGAGGACGCCCGCTCGATCGGCCACGTCGAGACTGACGTGGTACCGCGTCGGCGTCTGGCCCATCGGCCTGACCGGGAGCGCGGCGTGCGCGGATTCGCGCGGGCCACGGCCGCCGACGACCCGGTTTCGAGCCACCGCGACGAGGTCGCCGAGCACGGCACTCGCGGTCGGCGCGCCACCGGCGCCCTGACCGTAGAACATGAGCTCACCGGCGGCGTCGGCCTCGACGTAGACGGCGTTGTACGCGCCGCCGACCCCGGCGAGCTGGTGGCCGCGCGGGATCATCACCGGATGCACGCGCGCCGAAACGGATTCGGTGCCGTCGTCGGCGGTGACGCGTTCGCAGATGGCGAGCAGTTTCACCGTGCGGCCCAGTACGTTCGCCGCGGCGAGATCCGACGCGGTGACGTCGGCGATGCCTTCGCGATGCACGTCGGACGCGGTCACCCTGGTGTGGAACGCGAGCGAGGCGAGGATCGCGGCCTTGGACGCCGCGTCGTAGCCGTCGACGTCGGCCGTCGGGTCCGCCTCGGCGTATCCGAGCCTGCTCGCCTCTTCGAGCGTTTCCGCGTAACCGGCGCCGGTGGAGTCCATCGCGGAGAGGATGTAGTTCGTGGTGCCGTTGACGATGCCCATCACGCGGGTGATGCGGTCGCCGGCCAGCGACTCGCGCAGCGGGCGCAGCAACGGGATCGCCCCGGCCACGGCCGCCTCGAAGTACAGGTCCACGCCTGCCGCGTCGGCGGCCTCGAACAGCTCCGCGGAATGCTCGGCCAGCAGCGCTTTGTTCGCCGTGACAACGGATTTCCCGGCCTTGAGCGCGTCGAGCAGCCACTGCCGCACCGGCTCGATACCGCCGACCAGCTCGACGACGACGTCGACGTCCGGGGAGGTCACGAGCTTCGTCACGTCGGAGGTCACCAGCTCCGGCGGCAGCTCGGGGTGCTTGTCGGGGCGCCGCACCGCGATACCCGCCAGCTCCACCCTGGCGCCCGCCCTGGCGGCGAGCTCTTCGGCCTGCTCGGTGAGCAGCCGGACCACCTCGCCACCGACCGTCCCACAGCCGAGCAGGGCGACCCTGATCACGCGTCCGTCCACTGTAGACACTTGCTAGACCTCCAGGCGCAGCATGTCGTCCGTCGTCTCCCGCCGCAGCAGCACGCGGGAGCTGCCGTTGCGCACGGCCACCACCGCGGGCCGCGGCTGCCGGTTGTACCCGCTGGCCATCGAGTAGCAGTACGCCCCGGTGGCCGCCACGGCGAGCAGGTCGCCGGGAGCAAGGGTGTCGGGGAGCCAGCAGTCACGGACGACGATGTCGCCGGACTCACAGTGTTTTCCCACGACCCGGGACAGCGCGGCGCCTGCCTGGCCGTCCCCGTCGTCGTCGGATGACCGCGATACGAGACGGCAGTCGTACACCGCGTCGTAGAGGGCGGTGCGGATGTTGTCGCTCATCCCGCCGTCGACGCTGACGTAGCGGCGCGCGGCCTTGTCGCCGAGCGAGACGTCCTTGATGGTGCCGACCTCGTACAGCGTGATCGTGCCGGGGCCGGCGATGGCGCGGCCGGGCTCGCCTGCGATCTTCGGCACCGGGAGGCCCGCGTACTCGCATTCCTTGCGGACGATCTCGCGGATCTGCGTGATCATCTGCGCGGGCGGCGGCGGGTTGTCCTTGTCGGTGTAGGCGATACCGAAACCACCGCCGAGGTCGACGATCGACAGCTGGTCGAGCAGATCGGAGCCGTGCTCCTTGGCGAGTTCGGCCAGCAGGCCGACCACGCGACGGGCCGCGACCTCGAAACCGTCGGCGTCGAAGATCTGCGAACCGATGTGGCTGTGCAGGCCGATCAGCTTGAGCGACGGCGCGTTGAGCACGCGGCGCACGGCCTCGGCCGCGTCACCGGAGGCCAGCGAGAAACCGAACTTCTGGTCCTCGTGCGCGGTCGCGATGAACTCGTGGGTGTGCGCCTCGACGCCGACGGTCACCCGGATGAGGACGTTCTGCACGACGTCGTGCCGGGCGGCGACGTCGGCCAGCCGCGCGATCTCGTAATAGGAGTCGACCACGACCGTGCCGACACCCGCTTCGACGGCGGCTTCCAGCTCGGACAGCGACTTGTTGTTGCCGTGGAAGGTGATCCGCTCGGCCGGGAAATTCGCGCGCTGCGCCACGGCGAGTTCGCCGCCGCTGCAGACGTCCAGGCTCAGTCCCTGCTCGGCCACCCAGCGGGCGATCTCGATGGACAGGAACGCCTTGGACGCGTAGTGCACGAGCGCCGGGTCGTCGAACGCCTCGGCGTAGTCGGCGCACCGGGACTTGAAATCGGCCTCGTCGACGACGAACAGCGGCGTGCCGTACTTCTCGGCGAGCTCGCGGACATCGACACCGGCGATGCGGACGACGCCGTCACCGCCGCGGAAAGTGTTGCGGGGCCAGACTTTCGGGTACAGCCTGTCGAGTTCTTCCGGACTCGACGGCGGGAAACCGGAGGCGTCGGCGTGAGGGTAGACGTCGGCGTGGCGGGGGCCCGCGGGGTGAGCCATTTGCTTTTACATCCGTTCCGGAGCAGAGACACCGAGCACGTTGAGGCCGTTCGCCAGCACCTGGCGGGCGGCCTGGCACAGCGCGAGCCGGGCGAACGTGAGGGGGGTGGCCTCCTCGTCGCCCTGGGGAAGAACACGGCCCACGGTGTAGAACTTGTGGTACGCGCCGGCGAGTTCTTCGAGGTACCGGGCGACGCGGTGCGGTTCGCGCAGCTGTGCGGCCCGGCGGAGGACGGTCGGGAATTCGCCGATCGTGCGGATCAGATCGCCCTCGGCGGGCAGCGTAAGCAGCCCGAAGTCGACAGCGCCATCCGATTTCAGGCCGAGGTCGGCGGCGTTGCGCTGCAACGAGGCCAGCCGCGCGTGGGCGTACTGGACGTAGTAGACCGGGTTGTCGTTGGAGTGCTTGCGAAGCAGGTCCAGGTCGATGTCCAAAGTGGAATCGACGGAGTAGCGGATCAGCTCGTAGCGGGCCGCGTCGACGCCGACGGTGCCGACGAGGTCCTCCATGGTGATCACGGTGCCGGCGCGTTTGCTCATCCGGACGGGTTTGCCCTCGGAGACGAGGTTGACCATCTGGCCGATCAGCACCTCGACGACGGCCGGGTCGTCACCGAAGGCGGCAGCCGCGGCCTTGAGCCGGGCGATGTAGCCGTGGTGGTCCGCGCCCAGCATGTAGATGCAGAGGTCGAAACCGCGCTTGCGCTTGTCCTGGAAGTAGGCGAGGTCACCGGCGATGTAGGCCGGGTTGCCGTCCTTCTTGATGACGACGCGGTCCTTGTCGTCGCCGTGCTCCTTGGACTTGAGCCACCAGGCGCCGTCTTCGAAGTACAGGTTCCCGGAGTCCTTCAGCTGCTGGACCGACGACGACACGGCGCCGGACTCGTGCAGCGAGTTCTCGTGGAAGTAGACGTCGAAATCGGTGCCGAAATCGTGCAGGCTCTGCTTGATCTCGCTGAACATCAGCTCGATGCCGACCCGGCGGAAGGTCTCGGCCCGCTCGTCGTCGGGCAGCGAGAGCGCGCTCGGCTCCTGGCGGATGACCTCGGCGGCGATGTCGTTGATGTAACCGCCCGCGTAGCCGTCCTCGGGGGCGGGCTCGCCCTTGGCGGCGGCGATCAGGGACCGGACGAAGCGGTCGATCTGCGCGCCGTGGTCGTTGAAGTAGTACTCCCGGGTGACCAGGCCGCCCTGCGCGGACAGCACGCGGCCCAGCGCGTCGCCCACCGCGGCCCACCGGGTGCCGCCGAGGTGGATGGGGCCGGTCGGGTTCGCCGAGACGAACTCCAGGTTGATCTTGACGCCCGCGAGCGCGTCACCGAGGCCGTACTTCTCCCCGGCGTCGAGCACCTGCTGGACGATCTGGCCCTGCGCGTCGGCGGCGAGCCGCAGGTTGAGGAAGCCCGGCCCGGCGACCTCGGCCGAGTCGATGCCGTCGGTGGCCGACAGCGCCTCGGCCAGCGCGTCGGCGAAGTCACGGGGCTTCATGCCCGCCTTCTTGGCCACCTGCAGCGCCAGGTTGGTCGCGTAATCGCCGTGCTCGGGATTGCGGGGACGCTCGATCGTCACCTTCTCCGGCAGCACGGAATCGTCGAGGCCGCGCGCGGTGAGAACCTGCACGGCGGAGTTACGGACCAGGTCGGCGAGAGCTGCGGGAGTCACTCGCGGAATTCTAGGTGTGACCTGGTCCGGGCTTCGCAGCGACCGCCGGAAGGTGTGAGCCAAGCCGGTGATCTTGCGACTGTTCACGGTGATCAGACGCGCGGTCTCTACACTGGCCCGCGCAGGGACCACCCCTTTCGGAGAACGCAGGAGCCATGGCTAACGGGACAACCAGAAAAAAGGGCGCGTCGTCGAAGAACGCCATGAAGGCCGCCCGTAGTTCCGTCGTGTCCAAGAAGGGCACGCCCTGGGGCACGATCATCGCCGTCGTCGCGATCGTCGTCCTGGCTGCCTCGGTGGTCACCTACTACATGGTCGCTTCGGCGCCCAAGCGCGATCAGAAGAGCCGCGAAGAGGCCGCGGCCGCCTTCGCCCCCTCTCAGCAGGACCCGGACCCGTCCAAGCGGATCCCCGGCGTGACCACGGCCACCTACGAGGGCTCCGTGCACGTCTCGGCCGCCGAGCGCGTCGCGTACGACAAGACCCCGCCCTTCGGCGGCCCGCACGACCAGGCCTGGGCCGCGTGCAACGGCGTCGTCTACGAGAAGGCCGTCCGCAACGAGAACATGGTCCACGGTCTCGAGCACGGCGCGGTCTGGATCGCCTACAACCCGGCGCAGATCACCGGCGAGGCGCTCGACCTGCTGAAGGTGCGTGTCGAGGGCAAGCCGTACATGGTCATGTCGCCGTACCCGAACCTGGACAAGCCGATCTCCGTGCAGTCCTGGGGCCACCAGTTGAAGCTGGACTCCGCCTCCGACGAGCGGATCGACCAGTTCGTCGCCGCGCTGCGCACCAACCCGTTCGGCGCGTACCCCGAGCGTGACGCCACCTGCGACGCGCAGATCGAGCCGGGCGACTTCGACCCGACCCCGCCGGGGCCGGACGCCAAGCCGATGGACTACAAGGGCAGCGCGGGCACACAGCCGGACCAGCCCGGCGCCGGCCAGCCGTCCGCGCCCGCGACCCAGCCCTCGGCGCCCGCGAGCAAGTAAGTGAGCCAAGTGGACCCCGATCTCCAGACCGTCGACGACACTGCTTCACGGTCGGCCAAGAGCCGATGGCTGGTGATCGGGGCCGCCCTGGTCGTCATGGTGATCCTCGGCTTCGGCCTCGGCGCGCTGACGACCAGGCTGATCGACTCCGAGCCGGAGCAGAAGACTCCAGGCGCGGGCTCGGTCGAGGTCGGCTTCGCGCAGGACATGTCGGTGCACCACCTCCAGGCCGTCACCATGGCCGGCTGGGCGCGGGACCACACGACCGATCCGGCGATCAAGACCCTCGCGTTCGACATCGAGCGCACGCAGACCGGCCAGGTCGGCCGGATGAAGGGCTGGCTCGGCCTGTGGGGCCAGCCCGAGCAGACGACCGGCGCCTACATGACCTGGATGACCGAGCCGTCCGGCCACGGCGGGCACGGCGGCGACATGAAACCGTCGAACGGCGCGCCGATGCCGGGGATGGCGACGTCGGCCGAACTCGCCAAACTGCGGTCGCTGACCGGTAAGGAGATGGACGTCTTCTTCCTCCAACTGATGCTGCGGCATCACGAAGGCGGGACGGCGATGGCGCAGTACGGCCACGACCACACGTCGATCGCGGACGTGAAGTCGCTGACGCAGAGCATGCTCGTTTCGCAGGGTGCGGAGATCACCCTGATGAAGGGCCTCCTCCAGGAACGCGGCGCCGCTCCCCTGCCCGCCTGACCCCTTACTTTCTTCGCGATTCGGGTCAGAGCCAGGTGCGTCTCAAGTACGTACCGCCGGGTGCGCGGATGGCGATGTCGCGTGACTGGATGGACGACACATGTGCTCAGAGGGACGACACGCGTGATCCGGCGGCCGACTCATGGCGGAGCCCGGCCGCGGGCGTGTCGTCCATCCAGTCACGTGTCATCGCCGGTCACGCCCGGTAGTTCGCTCTGCCAACTACCGCATTCAGAGGACGAAATGCGGGCTACCAGGAGAGTTCCCGGCAGCGTTGAGCGCACTGGGGCACTTCTATCTGCAGGGTCGCGTGCTCGATCGAGTAGCGGTTCGCCAGGAGGTTCTGCGCCTCGGTGAGCACCTCGGCCTGCTCGACGGTGGGCGCGATGGTGAGGTGCGCCGAAGCGACCTCCATCCCCGAAGTGAGCGTCCAGACGTGCAGGTCGTGGACGTCCTCGACGCCCTTCAGCCCGCCGAGTTCGGCCTGGATCCCGGCGACGTCGACCCCCTTGGGCGCGTGCTGGAACAGGATCCGCAGCGCGCGCCGGGCGAGGGCGTAGGTGCGCGGCAGGACGAACAGGCCGATCGCGACACCGATGATCGGGTCGGCGTAGCGCCAGCCGGTCAGCAGCGTGATCGCGCCGCTCAGCAGCACCCCGACGGAGCCGATCAGGTCGGCGAGGACTTCGAGGTACGCGCCCCGGACGTTGATGCTCTCCTCCGCGCCCTTGCGCAGGACCATGAAGGAGACGATGTTGGCGACGAGGCCCGCGGCGGCGGCCAGCAGGACGGGCAGGCCGGGCACGGCGGGCGGGTCGCTGATCCGGCCGATGGCCTCGACCAGGACGTAGCCCGCGACGCCGAACAACAGGATGGCGTTGCCCAGCGCCGCGAGCACTTCGGCGCGGTAGAAGCCGAACGTCCTGGTGAGCGTCGGGCCGCTGCGCCGGGCGAGCAGGATGGCCGCCAGCGCCATGCCGACGCCGAGGACGTCGGTGAACATGTGCGCGGCGTCGGAGATCAGCGCGAGCGAGCCGGTGGCGAACCCGACGACGAACTCCATGACCATGAAGCCGGCGCCGATGACCAGCGCGATCGTCAAGCTCTTCAGGTAGCGGCCTGACGCGCTCGACGGCGAGGCCGTCCCATGCCCGTGCCCGTGACCCATTGCTCCGCCTCTCGTGAAGTCGACAGGCCGAATATATTGTCACATGCGCATATGTGCAATACAGGTGAGCCTAAGTTCACCATGTCCTAAGCCACACAAGGAAGCCATCCCCCAGGAGGGCCTTCCCGAAACCTGGAACCACCACGCACCGCTACCGAAGCGACCGCAAGAACCCCCGCAACTGGCCGACGAAGGCCTCGGGCTGCTCGAACGCGGCGAAGTGGCCGCCCTTGGCCAGCACCTCGTACCAGCGAAGATCGGTGTAGCGCAGCTCCGCCCAGCGCCGGGACGGCCGGATGATCTCGCGCGGGAAGATCGAGATACCCGAAGGAACTTCAACGACCGAAACGTCCCGCTCCTTGCTCTCCCAGTAGATCCGCGCCGACGAAGCCGCCGTCGCGGTGAACCAGTAGACGGAGATCGCGTCGAGCATCCGGCGCCACGACAGTGCGGTCTCCGGCGAGCCGTCGTTGTCGGTCCACTCCCGGAACTTCTCGGCGATCCACGCCGCCTGCGCCGCCGGCGAGTCGGTGAGCCCGTAACCGAGCGTCTGCGGACGCGTGGCCTGCTGCTGCGCGTACGCCGACCCGACCGCACGGAATCGCGCGAGGTCGGCGATCGCCGCCTTCTCCTCCGCCGCCGGCTCCCCCAGCACGGCTTCGTCGTACGGGACGCCCGCCATGTTCACGTGGACACCGATCAGCCGCTCCGGGACGACCTTGGCGAGCATGTTCGTCACCCCGGCACCCCAGTCACCGCCCTGCGCGACGTACCGCTCGTAGCCGAGCCGCCCCATCAGCTCACCCCAGGCCCTGGCGATGCGTTCGACGTTCCACCCCGTCGACGACGGTTTGCCACTCCAGGCGAACCCCGGCAGCGACGGCGCCACGACATGGAACGCGTCCGCGGGATCGCCCCCGTGCGCGACGGGGTCGGTGAGCGGCCCGAGCACGTCGAGGAACTCCACGACCGATCCCGGCCAGCCGTGCGTGAGCACGAGCGGCGTCGCGTCCGGTTCCGGCGAGCGAACGTGCAGGAAGTGGATCCCGAGACCGTCCACAGTGGTCTTGAAACCCGGGAAAGCGTTGACCCGGGCGGCCAGTCCGAAGTCGTAGTCCTCGGCCCAGTACCGGCACAACTCCCGCGCGAAGTCCAGCGGGACACCCTGTTCCCAGTCGTCGACGGTGGCCGGCTCTGGCCAACGCGTCGCACGGAGCCGGGTGCGCAGGTCTTCGATGGCGGCTTCGGGGATCCGCACCTCGAACGGTTCGATCACCAGGTCCTCCCAGTTCGTCGGTGTCACCGACGTTACGCAGATCCGGCGAGCACCAGCCGGAAGGCCTGGTCAGAGGGGTCCAGAGCCGCTTCGTCGAGCACCACGCCGGTTAACGACCACCACTCGCGAGAGCCCGCGGGGACATGCGCTAAGCTTCCAACGTCGCTCAGGCGGCAACGCCCTCGTAGCTCAGGGGATAGAGCACTGCCCTCCGGAGGCAGGTGTCGCAGGTTCGAATCCTGCCGAGGGCACACGGATCGATCACGCAAACCGGCCTCTACCAGCGAAATCGCGGTAGGGGCCGATTCATTTGGGTCCCGGGCTCAGCATCCGGCGATGACCCGGATCCCGGCGATCAGGCGGTCGATGTGCTCGCACGTCGTGCCGATACCGATGCTCGCGCGCACCGCCGTCGGCGCGGTCGCGCCCGCCTGGTCCAGCAGCCGCCGGGTGAACGGGTGGGCGCAGAACAGGCCGTCGCGCACGCCGATGCCGAACTCCTCGGCCAGCCGGGTGGACACGGCGCGCGTCTCGACGCCGTCGACGGTGAACGACACGATGCCCAGCCTGTCCGGCCAGCCGCCGCCCAGGATCCGGACCGCGGGGATCGCCGCGAGGCCGTCGTGCAGCCGGGTCGTGAGGGCGTTCTCTTCGGCTCGGAGCACGTCCAGGTCCGCCGCCGCGAGGGCGTCGCACGCGGCCGCCAGCGCCACCGCGCCGATGACGTTCGGGGAGCCCGCCTCGTGACGCGCGGCGCCGGTCGCCCAGTCGACGTCGCCGGGTCTGTCTCCGACATGTGCCGTGGCCCCGCCACCGGAGAGGTACGGCCGCGCGCGGTCCAGCCAGTCGGCCCGGCCGGCGAGTACGCCGACGCCGAAGGGGGCGTACAGCTTGTGGCCGGAGAAGGCCAGGTAGTCGAGGCCGAGCGCGGCGACGTCGATCCGCCGGTGCGGCGCGAGCTGGGCGGCGTCGACCGCGATGCGGGCGCCGAAGCGGTGGGCGGTGGCGGCCAGTTCGGCGAGCGGCCAGACCTCACCGGTCACATTGGACGCGCCGGTGACGGCCAGCAACAGCGGGCGTCCAGAGGCCTGCGCGGCGAGCGCGGTCTCGGCGGCGGAAACCGCTACCACCGGCGAAGAAGGAGCCGGGAGGCGGACGACGTCGTTCCACGGCAAGAGGTTCGCGTGATGCTCGCCGTCGAACGTGACGACCACGGTGTCCGGCGGAACCGCGTGGGCCAGCAGGTTCAGCGCGTCGGTGGTGTTGCGGGTGAACACCACCTCGTCGTCGGCGCGACAGCCGAGAAACGTGGTGACGGACGTGCGGGCGAGTTCGTACTTTTCCGTGCACAGCCGGGAAAGCGCGCCCGCGCCCCGGTGCACGCTCGCGTAGAGCGGGAGCAGCTCTCCCACCACGTCGGCCACTTCGCGCAGGCAAGGCGCGCTGGCCGCGTAGTCCAGGTTGGCGTAGGCGATCTTCGTTCCGTCGGCCAGCCCCACCTTGACGTCGGAGCCCAGCACGCTCAGCGTGTTCCCACTCATCACGAAGCTCCTCCAAAGATCCATGGTGAGACGGCGATCGCGCAGCCGTTCCGGTCGAACCGCTCGGGATGACGCGAGACGAGGGCGCCGAGACCGCGCCGGACGGGTACCGCGATCGAGCCCAGCCCGCTTTCCCAGTCCGCCACCGGGCGGGTGCCCAGCGCCTTGGTGATCGCGTCCGGCAGGTCTTCCATCGGCGGCACGGGAATGTCCAGTTTCGAGCACAGTGTCTCGACGTCTTCGGTCACGATCGCGAGGAGCCCGTCGGCCGCGGCGAAGACACCGTCGACGGCGGCAGACGACGGCTCGCGCAGCAGCGCGTCGGCCGCGGCGAGCAGCGACGTCGTGACCGCGCCGCCGTGGCCGGTGCGCTGACGTGCCACCAGCGCGGCCAGTATCCCTTCCGCCGAAACGAATCCGCCCGCGATGTCCACCATGATCATCAACGTCGGTCGCGGCGGTTCGCCAGCGGGCGTCAGCGCGTCGGCCACCCCGGAGTAGGCCTGGACCATGTAGTCCGTACCGGCGGGCGGGTGCTTGCCCAGCGCGTCGCCCCAGCCGCATGCCGCCGCGTAGACCAGCCCGGGGTTCACGGCGTGCATCGCGGCCGCGTCCAGGCCTAGTTCGACGTCCTTGCCCGGCGCCCAGTTGTGGAGGAACACGTCGGCGTCGCAGATCAGGTCCATGACCTCCTCGCGGCCCGCGGCCGTTTTGAAGTCGATCTCGGCGATCCGCTTGCCGTCGTTGAGCACGCGGAACTTCGCCGAGCAGTCCCCCGCCATCGGCGGCATCCCCCGCAGCGGATCGCCGCCCGGCGGTTCGATCCGGGTGACGGTCGCGCCGAGCAGCGACAGCAGCCGGGTCGCCAGCGGGCCCTGCACCCGGCGGGTCGACTCGACGACGTGGATCCCGGCGAGCGGCAGACCGGTGCCGGCACCGGGGCCCGGCGGTGCCGCCCGCCCGGCCCGAAGTGTCCACGGTGGCAGACCCGCGTCCGGGTCGGCGCGCCGCTCGGCGACCGTCCGAACAGGACAGACGTGCATTCCGGTCGTGGCGGCGATCGCGCGGATCTTCTCGAACGAGGCGGACTCGGCAGCCTCGTGCAGCTCGCGCGGGAGCACCGCCGACGCGCGCTCGTAGCGGAGAAGGAACGGCCGCCAGCCATGGGCGATCGCGCGCTCCGGCGTCCCCAGCGAGGCCCAGAACCCTTGCCAGGCCTCGCCGCTGAAGGACTCGACCTCGAACGCGATCCCGTCGGCGGAGACGAACGGCGGCCGCGCCGTCGACGGCAGGTCTTCGTAGCTCTCGGGATCCTCGTCCGCGGTGGCCGCCGCGATGTACTGCCCGACCGCGAGCAACGCGACCCCGTCCGCGCCCAGCTCGACGCGAGACACGGGGTTTCCGCGCAGTTGAGCCAAAGTCGCGGCCAGCATGCCCTGGACGGTGGCGATCCCGGTGAGGATCGAAACGTAGTCGACACCCAGTGGCCGTGGCCGCGCCTCGGACCTTCCGTGCAGTGCCATGATCCCGCAGCCCGCCTGCACGAGGTTCTCCGAGAACGGCCCGCACAGGCGGGCCTCGACCGAGACACCCGGCCCGCTCAGGCCGAAGGCATCGGCCCGGCCGACGTCGGCCTCCAGCATCCGCAGCCGGTCGAGAACCGTCTCGGCGACCGGGCCGGATCCGGGGAGACGGGCTTGGAAACCCTTCAGCGGCGCGGAAAAGGACACGACGAACCTCCATGCTGGAACGGCCTGGCGCCCGCTTGTGGCGGACGCCAGGCCGGCGGATCGAGAAGCAAGGGACTAGACCGGAACCGATTCCTCACGCTGCCGCGGCAGCGCGGCAGCGGCCTTGCGGGCGGCACGACGCTTGATGACCCGCTCACCCCAGTTCATCAAGGGACGTTCCAGCACGTAGTACGAGATCGTCGACAGGATGATCGTGCCGACCAGGGTGACCAGTTGCAGCTCCCAGAAGCCGGTACCGGCGCGGATCAGCATCAGCGGCATCGGCTCGCCGTTGAAGTAGGCGTTCGGCTTCTGCAGGTAGAAATGCATCACCGCGAACTGCCACAGGTAGACCCCGTAGGAGATCTTGCCGACGAACAGGATCACCCGGTTGGTGAACACGGCGCGGATCACGCGCGACTCGGGTCCGGGTGCGACCATCGAAAGCAACAGGCTCGCCGAAAGAATGGCCAGCAGGCCGTAGAAGATCCCTAGCGCGGTGAGACTGTAGTAGTCGTCCATGCCGATTTCACTGCCGGGACGGGCACAGTTGATCAGCAGGCAGGTCAGCGCGATGCCCAGGAACAGGACACGGTGGCGGCCGGCGAAGGTGAGCAGCTTGGGCGCCTCGTTGGGCGAGGCCTTCTGCAGCTCCAGCCAGATCGCGATGACCATGCCGATCGCGACCTCCGGCATCAGGCCCATCGGGTACCAGAACAGCGCACGGGTGCCGAGGCCGTTCATCTGCGAGTACAGCAGCCAGGCGATACCGGCGGCGAACAGCAGCGGCACGGGGAGCATCATCCGGTACGCCCGCGCCCGCGCGGTCTCGCCGCGGGAAGCGAACTTGAAGGTCGCCCAGGCCAGCAGCGGCAGCAGGAGGTAGAACTGCGCCATGTCCGGCACGGTCCAGGTGATCTCCATGCCGTTGCTCCAGCCGTCCCAGTCGTAGATGTGCAGCAACGCCAACGGCCGGAAGACGTCCCACACACTGTCGATCTGCTGGAGGTTCAGCGCGATGAGGACCACGAAGTACATCACGTAGTACGCGGGGAGCAGGCGCAGCACACGGCGGATGACCGTGCCTTCGCGTTTGCGCGGGGTTCCGTTGATGACCGACTTCGCGAACCCCTGGTAGACGAACATTCCGGTGAGCACGAAGAAAACGCCGGCGAAGATCTGCAGGCCGCCGGTGAAGAACCCGCCGACCGCGCTGGTCGAAGCGATCGTGCCGCCGAGTTCCTTGGTGCCGAGCACCCCCGCGATCATCGCGACATGCGTGAAGAGCAGGGCCAGCGCGCAGACCCCGCGCAAACCGTCGACGGCCAGATAGCGTTGTTTGGCCGGCTTTTCCGCGGCTGCGGGGGGCCCGCCTTTCCGCGTTGCGGTAACGCTCATTGTGCGTCCTTTCTCCCAAAAGCGATGGGGGTGAACCGCGTTCGAGCATTTCCACGTCACGCGGCGGAACCCAGGCCGGAAACCGGCTGCACTGCAAGCTTCGCATCGCGGGAAGGGGCTCGTCTTATTCCATTCTGCGAGAATGCGCGGCGTGAAAAAACTCGTGAGTGGTAAGGACGGTTAGAACCGTCCTTACCACTCACGAGCCGGGAGGGGGAGGATCAGGCGGCTTCTTCTTCGAGCCGTCGTGCGATGTCGGCCCGTAGTACCTTTTTGTCGATCTTGCCGATCGGGGTGCGAGGCATCGCGTCGACGATCACCAGCCGCTCCGGGAGCTTGAACCGGGCGACGCCCGCCGTCTCCATGACGTCGATGACGTCCTGCAGCTCGACGGAGGTGCCGGGCGTCGGTACGACGTAGAGGCAGCCTCGTTCGCCGAGCACCGGGTCCGGCATCGCGACCGAGGCCGCCATCTCCACCGAATCGAGCTGGTAGGCGAAGGATTCGACCTCCTCGGCGGCGATCTTCTCGCCGCCTCGGTTGATCACGTCCTTGGTGCGCCCTTCGACGACGACGTAGCCGTCCGGCCGCAGCCGCACGACGTCGCCCGTGCGGTACCAGCCGTCCGGGGTGAAGGCGCGCTCGTTGTGCTCGGGCGCGCGGTAGTACCCGCGGATCGTGTACGGGCCGCGGGTGATCAGCTCACCCTGCTCGTCCGGCGGGACCGGGTTCCCGTCCGCGTCGACGACGAGCAGTTCGTCGGCCGGGTTGATCGGACGGCCCTGGGTGTCGCAGGTGATGTCGAACGGGTCGTCCAGCCGGGTGAGGTTGGTCAGCCCCTCCGCCATCCCGTAACCCTGCTGCAGCGTGCAGCCGAACACCGAGCTGATCTGGCGGACCAGCTGATCCTGCAGCCGCGCGGCGCCCAGCGTCAGCACCTTGAACGACGACAGGTCGTGGTGCTTGTCGGCTTCGCGGTACTCCAGCCAGCGCACCACGATCGCCGGCACCACCGATGTCACCGTCGCGCGTTCGGCTTCGATCGCGCCCAGCGAGTCCCGCGGGGACGGCGACGGCGAGACGACCACGCGGCCGCCTGCCCACAGCACGCCGAGGATCGCGCTCAGCGGGTAGTTGTGCCCGAACGGCAGCACGGCGAGGTACACCGACGACGCGTCGAAGCCGAACGCGTCGGCGGATCCGTCGACATAGCAGGCGTAATCGTCGTGCGTGCGTGCGATGAGCTTCGGCAGCCCCGTGGTGCCGCCGGACAGGATCAGCAGCGCGACCGACCGCGGGTCGGGCGCCGACGTGTCCAGTTCGGCGCGTGCGGCGGCCGGATCCGCGGCCGGGGCGCACAACGCACGCAGATCCACGTGCCCGTCGCGGGCGTCACCGGCGACGATGACGTGCTCGATCGTCTCGGCGCCGGCGGCGATCCCGGCCGCCAGTTCCTGGTGGTCGAAGTCCTTCACCCGGTCCGGCACGGCGATCGCGCGCGCTTCGGACAGCTCGGCCAGATAGGACAGTTCGTGCCTGCGGTGCTGGATCAGCGCCATCACCGGGATCACACCGAGCCGGAAGCACGCCAGCGTCAGCACGACGAACTCCCAGCCGTTGGGCAGCTGGACCAGTAGCCGGTCGTCGGACCGGAGCCCCAGCGCCCGCAACCGCTGGGCGGCACCGTCCACACGGGACAGGAGTTCGGCGTAGGTCAGCCGGAAATCGCCATCGGTCAGTGCCTCGGCGTCCGGGGTCGCGTCGGCGGCGGCCACGAAGCGCGAGGCGAGCGCCTGGCCCTTCCAGTGGCCTTCGGCGACGTAACGCTCGACGAGGTCGGCGGGCCAGGGGACCGTTCCCGCACGGCTCGGCTGGACAGGTTTCGAGGGCACGACGGCCTCCCTTTCTCGTGGACTCATCCCAAGGACCGGTTGGTGGAGCTGAGGTTCTGTCCGAAAAGTGACCATGCACGTGAACCCGCCCGGCCGAAGGCCCCGCTATCGCGGTGGCAGGGCGCCTTCACCACCTGCGCGACCTGAAAGACCAGGTCGCGCCCTGCCGACGTCGATCGCGGACGCGGGTTCGCCCATGGACACGAAGCGGGCAGGCATGGATTTGGCGCCGTTGACGAAGTTCGACTCGAGCCGGGTCACCGGACCGGTCAGGCGCAGGCTGGACAGATGCGGCAGCAGTTCGGTCAGCAGCGTCGCCATCTCCAGCCTGGCCAGATGCGCGCCGAGGCAGAAATGCGGGCCGATGCCAAAGGACAGGTGCGGGTTGGGGTCGCGGCCGAGGTCGAGGCGGTCCGGGTCGGTGAACACGGCCGGATCGCGGTTGGCCGAGGTGTAGTAGACGACGACCTTGTCGCCCTCGGCGACCGGCTGCCCGGCGATCTCCGTGTCCCGCACGGCGGTGCGGCGGAACTGCATGATCGGCGTGACCCAGCGGATCAGCTCGTCGACCGCGGTGGCCACCGGCACCTCGCCGGACACCAGCCGCTCGCGTTCGGCCGGGTTGTTCACCAGTGCCTCCAGCGAACCGGAGATCAGGTGACGGGTCGTCTCGTTGCCCGCGACCACCAGCAGCAGCCAGAAGCTGCAGAACTCCCGGTCCGACAGGCGTTTCCCGTCGACCTCGGCGTTGACCAGGCGGCTGATCAGGTCGTCGGTCGGGGTTTCGCGCCGGGTCAGGCCGAGTTTCATCGCGTAGGCGAACGCCTCCGCGAACGTCCGGCGGTAGGCCTCGACGTCGCCGCCGCCGAACTCCGGGTCATCGAAGCCGACCAGCGCGTTGCTCCAGCGATAGAGCAGGTGCCGGTCTTCCGGCGGGAACCCGAGCAGGTCGCAGAGGACGAGAAGCGGCAGCTCGGCGGCGAAGTCGGCGACGGCGTCGAACTCCTGGCCGTCGGTGACCTTCTCCACCAGCCGCCGGGCGTGCGCGGCGATGCTGTCGCTCAGCCCGCGGACCGACTTCGGGGTGAACACCGTCGCCACCAGACGGCGGATCCGGACGTGCTCGGGCCCGTCCATGCTGACCAGCAGCTGCCGGGTCTGCTTGAGATCGCCCGGGGTGCGCGGGTCGGGCAGGAAGGCACCCTTGGCCGCCGACGAGAACTCTTCCGGCCGCCGCGACACCGAGTAGACGTCGTCGTACCGCGTCACCGCCCAGTAGCCGGAACCGCGCTGAGTGGTACTGCCGGCGCTGGAGTGCCTGGTCAGCAACGGTTCCGGGGTCCACGCGACCGGTTCGGTCTCCCGGCGGCGGGCGAACTCCGCGTGCGGCACGCCGTCGGCGAAGGTCGCGGGATGCGCGATGTCGGGCCGCTCGATCCCGATCGCCGCGAAGCTCTTGCGCAGTACGTCCTTGCGGAGCTTGCCGGTCGCCTCGCGGGGCAGCCGCGGGATGACGTGGTACGACCTCGGTGTCTTGAACCCGGCCAACGACTCGCGGCAAAACGGGTCCAGCACGGCGAACAGGTCTCCGGGCGCGTCGGCGGTGACCTCCACGACCGCGGCCACACGCTCACCGAACTCGTCGTCGGGGACGCCGATCACCGCCACGTCCTGGACCGCCGGATGGTTGATCAGCACGGCCTCGATCTCGGCCGGGTAGACGTTCACCCCGCCGGAGACGATCATGTCCTGCGCTCGCCCGGTGAGATAGAGGAACCCGTCCTCGTCGAGATGGCCGACGTCGCCGAAGGTGAAGGTGCCCGGCTCCAGATGCGCGGATCGCGTCTTCTCGGGGGCGTTGTGATACGAGAAGCTCTGCCCTTTGACACGCCGGACGAACACCTGCCCGGTGGCGCCCGGCGGTTGCGGTGTGCCGTCTTCGCCGAGGATCACGATCTCGTTCGGTGGCACGGCCTTGCCGACACTGCCCGGATGCGCGAGCCAGTCACGCGAGCCGGTGAGGGTGACGGCGCCGCCCTCGGTGGCGCCGTAGTACTCCGTCAGCACGGGGCCCCACCAGTCGATCATCCGGCGTTTGACGTCCGGCGAGCACGGACCGCCGCCGTGCCACACGCGGCCGAGGCTCGCCCCCGAGAACCGCTCACGGACCTCGGCGGGCAACCGCAGCAGGCGGATGAACTGGGTCGGCACCAGATGCGCGGCGGTGATCCGCTCCCGGTCGATGATGTCCAAAGTGGACTCGGGATCGAAGGACCGGCGGATCACCAGTGTCGAGCCAAGCAGGAGCCCGAGCAGCGAGAAGAACAGCTGGGACGAGTGGTACCAGGGCCCGTCGAGCAGGCACCGTTCGCGCGACGGGACGTCGAGCACGACGTGCGCGTACCGCGTCAGCTTCGCCACCCTGGAGAACGGCGCGCCGACCACGAACAGGCCGTTCACCACGCCTTTCGGCGCCCCGGTGGTCCCCGACGTGTACAACATCGTGGCACCGCAGGTCTGTCCTTCGGGCTCGGCCGCGGACATCAGGGCCAGCAACGGTTCCACCGCTTCGAAGCCGGCCTCGTCCGTGGAACCGGTGACGAGCAGCGTCGTGCATTCCCCTGTCGACCGGGCCACCGCGCGGCCCGCCGTTTCGGCGTACGCGGGCTCGACGACCAGGGCCTTGCTGCCGGAATCCGAGACGATGTAGGCGATCTCCGGATCGGTGAGATGCCAGTTGACCGGCACCACGGTGATCCCGGAATGCAGGCACGCCAACAGGACCTCGAAGGTCTCCCGTCGGTTGCCGAGCACACAGGCCAGCCGGTCTCCCTCGCCGAGCCCGCGATCCCGCAGCAGGGCGATCCAGCGGTTCACCCGCTCCCCCAGCAGGCGCCAGCCGACCGCGCCCGCCTCGTCGGCGATCGCGGTCCCGGTACCGCCCTCGGCGATGTAGTCGTTCAGTAGAGCCGGCATGACCTTCCCCTCAGTGACACTCAGTCGAGCAAATCCGGTTGGCGCCGCACGAGGTCGGCGTACAACGGCCGGAAATTGAGCCGTCCCATCCCCGGTGTCCCGATGGTCGACGCGGTGTGCCGCGCGACCTCGGGCTCGATCCGCACCGGGTTCCCGGCCGCCTCCGCGAGCAGCTGCACGTGACACGAGCTGTCCATGGTGGTGAACCACCACGCCGCTTCCTGCACCGAGCCGCCGACCGTGAGCAGCCCGTGGTTGCGCAGGATCACCGCCTTGCCGGTGCCGAGCCGGACCGCGATCCGTTTGCCCTCGTCGGAATCCAGCACCACGCCGCCGAATTCGTCGAAGACCTCGTGGTCCTCGTAGAAGGCGCACGCGTCCTGGGTGATCGGGTCGAGTTTGCGGCCGAGCGCCGCCCACGCGCGCCCATAGGTGGAATGCGCGTGCGCGACCGCGACGACGTCGGGCCGCGCGGCGTGGACGTGCGAATGGATGACGAATCCGGCCGGGTTGATCCTCCCGTCGCCTTCGACGATCTCGCCCCGGCCGTCGACCAGCAGCAGATCGCTGACCCGCACGTGTCCGAAGTGGACACCGAACGGGTTGATCCAGAACCGGTCCGGGTCGCCGGGGTCGCGGGCGGTCACGTGGCCGCCCGCGCCCTCGTCGAAACCGCGCACCGCGAACAGCCGCATGGTCGCCGCCAGCCGTTGTTTGCGGTAGAGCCGTTCCTCGTCGACGGTCCTCATCCGCAGCCGCCCGGGCTGTCCCAGTCGTAGGCGGCGCCCTCGTCCAGCAGTTCGGCGGGCACGCCGTACCACTGATCGGTGGGCAGCTCCGTGACCGTGGCCTCCTGGTCCTCGCTCATGCCGCACGCTCCTCTCGCACCGTCGGCCGCCAGACGCCGAGGAAGCCGTCCAGCCGGTCGAATCCCCAGTAACGGTGGCGGCCCCATTTGAAGTAGGGGATGCCGAAGATGTCGTCGAGATAGGCCTGGTAGAGACAGTCGACGCCCTCGGCGCGGATCTCCGGGTCGTCGACCGCGCCGACGGCCAGCTCCGGGTCGAGCCCGGCCTGTTCGGCCGCAGCGCGCACGATGCCGGGCTCGCAGATGTTGTCGCCGCGGCCCCAGCGCGCCTCGTTCAGCGCGTCGTAGAACGGCCACTCGACGCCCTCGCGGCGCGCCCGCAGCCAGGCCAGATGCGGCAGCTCCCACCACGGCTCGATGTCGATCGGCCAGGCCATCTTGCGGCCCTGTGCCTCGGCGATCCGCTTGGTGTCCATCAGCATGTACAGATGCTTCGCGCGGCTCATCTGCACGTAGTGGAACTCGCCGCCGCGTTCGTCGAGGCCGGCGCCGGTCACCGTGTCCGGATCCCAGTACGGGTAGCACTCCAGCTGTTCGAGGGCGCCGGGCACCTCGTCGCGCAGCTTGTTGATCGCGAGCCAGCTGTACGGGCTGCGCAGCGAGAAGTACAGCTTGGCGGGCCGGCTCACGTCCGGTCCCCGATCAGCGCGTGCACGACACCTTCGTCCAGCTCGGCCATGCCGCCCGCGCCCGGTCCGGCCGCGATGGCGTAGCCGTGCAGGATCTGGGCGGTGGCGACCGGGACGAGCTCCTGTCCACGTTGGACATAGCAGTCCATGCGGCCGTCGAACATGACCCCGCGCAGGATGTCGGTGACGGTGAAGACGGTGTGCACCGTCTCCTCCATCCGCGCGTCCTCCAGCAGCCGCACGCGGGCGCGGGAGACGACCGGGATCCAGGCGCGTTCGGTCAGCATCCGGCCGACGGAGATGCCGCGGTCGGCGAGGTACCGGTCGACGACCTCCTCCAGCGTCCGGACGAAACCGGAGTGCTGGACGCGGTCGGAGTAGTGGCAGTAGAAGTACGGTGCCCGCCACGACCACAGGAACGCGCCCGGCGACGCGGTCAGCACCGATTCGGCGGTCTCCCCATCCGGGATCGCGACTCGCTCCACAGTGGACTCCAGCGCCGGGACCTCCAGATGCGCCAACGCTTCGGGGGCCGCGGCCCTGGCGTCGGCCGCCCGCTCGCGGACCAGCGCGACGGTGACCTTGCCGCGCAGCACGGTGACCTTCTCACCCTCGCGGACCACCGAGAGCTGGACGTTCAGCTTGTCGCCGCGGCCGGGCGTGACCTCGACCTCGACCTCGTCGTCGAGTTCCAGCACCGCGGGCAGCTGCACCGAGCAGTCCACGATCTCCGCGCCGAGACCGTGCTGGAGGAACAGGTCGCGCGCGCTCGTGCCCTGGTCGCGCAGCCACTGCAGGACACCCTGCTCGACCAGGTACATGAAGTGCTTGAAACCGATCCAGGTGCGGATGTTGGCGCCCTCGAACGCGGGGCGGCCGTGCGTGACGGTCCGGCTTGGCCGCAGGACTGCGGTCATCGGAGCTCACCTACCTTCGGAAGGGTCCGGACGTCTTCGACGAGGCCGGTCACCTCGGCCGCGGCGTACCGGGCGTAGCGGACGTGGAAGAAGTGGTCACCGCGGTCGAGCGTGTGCAGCGTCGCGCCCGGCATGGCGTCGGCGAGGACGCGCGCGGATTCGGCGGGCAGCGTCGGGTCCAGGCCGCCGACCAGCACCTTCGTCGGGATCTCGACGTTGCCGAGCTGGAGGTCGGCGCTCGCGGCGTAGCGGTCGAACACCGCAGCGAAGCCGAGCGGGCCGGCGCGGTTCAGCGCGATCTTGACCATGCCGTCGACGACCTCGGGGTCCAGCGAGGCCGCTCGTTTGCCGAGCCGGGCGCGGACACCCTCGCCGACGTGCGCGGTGAACGTCTCGCGCGAGCGTTCGAACATCCGCCAGGTCACCTCGTAGCGGGGCAGGCGGTAGAAGGGGCAGAACAACGCCACCGACGAACCGACGCGCGGGTCGAGCGCGCACATCAGGTCCAGCGCGGCGTTGGCGCCGAACGAATGCGCGACGAGGACGTCCGGCCTGGCGCCGACCATGTCCAGCCCGTCGCCGAGCCATTTGCCGAAGGAGCGGTTGCGCCAGCGGAAGTCGTTGCCCGCCTTCCACGGCAGCTCCAGCGAAACGATCCGATAGCCCTGATCGAGATGCGCGGCCAGCGGCGTCCAGCTCTTCCAGTGGCCTTCCATCCCGTGCGCGAACAGCACCAGCGGCGCACCGGGCCTGCCGGGCGCGATCGTGTGCGCCTTCACCGCCGAACCGTTCACCGGAACCCCATCTCATCGCTGTACTCGGTGACGGTGACCGACGGCCCGCCGTCCGGACGCCGCGGGCCGATGCCCACGCGGCCTTCGCCTTCCGTGACGGCGAGGTGGGCGGCGAGCGCGAGCTCCACGACCCCGTGCGCGCCGTAGAAGTCGCCCCACCGTTCCTTGACGTCGAAGCCGCCTGGGCCGACCGTGCGCCGGGGCATGGGCATTCCGGGACCGGCGTCGACGACAACGTGCCCGGAGTTTTCGCGCCAGGGCTCGAGGATCGCGCACGCGCTCCCCGCGCGCAGCGGTCCGTCGTGCAGGATCGAGGCGATCTCGTCGTCCGGCTCGGCCCCGACGAGCACCACCCGTGTGGCCCGGCCGGAGCGCAGGAGCAGGCTCGCCATCCGCAGGCCCGCGTGCCCCGCCGTGCTGCCGGAACACAGCATCAGGTTCGGCCCGCCGAAGCCGAACCACAGCGCGACCGTGCTGGCCACGACGTTCGGTGAGACGTTGGGCGCGTCCAATACGCTCACCGCGCGGCCGCCTTCCGCCTCGACCGCGCGCGTCACCTTCGCGACCGTCTCGACGTTGCCGAGGTTGCTGCACGCGACCACCGCCGTGCCGGTCTCGATCGGCCCGGTGGCCCGCTGCCCCGGTTCCCAGCCGAGCGCGCGATGGACCGCGCACAACGCCAGACGGGTCGAGGGTTCCTTGTACAGCAGGCCCTTCCGCCCGAGGACGGTGGCGGCCTTCTCCGGCGGCGCGCCGTCGAACCCCTCGATCCCCGGCAGGTGCAGGCTCCAGCCCGTGAGGAGCAGGCGGGTCTCCCCCGCGCGGCCGGTCATGCCCGCTCCAGCAGGGTGACGGCGTTGACCCCGCCGAAGCCGAACGCGTTGACCTGCACCAGTTCCGGCTGGGCGGCGACCGCTTCGCCGATGACCAGACGCAATCCGGTTGCCTCGTCGAGCGGCTCGGAAAGGCCGGTGACCGCGGGAACCTCGCCGGTGGCGAAGATCCGCAACGCGACGTCCACATTGACCAGTGCGGCGCTGCCGGAGGTATGCCCCGTGGCGCCCTTGACCGCGGTGACGAGCGGGTTCCCGCCGCCACCGAGGACGACCTTGCGCAGCGCGTCGCATTCGACCGGGTCGTTGAGCGCGGTGCCGGTCGCGTGTGCCACCACGACGTCCACATCGGACGGTATCCGGCCCGCACGCGTGAAGGCGTCGGACATCGCGCGGGCGATGCCCTCGATGTCCGGCGCGGTGGCGTGGTAGGCGTCGCAGGAGAGTCCGGTCGCGGTGACCTTGCCGAGCGCCGGACCGTCCCAGGTCTCGGGGACGACGACGAGCACCGCCGCGCCTTCGCCGAGGAGCACGCCGGTGCGGTCGCGGTCGAACGGGCGCACCCGCTCGGTCGGCTCCTCGGCGACCCGGCCGATCATGGCGAGCATCGACCGCGTCATCGCGTCGGCGGCGGCGACCACGACGGCGTCGCATTCGCCGAGCTCCAGCAGATCCTGCGCGAGCGCGAGCACATGGCCGCCGGCACTGCACGCGTTGACGACCGTGGTCACGTCCGTGACGCCGGGCAGCGCGCCTGCCACGACGTCGGCGAAGTCCAGCCGATCGGCGGGCGGGGTCTCACCGGTGAGCGCCAGCCGTTCCACCCCGGAAAGCTCACGAAGACCCGTGCCGACGAGAACGGCGACCCGCTGGGTGGCGGTGTCCACACCGGACTGAGCGACGGCTTCGGCCAGGCATTCGGCGAGGAGCCGTCCCGCACGGAACGGCTCGTCGGCCAGGTCTGCATGGTAACCGTTGGCGACGTTCAGCTTCTCCGGATCGCCGTACCTGAGCGGTGAGACGCCGCAGGCACCGCGAAGCAGGCCCTCGAACGTCTCCGCTCCCGAACCGAGGCAGGTGCGCACCGCGCTACCCGCGATCAGGACCGCCATCGGCGTACCTCCTCACGATGGCGGCGCCCACGGCACCGTCCGCGCCCCGCGCGGTGAGCAGGCTCAGCCCTGGCCGGGTATCGCGGTCTTCGGCGAGCAGGACACCCAGCGCCACCGCGCCGGACGCCGCGTCGCATTCACCGAACAGCCGCTTGACCATGACCCGTTCCGGGCGGTGGCCGAGCGCACGGACGATCGGGCCGTACTCACGACGGTCGCCGTCATCGGCCTCGCCCGTGTACACAGTGGACACTTCGGACGCGTCGGCACCGGCCTTCGCCAGCACCCGGTGCACACATCCGGCGAGCGCGGTCTCGGCGGCGTCACCACCACCGGGCCCGTACGCCGTGGCGACCGCGAGGACCCCGGCGCGCCGCCGCGTGCCCGCCCACTCGGGCGTGTTCTCCTTGGCCAGCACGAACATCCCGGCCGCCTCACCGGCGGCGACGACCTCGGTCGCCCCGGTCAGATGTGTCGACCAAGCGCGGTGCGGGGTGAACTCCTCCACCGCGCCGGCGACCACGACGTCGACGTGGCCGCGCTCGATCGCGTTGCCGGCGTAGCGCAGGGCGTTGAGGAAACCGAGCGTGCCACCCGCGATGGTGGTGTTCACCCCGCGCAGGCCGAACCGGATGGCGACCTGCCCCGCGGCGCAGTTCATCACCGTGTTCGGGAACAGCATCGGGTTCACCAGATACGGCTTCTCCTGCACGAGGGTCTCGCGCGTGTAGTCGCTGGTGGACTTGAAACTGCCCAGCGAGGTCCCGAGCACCACACCGATCCGCGGCCGGACCTCGTCGTCGAGCTCGACCCCCGCCTCGCGCAGCGCCTCCTGGCAGCACACCACGGCGAGCCCGGTGGCGCGGTCGTAGGTGCTGGTTCCCTTACGTCCCAGGTGTTCCCGCGGGCTGAAGCTCGGCAGAAAATGCCCATTCGCCGCGGGTAAGGGTTCCTCGTAGAGATCTCCGATCTCGTGGCCCTTCTGGACCTGACCCGCCTCGGCCAGCTCGAGCCGCTTCGCCAGCGCGTCCACGCCGACGCCCGCGGAGGTCAGCGCGCTCCAGCCGGTCACCACCACACCGCTCATTCTGGCGCTCCCAACATCACGATGGCGTTGTTGCCACCGAAGGCGAAACCGTCGTTCTGGACCACCCGGACGTTCGCCTGCCTGGCCGCGTTCGGCACCGGGTCGACGCCCAGCTCCGGGTCCTCGGTGGTCCAGTTGACCGTGGGCGGCAGGAAACCGCGGTCGATCGCGATGGTCGAGGCGATCGCCCCGAACCCGCAGGCCGCGCCCATGGTGTGGCCGAGCATCGATTTGATCGAGCTGATCGGCGGCGGACGCTCGCCGAAGACCTCGAGCACGGCCTTGCTCTCGACCAGGTCGTTCACCTGCGTGCCGGTGCCGTGCGCGCAGATGTAGTCCACATCGGACGGTGAGATCCCGGAATTGCGGTGCGCGATGCGCATGCATTCCGCGACCGTCGGCGCGTCCGGGGTGACCGGGTGGATGGCGTCGCAGTTGACGCCGTACCCGAGCAGCTCCGCGTAGATCGTGGCGCCCCGTTTCGTGGCGTGCTCCAAGGTCTCCAGAGCGAGGACGGCGCCACCCTCGCCGGTGAGGATGCCCGCGCGGTCCTTGTCGAACGGGGTGCAGGCGTCCTTCGCCAGCGCGCCGAGCCGGTAGAACCCGGCGTGCGCCCAGCGGCACACCGAATCGGCGCCGCCGGCGAAGACGACGTCGGCCTCGCCGCCGGCCAGCAGGTCGTAGGCGTAGCCGATCGCGTAGTTGCTCGCCGAGCAGGCGGTCGCGATGGTCAGCGACTCCCCGGCGAGCTCCAGCTCCTCGCTGACCGCGTTCGCCAGCCGGTTGGCGGGCAGCTGGGTCAGCAGGGCCGGGTCCTGCGCGGCGAATCCGCCGTCGATGATCTGCCCGGTGAGCGCCTCCGCGACCGCGGATTCACCACTGGTGGTGCCCATGATCGCGTGGGCGCGCCCTGGCGTCACCGACGTCAGGTCGAGCCGGGCGTCGGCCACCGCCAGCCGCGCGGCGCTGGCCGCGAACTGGCTGGACCGGCCCCAGCTCGCCGGATCGACCCGGCGGAGCTGGGCACCCGGATCGAAGGTCTGGACCTCGCCCGCGTTCCGGTGCGGGAACCCGGCCGGGTCGAAGCTGGTGATGGGCGAGATCCCGGATCGGCCGGTGCGGAGCGCCTCGGCGAACGCGGCGATCCCGATCCCGATGCTCGACACCGGGCCGACCCCGGTAACGACAACGCGGGCCACGGTTCATCCCTTCTTGACGGAGTGCCGGATCAGGGCGTCGTTGACCGCCTTGAGCGTGCGCAGCTCGGGCAGTTCTGCCTGCGGGATCTCGATCTTGTACTGCTTGTCGATCCGGGCGAGGATCTCGATGGCGCGCAGGGAGTCGGCCTCGTAGTCGTCGATGAAGTCCCCGTTGTCCTCGAGTTCCTCGGGCTCGAGCTCGAGCACCTCGGCGACCAGCTCGCGGAGCTCCTCGAGCTGGGTGTCGGTCTGCGTCATGACGATCCTCCGGTTTCGTTGTCCCGTGCGGTTCTCACGCCGCGGGCCGCACAGGGCGCCGCGTCGCGGTCAGGGTGGTGACGGTGGCGATCAGGCGATCCCCTGCCCAGGTCCGGCCGGTGGCGAAGGCCGTGTCGGCCAGCACCGACTCCAGCCGGACCTCGTGGCGGAGCACGTCACCAGGGCGGGCGGCACCCGTGAAGCGGTAGTCACGGGCACCGATGAACATCAACGTCGTGTCGTCGTCCTCGACCGGCGCGCGGCCGTCGAGCCAGAGCAGCGCGGCGCTCTGCCCGAACGACTCGATCATCAGCGACTTCGGGTAGTCGTACCGGCTCGCCGGCGCGCCGTCGGGAATCCCCGCGTAGCACGGCTCGGTGCCGGTGATCGCCTTGATCGTCACGATCGACTCGCCGGGGACCAGCTCCAGCACGCGGTCCACCAGCAGCAGCGGATACCGCTGCGGGAGCAGGATCCGGACGTCGTGGTGCTCGGTCATTCCGCCTCCTCTTCGAAGGTGGCCCGGATCTTGGCCGTCGTCGCCTCGCCGAGGGTGGCCTTGCCGGTCACGTCCCAGCCCTCCTCGGTGCGCTTCGCGGTGGCCGTGAGGACCATGCGGTCGCCGTCGAGCACGGGGGCGAGGAAGCGGACGGACCGGACGGTGCGCAGCCGGGCGTTCGCGGCCTCGCGCATCGCCTGTTCCAGCGTCTCGATGACGAAGATGCCGGGATACACGGCCTGGCCGGGGAAATGCCCGCGCAGGTTGGGTTCCTTGCCGTCCACGGTGATCTGGGCGACCAGCTCGAGGTCGTCCCCGCAGGCGCGGACGTCCAGCACGTCGACCGCCCGCAGCGGCGCGGCGAAATCGGTCACAGCGTGATCCCCCCGTCGACCTGCAGCACCTGTCCGGTGATGTAGGAGGCGCGGTCGGAGACCAGGAACGCGACCAGTTCCGCGACGTCCTCCCCGGTGCCGAACCGCTTGACCGGGATCTGGGTCAGCGCCTTGGCCCGCTGCTTGTCGCCGAGGGCGCCGGTCATGTCGGTCTCGATGAACCCGGGCGCGACGACGTTGACCCGCACCCCGTGCCCGGCGACCTCCTTGGCCAGCGACTTGCTGAAGCCGATGATCCCGGCCTTGCTGGCGGAATAGGCGGTCTGGCCCGCGTGGCCGTGGACGCCGGCGACCGAGGACATGTTGACCACGACGCCGCCGCGGTTCTTCATGAACCGGAAGGCCATGGCACGGCAGAAGTTCCAGGTGCCGGTGAGGTTCGTGTCGAGCACCGCGTGCCAGTCCTCGGCGTTGGCGAGCACCAGCGGGCTGTCCTTGGTGATACCGGCGTTGTTGACGAGCAGATCGATCGTGCCGAGCTTCTCTTCGGCGTCCTTCACGAATCGTTCGACGGCTTCGGAATCAGTGACATCGCATTCCGCGAAATAGGAGGGAACACCGATCGCGGCGATGTCCTCTTCGGTTTCCGCCGACGCCGCGCTCGCTTTCGAAAAACAGCCGGCCACGGCGTAGCCCTCCTGGGCCAGCCGCAGCGCCACGGCTCGGCCGATCCCTCGTGAAGCCCCGGTGATCAGGGCCCGGTGGTGCTCCGCCACGACGCCTCCTCGGTTTCCAGCACACTTTGTTTTCATTTTATGAAGCGCGGCGCAAACTGTTCTTCTCATCGTTTGCCGCGAGCTCCGAAAGCACTTCTTCGGTATCCGCGCCCGGCCGCGGCGCACCACGACGGACCTTCGTCGGAGTACGGGAGAATTTCACCGCTGGCCCGACGATCGGCGCGACGGATCCGTTGCTCAGCACGGTTTCCTGCAACATCGCCCGCGCCTTGACGTGTTCGTCGGCGACGGCTTCGGTGAGCGTGCGCACCGGCGCGGCGACGAGGCCGCGGCCGTTCAGCACTTCGAGCGCCTCGGCCAGCGGACGCCCCGCGCACCAGCCCGCGACGATCGTGTTGACCGCGTCCCGGTTGGCCAGCCGTTCGGGCGCCGTGCCGAATCCCTCGGCTCGGCCGAGTTCCGGCCTGCCGATGATCTCGGCGAGCATGCGCCAATGCCGGTTGATCGCGACGGCGAGGTACAAATGGCCGTCGGCGCACGCGTAGACGTTGGCAGGCACCACGAAGTCGGTCTCGTTGCCGAGCCGTTGCGGCGGAGCGCCGGTCGCGGCGAGCGTCGGCAAACCGCTGCTGCTGGCGAGCAGACAGTCCACCATGGACACGTCGACGTGCTGCCCTTCGCCGGTCCGGTTCCGGTGCGCCAGCGCCGCGAGGCCGCCGATCGCCGCGTGCAGGCCAGCCAGTTCGTCGGCGAGGAACGTCGGCGCGCGCACCGGCGGGCCTTCCGGCAGACCGTTGAGCGACATCCATCCCGCCGCGGCCTGGATCGCGGGATCGTAAGCGGGCAGATGCGATTTCGGGCCGTACTGCCCGAAGCCGGACACCGACACGAACACGATGTCCTCGCGCGCCGCGCGGCAGGCCTCGTAGCCAGCGCCCCAGCCGTCCAGCGTGCCGGGCTTGTAGTTCTCGACCACGAGGTCCGCGTGAGCCACCAGTTCCAGGAACCGCGCGCGATCGGTTTCGTCACGCAGATCCAGCCCGGCGCTGCGTTTGTTGCGGTGCACGGTTTGCCGGAACCACGACAGGCCGGTACCCGGGATGTTCGGCGGCACCTCGCCGTCGTGGCCGTCGGCGAGCTCGACGCGGACCACGTCGGCCCCCATGTCCGCCATGACGCAGGTGGCGAGCGGGCCGGACCAGACCTTGGTCACGTCCAGGACACGAACGCCTTCCAACGGGCCGAGAGAACCGGCCCGCGCACGGCGGAAGAACTCCTCTTCGCGCATGGTCAAAGCCTTTCCAGCAGGGAGGCGGTGCCGAGCGAACCGCCACAGCACATGGTGATCAGCGCGGTCGAGGTGCCGGTGCGTTCGAGTTCGTGCAGCGCCGTCACCAGCAGCCTGGTCCCGGTCGCGCCGAGAGGGTGGCCGAGCGCGATGGCGCCGCCGTTGACGTTGACGCGGTCGATGTCGGCGCCGTGCGCCTTGGCCCAGTTCAGCACCACCCCGGCGAAGGCCTCGTTGACCTCAAATATGTCCACATCGGACAGTCGGCGACCGGTCTTGCGCAGGACCCGTTCGGTGGCGACGACGGGTCCGTCGAGCAGGTAGTACGGATCGGCGCCGGTGACGACCTGGCCGACCAGCCGCGCCCGCGGGGTCAGGCCCAGCGCGCGGGCCTTCCCGTACGACATCCAGAGGATGGCGGCCGCGCCGTCGGAGATCTGCGAAGTCGATCCGGCGGTGTGCACCGCGCCCTCGACGTTGGGGCGCAAGGCGGCGAGGCCTTCGAGCGTGGTGTCGCGGACGCCTTCGTCGCGGGTGACCGAACCGACCGGCGAGACCTCGCGATCGAAGCGGCCTTCTTCCCACGCCCGCGCCGCCCGTTGCTGGGAAAGGAGACCGTAGTCGTCGGCGTCCGCGCGCCCGATGCCCTCACGCTCGGCGATCCGCTCGGCGCCGCCGAACTGCGCCTTGGGCGGGTCTTCCCACGGATAGTCGGCCGTCTTGTAGTGCCCGGGCCCTTGGTACAGGTTCGTCCCGATCGGTACCCGGCTCATCGACTCGACGCCACAGGCGATCCCGGTGTCGATGGCGTCCGCGGCGATCAGCGCGGAGATCAGATGGTTGGCCTGCTGGGCCGAGCCACAGGAAACGTCCACTGTGGAGCAACCGACGGCCGGGTCGTGGCCGGAGTTGAGCCAGGCGTTGCGGGTGACGTTGAGGCTCTGCTCGCCGGACTGGGTCACGCAGCCGCCGATGATCTGCTCGACGTCGCCGGGTTCGATGCCGGCGCGGGCGATGACCTCCAGCTGGACGTGCCGCATCAGCTCGACGGCCTTGAGCCCGGCGAGCACCCCACCGCGTTTGCCGAGCGGGGTGCGGACGGCGGAGACGATGACCGGGGTCCGGTCGTTCAGCGCGGCCACGCGGGTACCTGCCTCTCCACCGGACGCGGTGCCCGGCTCCACCATCGTGGTGCGGCGCCCGACGGGGGAACGTCTCTCCGATTGCGGTGCCGACCGGGGGTTCTCCGTAGTTGCGGGAATGGTTCGCGCACCCCCTCACGATCATCGGCGCTGGCTATGGTGCCTACATGCGGCTGGACGACAGCGAAGATCAGGCGGCATTCCGGGCGGGCCTGAAAGCCTGGCTCGCCGCACAGTTACCCGAAGCCACGCCGAGCGCGCCCCGTGCGTGGTCCGCCGACGAACTACGCGCCTGGAGCAAGGCGTTGCACGCGGCCGGATACGCCGGTCTGACCTGGCCGTCCGAACACGGCGGGCGCGGCCTTTCCCCGTCGTACCAAGCGATCTACGCCGAGGAGAGCGCGCTGGCCGAGGCGCCGGACCACGCCGGGGTGATCGGGCTGGGTATGGTCGGCCCCGCGATCGTCCACTATGGAACGGACGCGCAGAAGGCCGAGCACCTCCCCCGGATCCTTTCCGGGGAAACGATCTTCTGCCAGGGCTTCTCCGAACCGGACGCCGGATCGGACCTCGCCTCGGTGCGCACCCGGGCCCGCCGCGTCGACGGCGGCTACGTCGTCGACGGTGAGAAGGTCTGGTCCTCCTACGCCCATTTGGCCGACCATTGCCTGCTGCTCGCCCGCACGGATCCGGACGCGGCCAAACACCGCGGCCTGACCTGTTTCCTGCTCGACATGCGCGCGCCCGGCGTCGAGGTGCGGCCGCTGCGCCAGCTGTCCGGCGACACCGACTTCAACCAGATCCTGCTGAGCGGCGTCGAAATCCCCGACGACCGCGTCCTCGGCGAGCCAGGACAGGGCTGGCGGGTCGCGCTGACCACCCTCGCGCACGAACGCGGCACCTTCGGAATCACCCTCACCGCGCGGCTGTCCGTGCAGCTCGACCGGCTGGTCAAGACCGCCAAGGCGTGCGGAGCCGACACCGACCCGCGGGTCCGCGCCGAAATCGCCGAGCTGTACGTCGACCTGCAGGGCCTGCGGTTCACCGGATACCGCGCGCTGGCCGCGATGGAGCGGACCGGCGAGCCGGGACCGGAGAGCTCGATCCTGAAACTGCGCTGGTCGCAGGCGAACCAGCGGGTGAGCGCGCTCGCGCTGCGGCTGCTCGGCGCGGGCGCGGCGGCCGACGGGGCGGACGCCTTCTGGGGCGGCTACTGGCAGCACCAGCGGTTGCGCAGCCGGGCCAACAGCATCGAGGGCGGGACCTCGGAGATCCTTCGCGGCATCGTCGCGGAGCGGGTCCTCGGCCTGCCGAAATCACGTTAGAGCCAGTTGGCGGAGCTGAAGATGGACTCGAGAAGTGACCAAACGCGTGAACCCGCCCGGCCGAAGGCCCCGCTATCGCGGTGGCAGGGCGCCCTGCCGGCCCTCGTGAGGTGGGAGACCGAGCCGCGCCCTGCCGACGTCGATCGCGGACGCGGGTTCACCAATCCAGGGAGGGGCCATCAATGGACTTCGCGTTGACCGAGGACCAAACCGCGCTCAAGGTCGCGGCCCGCACGTACCTCGAGGACACGTACGGCCTGGAGCGGATCGCGGCGCTGGCCGACGGCGACGCACACGACCTCGCCGCCTGGCCGGAGCTGGTCCGGCAAGGCTGGCTGGATCCGGATCTCGGCCTGGCGGAACTCGTCCTGCTGGCCGAGGAGGGCGGACGTGCCCTGCATCCGGTGCCCTGGTTCGCCACGGCCGGGCTCGCCCTGCCGGTGTACCGGGCGGCAAGCGTCGAACCGGCCGGCCCGGCGACGCTCGCCGACGGCTCCGGCACCTGCCGCGCGACCCGCCGCGACGACGGCTGGCGGCTGGACGGCGCGGTGCAGGCCGTCCTGCACGCAGACGTCGCCACGGAGATCGTGGTCGCGGCTCGCACTCCGGCCGGGGTGGCGCTCTTCGGTGTCGCCCCGTCCGCCGCCTCACTGTCGTCGCGGGACGGCGTCGACCCGCTCCGGGCGACGTCGGACGTCGCGCTGGCCGGTGCCGAGGGCAGGCTGCTGGCCGGGCCGCCGTCCGCCGCGCCGTTGCTCGCCGCGATCCGGAGCCGGGCGAAGACCCTGCTCGCGGGCGAGGCCATCGGCGTCGCCGACCGGGCGCTGGCGATCGCCGTCGAGCACGCGAAGACACGGTCGCAGTTCGACCGCCCCATCGGGTCGTTCCAAGCGGTGAGCCAACAGCTCGCCGATGGCTACGCCGAGGTCGAACTCGCGCGATCACTGGCCTACCGCGCCGCCGTCGCCGGTACCACGGAAGCCGTCGCGTGCGCCGCCCACGCCGCGAGCCGCGCCGCGGTCTCCGTCTGCGAAACGGCGATCCAGGTGTGCGGCGGAATGGGCGTCACCTGGGAATTCCCGCTGCACCGCTGGTTCCGGCGCGCGCTGTGGCTGGAGGCGGAGCTCGCCTCGGGACCGTTGGAAGCGATCGCGCACTCACTGTTCGGAGAGCACTCATGAGCCTGCAACTGCACTGGTTCCTGCCGTCACACGGCGACGGGCGCGAGATCGCCAAGACCGCCGACGGTGTCGCGGCCCCCGGCGCCCGCCGCGAACCGGATCTCGAATACCTGACCCAGGTCGCGCTCGCCGCGGACCGTTTCGGGTTCACCGGGATGCTCACGCCGTTCGGGTTGTTCTGCGAGGATCCGTGGGTCGTCGCCTCGGCACTCGCGGGCGCGACCCGGTCGGTGAAATTCATGATCGCGCTGCGGCCGGGGTTCGTCTCGCCACTGCTCGCCGCGCAGACCGCGGCGACGTTCCAGCGCGTCTCCGATTCACGGCTGCTGCTGAACATCGTGACCGGCGGCGACCCCGACGAGCAGCGCCGCTACGGCGACTGGCTCGACCACGACCAGCGGTACGCGCGCACCGGCGAGTTCATGGACGTCTTCCGGCAGGCGTGGCCGGGTTCGCGGTTCGACTTCTCCGGCACGCACTACACGTTGCAGGCCGGGATGGTCGCGCGGCCGCATGCGGTGCGGCCGACCCTGTTCCTCGGCGGTTCTTCTTCGGCCGCACTGGAGGTCGCGGCCGCGCAGGCGGACGTGCTGCTGATGTGGGGCGAAACGCCGTCGGCCATGGCCTCGCATCTCGCCCGGTCGCGGGAACGAGCGGAAGCGCTGGGACGTTCGCTTCGCTTCGGCACGCGATTCCACGTGATCAGCCGCGACACCTCGGCCGAGGCGTGGAAGGTGGCCGACCAGCTGCTCGCCGGGATGGACCCCGCGCGGATCCGGCAGGCGCAGGAACGGTTCGCCGCCACCGAATCCGAGGGCCAGCGGCGGATGGCGGCACTGCACGCCGGCCGCACCGACTCGCTGGAGATCCACCCCAACGTCTGGGCGGGCTACGGCCTGGTGCGCCCCGGCGTCGGCACGGCGCTGGTGGGCAGCCACGAAGAGGTGGCCGAGCGGATCGAGGAGTACCACGCCCTCGGCCTGGATCATCTGATCCTTTCCGCCCAGCCGCATCTGGAAGAGGCTTATACGTTCGGGGAAGGTGTCATGCCGCTGCTGCGGAAGCGGGGGCTTCTCGCCGAGACGCTCTGAGCGCTACCCGCGGCGGAGATGCTCGGGGGTTCAAGGGTTCCCAATGTCGCATTTGAGACGCTGAGTGTCTCAAATGCGACATCGGGAACCCTGCCCGGCGCCCGGAGCCCACGGCGGAGCGATCCGGCGGAACGGAGCGATCGGGCGGAACGAAGCGACCGGGCGGAGCCGGACGTTGTGAAAGCCACTTTCGCAACCTTCAACGTTGCGAAAGTGGCTTTCACAACCTGCCCGAGGCGGTCTACCACCCCCGGCGCCTTCCCGGCACCGGCAGAATTACCCTTCTTCTCCTTTCCTGCGCGCTCTATGCTCTTACCCGGCGGTGAAGGAATTGGGACACGCGACGTCCCAATTCCTTCATCGCCGTCTGGCGTCAGCTGAAGCTGATGACCACACCGCCACCGTTGCCGCCGGCGTCACCGAGGCCGACGACGCAGGTGATGGCCGTGCAGTCCACCGTGCCGTAGCTGCTGCCGTCGGGCAGCACGCCGGTGAAGTTCTTCTGCACGGTGACCGAGGTCGAGATCTTCCCGGCCGCGTCCGCGACCAGCGACTTCTGCGAAGGGCTGCAAGGGAACTGCCCCTGCGCGTCCTGGGCGCATTCGCCGACGCGATAGGTCGCGCCCGGCGTCAGGCCGGTTCCGGTCACCTGGACCACCGCACCGTCCGAGAGCCCCGACGACGGTGTGACCGTCACGGCCGCGGCGGCCGAGGCACCCGGCGCGACGACGGCCAGCAGGCCGAGAGCGGCGATGGCGGAACCGGCGAACTTGGCGGCAAGCTTTGCGGACACAGTAATCACTCCGATTCATTGCTAGGGATTTTCTGACTTCACCAGGCGCGGGTTCCGTTGCCCCCCGGCGTCCTGGTAACAACGTTACGATCACCGGACGTAGATCGTCAATCATTTCTTCGAGCAGTTTTCGAGTAGGCCGTAAGAAAAAAGGTGCAATAAACTCGCGCGCTTCGTGCGTATTTCATAGGTGCCGGGCAGTGCAGGAGAAGAAGGTACGACGGCGCGCACGGGAACCTGATTCGGTGACCTCTTCCAGCTCCGAATTCCTGTTCGGGGGCGCGCCCGAAAGGCACGCCGCCTACGCCGCCCTGCGCGAAAGCGGCCCGGTCCGCGGGATCACCCTCTCCTCCGGCACCACCGGCTGGCTGGTGAGCGGCTACGCCGAGGTCCGCCAGGCGCTCGCGCATCCAGGGCTGAGCGGGCGCACCGGCGCCGTCGGTGACCGGCGCGGGCTGTCCGAAGACGTCCGGCTCGGCATGAACACGCATATGCTGAACCTCGATCCGCCGGATCACACCAGGCTCAGGAAGCTGGTGTCCGCCGCGTTCACCGTGCGCCGGATCGCCCAGCTGCGTCCCAGGATCGAGGCCATCACGGCCGAACTGCTCGACGCCGTGGCCGACTTCGACGAGGTCGACCTGATCAAGGCGCTCGCCCTGCCGCTGCCGATCCGCATCCTCACGGAGATGCTCGGCGTACCGGAGGACGAGGCAGGCGCCTTCCACGGCTGGACCGAGATCCTCACCGCCAGCGCGCTGCCCGTCGACGAGCTCGACGCGGCCGCCGCCGAAATGCTGCGCTATGTCAGGAAACTCCTCGCCGAGAAACGCGCGAACCCCGGCACGGACCTGCTTTCGGCGCTCGTCACGGTGCACGACGGCGAAGACCGGCTCACCGAGCACGAGCTGACGTCGATGGTCTTCCTCCTGCTCATCGCCGGGCACGAGACCACCGTCCACCTCATCGGCAACGCCACTCTCGCGCTGCTCGAAAACCCGGCACAGCTCGCCGCGTTGCGCGCGAACCCGGACGGGATGCCCGCCGCGGTCGAGGAATTCCTGCGCTACGAGAGCCCCGTGCACGCGGCGATGCGGTACGCCAACGAGGACGTCGAGCTCGGCGGCGTGACGATCCCGGCCGGTTCGCTGGTCATCGTTTCGCTGCTGGCCGCCAACCGTGACCCCGCCCGTTTCCCCGGCGCGGACGCCTTGGAGCTCGACCGCGCGGACAATCCGCAGCTCGCCTTCGGGCACGGCATCCACCACTGCCTCGGCGCGCCGATGGCCCGGCTCGAAGGCGGAATCGCGCTGTCCGCCCTGCTCACCCGGTTCCCGGAACTGCGCGCGGCCGTCCCCGCGGACAGTCTCCGCTGGCGTGTCAGCATGGTGATGCACGGCCTCGAATCCCTTCCCGTCCGCCTGCGCTGACGTCCGTCCTCAAAGGACACTCCGGTCCCGGGCCGAGGTGACAAACCAGCAGGCTGGGATAAGACGCGCGGGAAACCGTGGTGCGACACTTTTTGAGACGATCACGAATTCGCGGTGCGTATCTCACGTCCGTGAGCCGCGTCATCTCCTATTCCTGGGAAGGGAGTAGAACGTGTCCCAAGACCTAGGCACCCCGGTCACGAGCGCCCCGCCACGGGCCGCCGCCCCGACCGCGCGGACGCCGAAGAAGAAGGCCAAGACGGGGCTGTCGGCACTGGCCGCCAAGCGCATCGCCGTCCTGAGCGCGCTCGTCGCCGGCGTCGCCTACGGGTGGGGTATCGGCGGGAACGCCGCGCACTACGCGTATGCCGCCGCGGTACGCAGCATGTCCGCGAACTGGCACAACTTCCTTTACGGCGCCTACGATCCCGCCGGGTTCATGAGTGTCGACAAGGCACCCGGCGCGCTCTGGCTGCAGGCGCTTTCGGTCCGTGTCTTCGGTTACGAGACGTGGGCACTGCTCTTGCCCGGTGTCATCGCCGGAGCCGTCTCGGTGTACGTGCTGTTCGTGCTCGTGCGCCGCTGGGCCGGGCACGCGCCCGCCGCGCTGGCCGCGGTGCTGCTCGCCGCGACCCCGATCACGATCGCGGGCACCCGGGTCAACCTGCCCGACTCGACGCTGATCCTGACGCTGCTCGTCGCGACCTACGCCTTCTGGCGGGCGCTGGAGAAGGCGTCCCCGCGCTGGCTGCTGCTCACCGCCGTGCTCGTCGGCGTCGGCTTCCACATCAAACTCGCCATGGCATTGGCCGTCCTTCCGGTGCTCGGGATCGTCTACCTCGTCGCCGCACCGGCCTCGCCGGGACGGCGGGTGCTGCATCTGCTCGGCGCCGGAGCGGTCACCGCCGCGGTGTCGTCGATCTGGATGCTGATCGTCGGGCTGACCCCCGCGGGCTCCCGCCCGTACATGGACGGCAGCACCTCGAACTCGGTGTGGCAGATGGTCTGGTCCTACAACCTCTTCGACCGCACGGACGCCGCGAAGGCCGGGAACTCGGCCGAGCTGCCCGTCCTGCCCGACGGCAAGGTCACGCCGGTCGACCAGGGCGGCGACACCGGTGTTTTCCGGCTGTTCAACGACTTGATCGGCGGCCAGATCTCGTGGCTGCTCCCGCTGGCCGTGCTGCTGCTCGTCGTCGGCCTGGTCGCCGCGGGCCGTGCGCCGCGCACCGACAAGGCGCGCACGGGCTGGCTGCTGTGGGGTGGCTGGCTCGTCCTTTTCGCCGGTGCGCTCAGCTTCTCGCAGAGCATCCACCCGTACTACACGAGCATCCTGGCGCCCGCCATCGCCGCGATCGCCGGCGCGGGCCTGCACCTCGCGTGGACGGACCGCCGCTTCGCGTGGGCGCTGCCTGCCGGCCTGCTCGCCACCGGTGCCTGGGCGTTCGTGCTGATGAGCCGCTCCGGCGATTACCTGCCTTGGCTGCGGCCCGTCGTCGCGATCGCGGCCGTCGCCGCCGCGGTGCTGGTGCTCGTGCGCCGCACCGGGAAATTCGCCGTCGTGACCGGCGCCGTGGCCGGGGTCGCGCTGCTGGCCGGGCCGGTCGCCTGGGCGGCACCCGCCTTCCAGCCGCCGACGGATCCGCGCACGGCGATGTTCCAGAACTTCAACCCCCTCGCGGGACCGAACCCGAACGCGCTCTCGACCGGTATCGACCTGACCAAGCTGATGGCAGGCGGCCCGAAACCCGGCGCGGCGGGCGGACAGGCCATGCCGCTGCCCCCGCCGATCATGTTCCAGATGATGCCGTCCGACGCCGACCCGAAGCTTCTCGGCTTCCTCAAGGCCAACAAGCGCGGCGAGCGCTTCGATCTGGCGACGGTCGGCGGCACCGGCGCCTCGCCCTACATCCGGGCGGGCCTGTCCGTGATGCCGATGGGCGGTTTCGTCGGCACCATGCCGATGCCGACCGCCGACGGCCTCGCCGACGCCGTCCACAGTGGACAGCTGAGGTACGTCCTGTTCGGCGGGTTCGCCTACGACAGCCCGACCGCGCTGGCCCGCAAGGACTGGGTGGTGCGCAACTGCGTGCGGATCCCGCCGCCCGCCTACACCGCCAACCCGTGGATGGGCTTCACCTCCGCCCTGTTCGACTGCAAGCCGGGAGCGTGACGCCCCATGACGGCTGAACTCACCGCGGCACCCCGCGTCGCACCGGGAAACCGCACGACGGCGACCGTCGAGATCGTGATCCCGGTGCTCGACGAGGAACGCGCCCTCCTGGGCTGCATCACCACGCTGACCGCGTACCTCGGCGACGACTTCCCGTTCCCCTGGTCGATCACCATCGCCGACAACGGCAGTACCGACCGGACCTGGGAGATCGCCACCGAACTGGCCGAGGGGAATCCGCGCATCTCCGCGCGGCGGATCCCGGTCCGCGGCCGGGGCGCGGCGATCAAGGCGACGTGGGGGTCGAGTACCGCCGACATCGTCGCCTACATGGACGTCGACCTCTCGACCGGTCTGGAGGGCCTGCTCCCCCTGATCGCACCGCTGGTCAGCGGGCATTGCGAGATCACCATCGGGACCAGGCTCGGGCGCGGCTCGCGGATCCGCCGCAGCCTCAAACGCGAGATCGTCTCCCGTACCTACAACGCGATCACGCGGCACGTTTTCGGGCTGCGCAGCAGCGACACGTCCGCCGGCTTCAAGGCGGCCCGGCGTGATGCGGTGGCCGGGCTGCTGGAGGCGGTCGAGGACGACCACTGGTTCTTCGACACCGAGATGCTGATGCTGGCCGAGCACAACGGCCTTCGGGTGCACGAGGTGCCGCTGGACTGGGTCGAGGACGTCGATTCGCGGGTCAAGGTCACCCAGACCGCGATGGGGAACCTGAAGGGCCTGGTCCGCGTGGGCCGGGCGATCGCCGCCGGGAAAGGACGGGTGAACGTGCCGGAGATCCCGCAGTTGCGCGCCACCCATCCGGACGCCGTGCTGGCCGAGCCGCGGGCCGCGACCCTGGCGAAGTTCCTCGGGTTCGCGGTGATCGGCGTCATCTCGACCGTGCTCTACACGCTGCTGTACCTCCCGTTGCGTGTCCCGCTGACGCCGGCGGGGGCGAACCTGGTCGCGCTCGTGCTCGTCGGGGTGGCCAACACCGAGGCGAACCGGCGATGGACGTTCAACCGCGGCGGCGGGCACCGGCTCGGCCTGCACACGCGGGCCGCGATCCTGTTCGCCACCACGTATCTGCTGACCACACTGGCCGTGACCGGGCTCCATCTCGTCGCCCCCGGCTCGGGGCCGGTCGTCGAACTGCTCGTGCTCATCGTCGCCTACGGGCTGATGACGTTGCTGCGGTTCGTGGCCCTCGACCGCTGGGTCTTCGCCCGGCATCGGAAGGAGCGACGGTGAAGACGGAGGACGTCGCCCGGATCACCGAGATGGAGGACCGTCACTGGTGGTTCCGGGAGAAGCGGCACATGCTCGCCGACGAGCTCAAGCGGCTCGGCCCGCCCGGTCGCGCGCTCGACATCGGCGCGGCGGGCGGCGGCAACACGCGGGTGCTGCGCTCGCGCGGCTGGGACGTCGTCGCCACGGACTACGACGAGAACGCGGTCGAGATCGCGCGCTCGCGCGGTCTCGACGCGATCCACGCCGACGCCCGTGACCTGCCGCTGCCGTCCTCGTCGTTCGATCTGGTGGTGGCGTTCGAGATCCTCGAACACATCCAGGAGGACGACCAGGCCGCGGCGGAGCTGTTCCGGGTGCTGCGGCCCGGCGGTTCCGCGCTGATCAGTGTCCCGTCCGGAATGGACCTGTGGTCGGCGCACGACGTCGCGGTGCACCACGTGCGCCGGTACGACCGGGCGTCGCTGCGGAAGGTCATGGAGGACGCGGGCTTCGTCGTCGAGGAGTTGTGGAGCTGGAACGTCCTGCTGCGGCCGGTGGTGGCGCTGCGGCGGCGCTCGGCGCGCGGCAACGAACTCAACGAGCACACGCCCTGGCTGGTCAACCGGGCCCTGACCGCGATCGTGACGGCCGAGCGCTACCTCCCGACCCGCTCGCGGCGCGGTGTCTCGCTGATCCTGAAGGCGCACAAACCCTGACGGTTCGCGCGTGAAGGCCCCCTTCCCCCGGCTGAGCCGTGGTATGGGGTCATTCACGCGCT
>NZ_JBHXIB010000065.1:12311-44593 GCF_042723975.1 Amycolatopsis sp. NPDC058340 | reverse complement strand
TTTGGCAAAACCCAATTCCTAAATGTTTCTGGTTGCCACTGTGGAAAACCCAACACGAACGGCACGAGGCCGCACCCCTCAACCACTCGATAGCGACGGCCACCCGCCGGCACCGGTGAACGCGAGCATCCCACGCAAGGCCTGCCGGACAGCTGGATGATCGGCCGGACACCGGGTTCACTCGACGGGGCGACCATCGGCCTGGTCGGTGATCCGGGCTGCCGGGCCACGAGATCGACCCTGATCGCGCTGTGCCGGCTGGGGATCGCCCGCATCGTCTTCCTGCCGCCTCCCGGCCGCGGTGTCGACCTGGACGAAGAGTCCTTTATGGAGGAACACGGCGTCAGTTCGTTCGAAGTGGACAATGCGGTCGATCTGGTAGAAGGCTCCGAATCCCGTTCGAACTTCCGGACTTCCACGTCCCCGCCGCCCGGCGGGATCCGGACGCCGCCCCGTTGGCCCCGGAATACGTGTTCGACCGGCGGTTGCTCAGCACGGTCGGTGCGCACGCCCACGTCTTCCACACCGGGCCGCGTGCGGGTGAGCTGCCGCCGGAAAGCACGGCACTGCCCAATGTTCACTATTTCGAGGGAGTTCAGCGCCGGGTTTCCCTGCGAGCGGCGCTGCTCTACCGTCTGCTGGGACCGGCCTGACGAACGGCGCCCATGTTTCGTCCGGAAGCGAAACGAAAGCGTCCTACGGTGGAGGTATGGCCAGGAAGTACGAGACCGCCCGGCTCGGCGGGGAAGCGGATTTCACCACTCCCGCCGAACTGGTCGGCCATCCCGCCCGGTCGGCGATCCTGTTGGCGCTGCTGGACGGCCGCGCGTTGCCGATGTCCGTGCTGGCGGCGGAGGCCGGGGTGGCGCCGTCGACGGCGAGCGCGCATCTGGCCAGGCTGACCGAAGGCGATCTCCTGCGGGTCCGCAGGCAGGGCCGCCACGCCTACTACGAACTGGCGTCCGCCCGGGTCGCCGAAGCGCTGGAAGCCCTGGCACGACTGGCTCCGCCGCGGCCGGTCCGCTCGCTGCGCGGAGCCGGCCGGGCACGGACGCTGCGCACGGCACGGACCTGTTACGACCACATGGCGGGCAGGCTCGGTGTCGAGGTGATGCGCTCGTTGCTCGCCAACGACGCGCTCGACGGTGGCGACGGGCTGCATCATCCGGAGTCCGCGGGCAACGACCGGCTTTCCACGCCTGGCAACGACATCGAGTACCGGATCACCGAGGCCGGCTGGAAGTTCTTCGGCGAGCTGGGCGTGGTGGTCCCGGCGGGTCGGCGGAAGGTCGTGCGCTACTGCGTCGACTGGACCGAACAACGGCACCACCTGGCCGGTGCCCTCGGCGCGGCGCTGCTGGCCCGGGTCGAACAACTGGGCTGGGTGACCCGGCGGGCGAACGGTGTCCCCCGCGCGCTACGGGTGACCGACGAGGGTCGCGAAGGGTTCGCCGAGGTCTTCGGTTTCGACTTCGCGGCGCCGAAGGTGGCGTGACACCGGAGAAACGGAGGACGAGCGCTCGATGGCTTCGACCGCGACGGAACGGCCCGCCTCGACAAGACGGCGACTGCTGCTGACCGTCATGTGCGTCGGGATGTTCCTGGTACAGCTGGACGTCACGATCGTCAATGTCGCGCTGCCGCAGATCGCCGAGGGCCTGCACACCGGGTTGCGCGGCCAGCAGTGGGTGGTCGACGGCTACGCGGTCGTCCTGGCCAGCCTGCTGCTGGCGGGAGGCACGCTGGGTGACCGCTACGGTCACAAACGGGTGGTCCTGTGCGGGCTCGGCGTGTTCGGGATGGCGTCGCTGGTATGCGGGGTCGCCCCCGATGTCGCCACCCTGGTCGGCGGCCGTGCGTTGCAGGGCATCGGCGCGGCGATGCTGCTGCCCGGCACCCTCGCCGTCATCACCCGGGCCTTCCCCGGGCGGACCGAGCAGGCGCGGGCGGTCGGTGTCTGGGCGGGCGTCTCGGCGCTCGCGCTGCCCGCGGGGCCGCTGATCGGCGGCGCGCTGGTCTCGGGTGTGGGCTGGCGGACCGTCTTCCTGATCAATCTGCCGATCGTCGTGGCCGCGATCCCGCTGACCCTGCGCCTGGTCGCCGAAAGCACCGACGAGCACCCGCGACGGCTCGACATCCCCGGCATCGTCCTGGCGACGACGACCCTGGCCGCGACGGTATACGCCGTCATCGCGGGCGAACCGCTCGCGCTGCTCGCCGCCGTGCTCGCGCTCGCCGGGTTCGGCTGGCGGGAACACCGGGCGGCCGAACCGCTGCTCCCGCTGAGCCTCTTGCGGGAACCCGCGTTCACCGGGGCGAACCTGGTGGCGGCGGCGATGAACCTGGTGGGGATCGGGACGATCTTCGTCGTGACGCTGTACCTGCAGACCGTGCAGCACCGGAGCGCGTTCACCGCCGGTCTGATGCTGTTGCCGTTGTTCGTCCCGCTGGCGGCGCTGGCGCCGGTCACCGGCCGCCTCACCGGACACCACGGCCCCCGGCTACCGCTGACCTGCGGTCTCCTCGTCGGCGCGGCCGGATCACTGGCGATGATCGGGCTGGAACCGGACAGCGGATACCTCCGGCTGCTTCCGGTCCTGCTCGGCCTGGGCATCGGCATGGGCCTGATGACCGCCGCCGTCGTGGCCGCCGCGGTCCGCTCGGTCCCCGCCGACCGCGCCGGGCTCGCCAGCGGGGTCAACAACACGTCCCGGCAGGCGGCCGGCGCCCTGGCCGTCGCCGTCTACGGGGCTGTCGCCGGGACGCCAACCGACGGCGCCGGGTTCGTCTCGGGACTGCACACGGTCGGCGTGATCGGCGCGGCCGTCTGGGCGGCCGCGCTCGGGCTGACCTGGCTCACCATCTCCGGCCGGGTACGCACCACGTGAAGGTCAGTAGAGATCGGGAACGACGAGTGTGCTTTCTTCGACCTTGACGTGCCCGGCATCGACGAGGTCCGCGGCACGCGCGAGGAACGCGGAGAGCGACGGCGCGATCGGCTCACCGAGGTCCGGCACGTTGGGGCGGGACACGACCTGTCCGAAGGTGCCACGGTCGCCGGGCGCCAGGTCGAGGAAATAGCAATCGCCTTGGAACGCGAGGCACGGCAACCAGGACTCCGACCACACCGTCCACCGGAGCCAGGCGGGCTGTCCGACGGGTTCGGCCATATGGCCGACCGCGTCGGTGAGCATCCGGTGCATCTCGATGATCTCGTCGACGGTGAGGAAATGATGGAAGTTGAGCGGGCCGTTCAGTTCGCCGGGATCGTCTTGGCCCGCCGACACACTCAGGAGGTCACGGAGTTCGGACGGCAGGACGAGCCCGGTCCCGGTGGCGAGCCGGTCGAGGTCGTGCTCGGACGCTCCGGGCAAGAACGGTGCGGCGTCGGGCAGTTCCCGCTCGATGATGCCGCGCAACCGGGCGAACTCGCGGGCGGTCTGGTTCATGGCGGCCAGTATTCACCGCTCCCGTAGTCTGCGGTGGATCACGGAACCAGGGGGAGTCAGCGTGTCCAGCCACTTCGGGACGATCGGGATCGGCGTCACAAGCCAGGAAGAGCTCGGGGAACGGGTGGTTTCCCTGATCGGCGCGGGCACCACCCGGCGGATCACCAAGAAGATCAGCGAGCACGTCTGGACCGATCCGTCCGGTGCCCGGTTGGTCGCGCAGGTCCACCACGGTGGGATCGAGTTCCTTCTGCCGTGCCTGGCGGGCACCGCGCCCGCGGTGCCCGTCGGCGACGTCCGCCTCGTCGACGACGAGACCGCGATGCTCGACCTCCTGGACGGTGCCGGCGGAGAGTTGATCTGCCCCATCGCGGTCGAACTGGAAGACCGGGCGGTCCTCGCCCACTCCGGCGGGCGGCTCGAATCCGGTTCCCTGGTACTGGCGGCGCTGGCCGAGGAAATCACCGTGCACGCCGACGCCGACGCGTATTCGGCCTCGCAGGACGGTGAACCGGAATTCGCCGCCGACCACTTCATTCCTTCCGGCACCTTCCCGCCCGGAGAACCCGCGCCCGGCTGGACGCCCTCCGCCCACGCGCTGTTCGCCGGCGAGGTCGTCGAGGCCGGAACTCCCGTGAACACCGTCACCGGCACGGCGTTCCATCGGATCCGGGTCCGCACCATCGCGGCGATCGAACTCGACGTCGCCATCGCGACCACCGAGCTCGACCGGACACCCGCGCCCGGCAACGTCGTGTCCGGGACCTTCTTCCTGACCGGAAGTTTGGGGCTACAGCCGGAAAACCCCGTGAAGCGGCGGGGCTGGTTCCGGCGGTGAGCCCGCCGGGGGCCACTTCGCGACCTGCCCCGACCCCGGCCGCCGTATCCTGAAAGTGAGGCGGAGGTGGGAAATGACGGACGAGCAGCTGCTCATCGAGTTCGCGCTGACCCGCATGGACCATCCCGATCTCGACCTCGAAGAAGTGGCCACGCTGACCGTCCGGCGGCTCGGCGAGGACCGGATGCTGGACTTCGCCGGGCACACCCTCGCGAGCCGCGGCGAACTACGCGGAGCGGTGTTCCCCGCCGCGGTGGAACACGTGCTCCGCGTCGTCCTGACGTTGCGCGGCCCGGACGACTGAGCGGCCCCGGGTCAGGAGATCTTGCGCCGGTAGGTGATCGTGGCGAAGAAGTACGCGACGACGAGGAGGCCGCCGCACCAGGCGAGGGCCGTCCAGATATCGGTGGCGACCGGCTGGCCGGTGAGCAGGGCGCGCAGGGCGTTCACGATCGAGGTCACCGGCTGGTGTTCGGCGAAGGCCCGTACCGGGCCGGGCATGGTGGCGGTCGGCACGAACGCCGAGCTGAGGAACGGCAGGAAGATGAGGGGGTAGGAGAACGCGCCCGCACCGTCCACGGATTTCGCGGAGAGACCGGGGATCACCGCCAGCCAGGTCAGCGCCAGCGTGAACAGGAGCAGGATGCCCGCCACCGCGAGCCACGCCCCCAATCCCGCTCCTGAACGGAAGCCCATGACGAGGGCCACGCCCATGACGATCACCAGTGAGACCAGGTTGGCGACGAGCGAGGTCAGCACATGCGCCCACAGCACGCCCGAGCGCGCGATCGGCAGGGATTGGAAGCGTTCGAAGATCCCGCTCTTCATGTCGGTGAAGAGTCTCAGCGCGGTGTAGGCGACGCCCGACGCGACCGTGATCAGCAGGATCCCGGGCAGCAGGTAGTTCACATACGAATCCGCCCCGGTGTCGATCGCGCCGCCGAACACGTAGACGAACATGAGCATCATGGCGACCGGCATCATCGCGGTCGTGATGATGGTGTCCATACTGCGCGTCACATGCTTCACCGATCGTCCCAAAAGGACGGTGGTGTCGCCGAAGAAGTGCTTGTTCACGGTGTTCCCCCTACTTGTCCGCGCCGACGACAGCAAGGAAGACGTCCTCGAGCGACGGCTGTTTCTCGACGTATTCGACCTTGGCCGGCGGGAGCAGCCGCTTGAGCTCGGCGAGCGTGCCGTTCACGATGATCCGTCCTTTGTGGAGGATCGCGATCCGGTCGGCGAGCTGCTCGGCCTCGTCCAGATACTGCGTCGTCAGCAGCACGGTCGTACCGCGGGCGGCGAGTTCCTTCACCGCGGCCCACACCTCGATCCGCGCCTCGGGGTCGAGCCCGGTGGTCGGCTCGTCGAGGAAGATCACCGGCGGATTCCCGATGAGGCTCATGGCGATGTCCAGTCGCCTGCGCATCCCGCCCGAATACGTCGAGACCTTCCGCGCGCCCGCCTCCATCAGCGAGAACCGCTCCAGCAGGTCGTCGGCGATCTTGCCCGGCCGCTTCAGATGTCTCAGCCGGGCGACGAGCACCAGGTTCTCGCGTCCGCTGAGGATCTCGTCGACAGCGGCGAACTGACCGGTGAGGCTGATGACCTCCCGCACGCTCGCCGGATGCGTGGTGACGTCCAGGCCATCGACGGTCGCCGTCCCCGCGTCCGTCTTGAGCAACGTGGACAGGATCCGCACGACCGTGGTCTTACCCGCCCCGTTCGACCCGAGGAGCGCGAAGATACCGCCCCTTTCCACGTCGAAATCCACACCCCGCAGCACATGCAGCGTCTTGTACGACTTCTCCAGGCCTCGCACCCGGATCGCCTGAGCTCGTGTCGCCATCGGGCCGCCCCCCCTTTCCTGCTACTCAGCATCACTGACTACCGGTACATAGTATCGCTGACTACCGGACGCGCAAGCACCTCCGGGTGTAGTGGTGACGTCAAGACCGGGCCGTCCGGCATGCGAAGTACGTAAGCGGCCCTTCAGCCGGTGGACGCGACCGGTTCAGCTATCGGGATGCGTACCGCACGCCGGATCCCGGTCCCCGCCTCGATCAGCTGTCCCCTGGGCTTCGCCGGTGCCCTCGCCGTGGCTTTCCTCGCCCGGGCGGGCGGTTCACCTCAGCCGCTCGTTTCCGTGTTGCTCATGGTCGCCGTGATCGATGCCGTCGCCCTGCTCGGCACCGCACGGGCCACCTTCGCCACCGCGGCGATCTGCTGGCTTCTGCACTCTTGGCTCGTACTGGGGCATCCTGCCGAGCACGACGCTCTCGTGTTCGCGCTCAATGCCTTGGGCGCCAGCGGTTTCGCGTTCTTGTCGCGGGACGTCAGGCCGGCATCGGGTTCACCCGATTCGGTGTCAAGAACCCGTCAACGCCCTCGGACCGGAGACCAGCGGAACCCCAAGCTGACGGCGTGACCACGACACTCACCCGCCCCGAAAGCGGTACCGACCACTCCGAACGCCACCGCCTGTCCGTCGTCGGCGGACTCGCCGCGCTGTCCTTGGACGCGATGGCGTCGGTCGCCTACGGACCCGAAGCCATCGTCATCGTGCTGGCCGTCGCCGGCGGTGCGGGATTGGGCTTCACGGTGCCGGTCACACTCGCGATCGCGGTACTGCTGGGCGTGCTGACCCTGTCCTACCGTCAGGTGATCGCCGCGTTCCCCGACGGCGGCGGCGCCTACGGGGTCAGCCGGACCTACCTCGGGCGCCGGGCCTCACTGGTGGCGGCGGCATCGCTGATCGTCGACTACGTGCTCAACGTCGCGGTGTCGGTGGCGGCCGGGGTGGCCGCGCTGACGTCGGCGTTCCCCGGGCTGCTGCCGTACACGCTGTGGCTGTGCCTCGGCGTGCTGGCCTTGGTCACCGGCGTGAACCTTCGCGGCATCGCCGAGAGCGCGCGGGTGTTCGTCGTGCCCACCGTGATCTACGTCGGCGCGATCCTGTCCGTGATCGTCGCCGGCCTGTTCCGGTCCGGCCCGGCCGCGGCGGTCGTCGCGCCGGAACACGCGCAGAACCTCCAGACGGTCGGCATTCTGTTGCTGCTCAAGGCTTTCGCGAACGGCTGCGCGGCGCTGACCGGAGTCGAGGCGATCGCCAACGCCGTACCGTCGTTCCGCAAGCCCCGGGTACGGCGCGCGCAGCACGCGGAGATCGCGCTGGGCGGTCTGCTCGGCGTGATGCTCCTCGGGATCGCCGTGCTGATCGGGAAATTCGCCATCCATCCGGTGGACGGCGTCACCGTGCTCTCGCAGGTGACGACCGCGGCGCTGGGCGACGGCTTCGGTTTCTACCTGGTGCAGTTCTCGACCGTGGTGCTGCTCGCCTTGGCCGCGAACACGTCCTTCGGCGGCCTGCCCGTGCTCGCCCAGTTGCTCGCCAAGCACAACAAGCTGCCGCATGTGTTCGCCCTGCGCGCGGAACGCCAGGTGTACCGCTACGGCGTCGGCTTCCTCGCCGTCACCGCGGCCCTGCTGCTCGTGATCACGGACGGCGACATGAACACCTTGGTCCCGCTGTTCGCGATCGGGGTGTTCGTCGGGTTCACCCTCTCCCAGATCGGGATGGTCCGGCACTGGCGGCGGACCCGCCCGTCCGGCTGGCGCGGCAAGGCCACGCTCAACGGCTTCGGCGCGCTGCTCACCGGAGCCGCGGCGATCGTGGTGACGACGACCAAATTCGGCGAGGGCGGCTGGCTGATCGTCGTCGCGCTGCCGCTGCTGGTGGCGGTCATGGAATGGGTGGAACGGAGCTACCGCCGAATCGGTGAGCGGCTCGGGCTCGGCCTGACCCCCGCTCCCCCGCGACCGCACCGTTCACTCGTCATCGTCCCCGTCCACACCGTCTCCCGCCTGACCCGTGACGCGCTCGCCGCCGCGTTGTCGCTCGGCGACCACGTCGAGGCGGTGCACGTCGTCCATCCCGACGACGGCCAGTCCGCGCGGGATTTCGTCGCGGACTGGGAGAAGTGGCATCCCGGAGTGACGCTGGTCCAGCTCCACGACGAACGACGGCGTCTCGGCGAGCCGCTGGTGGAACACCTGCGCACAGTCGGCGACCGGCACGTCTTCGTCCTGATCGCCGAGGTCGAACCGGAGCACTGGTGGCAGCGGATCCTGCAGAACCGGCGCGGCGGCGTGCTCGCCCGCGCTCTGCGCCGACGCTCGGACGCCGTCGTCTGCCGGATGCGTTTCCGGTTGACCGCCCGGTGAACGTTGCCGCGGAAGGAATCCGTAAAACCGGATCGGCCGATCTTGCTCCCCGGGCGCGGACGCGTTTGGCTGGAGCCATGGGCAGAGGGCACGCGTGGGCCGTGCGCCACGACGACCGGCCACCTCATCCGGTGCCGGTCGGCGATACCTCCGATACCGGCGATTCCCCGGCCGGCCGTTGATCTTTCCGGCCCCCGGCGCGATCGAACGCGCCCATGAGTCCTTTGTGGATGGACCAATGAACGACAGTCCCACAGTCCTGCTCACCGGAGCATCGGACGGCATCGGTTTCGAGACCGCCCGGCTGCTCCTCGCCGAAGGCTGCACGGTGCTCGCCCATGCCCGCACCCGCGAGGAAAGCGACGAATCCTGTGACCGGCTGGTGAAATCCGGCGTCGACGCGCGGAGGCTCCGGCCCGTCGTCGCCGACTTCACCGATCTGCGCCAGGTCATCGACCTCGCCGTCGCCGTCGCCGAGTCCTGCCCCCGCCTCGACGTCCTGGTCAACAACGCCGGGATCACCGGACCGCACGGGCGGGTGCTCACCAAGGACGGTCACGAACAGACCGTGCAGGTCAACTATCTCGCCCCGTACCTCCTGACCCGGCTGCTCGAGGACGCGCTCGATCGCTCCGAGGTGAGCCGTGTGGTGAACGTGTCCTCCTCGCTGCACCGCGGTGGGCGGATCAACTGGAACGACCTCAACTGGAAGCGCCGCTACAACCGAGGCGCCGCCTACGCGCAGTCCAAACTCGCGCTCACCATGATGACCACCGCGCTGACCGAGTTCCGGCCGAAGGTACGGGAAGCCGTCAGTGTGCACCCGGGCATCATCGCCACCGGGATGCTTCCGGGATACAGCTACCGCGGCCGTCCGGTCGCGGAAGGCGCCGAACCCGTCGCCCGGCTGGCGAACCCCTGGGCCAAGGTGCTCAACGGCGGCTACTACGACGGCCGGTTGCCCGCGAAGGCCGCGGCCGCCGCCGTCGATCCCGAGGACGTACGGAAGCTGTGGTCGCTCAGTGAACGCCTGACCCTCTTCGACAAGCGACAGCTCTGAACGAGGTCTAGGCGATCCGCGCACCGCCCTGCGCGGGCACCGCGTCCGTCCATTCCGGACGGCCGGTGACGACGAACGTGGTCTGCTTCGCCAGCGAGACCGCGTGATCGGCGAACCGTTCGTAGTATCGGCTCAACAAGGCCGCGTCGACCGCTTTCGTGGTGCCGTAGGCCCAGTCCTGGTAGTCGATCACCGTGAAGATCGTCCGGTGCAGGTCGTCCATGTCGTCGTCGACACTGATGAGCGTCCGCGCGAGTACCGCGTCGCGGCTCTGGACGGCCTGCCCGGCCATCACCGCCAGCCACACCGCGATGCGGCCCATTTCGACGAACCGAGGCACGAGGACCTGCGGCACCACCCGGGCCGGGTATCTGCGCTCGACGGCCTCGGCGACGTGAATCGCCAGCCGTCCCATCCGGTCGAGGTCGCCGACGGCGTGGATCGCCGCCAGCACGACCCGCAGATCGGTCGCCACCGGCGACTGCAACGCCAAGATCGCGTGTGCGTGTCCCTCCGCCTCCGCCTTGGCCCGGTCCAGGGTCTCGCCGTCGGCGATGACCTCGCGCGCCAGCCCGCCGTCGGCTTCGACCAAGGCCGTTCCGGCCCGGTCCATCATGTCGGCGACCAACCGCGACGTCCGCAGCAGCCGGGCGACGAGCCGATCGAGTTGTTCGTGGTACGAGGTGCGCATACACCCGATCCTCGTGCGGCGGGAATCACTTCTCGGTGACACGAGACCGAATTTCACGGGAACAGTACGCCGATCGCCCGGACATCGACCTCTTGTTGACGCCTGTCGTCAGCCGACGTGGATACCCGGCCGCAGCGCCGGATCGCGTTCGCTGGTGCGGATGATCTCGCGGACCACCGGCGCGGTGTCGCCGCGGCCGAGGATCAGGTAGCGGAACAGGTGCCCGAGGGGATTGCCCTCGCTCCATTCGAAATGACACTGCGGCCGCACCCCGGTGGCGTCGCGCAACGCGAGCAGGACGGCCGCGATCGCGTTCGGCGCGGCCGGGCTTTCCACGCGCAGCACCCGGAATCCTTCGATCTCGACACCGCGGATCTTCAGCACGTCGCTGAACCCGGACGGGTCGATGACGTCGATCTCCAGGAACAGGACGTCGGCGGCGCCCGGCACCGGGTTCATGCCGCGCTGCTCCGCCTCCTTCGCCCGGTACTCGTCGGCGTCCCCGGCCTGGCGGCGGTTCGCGATGATGGTCAGCGCGCCGTCGTGGGCGATCGAATCGGTGACGAACCGGCGGGCGGGTTCGTCGAACTCGATGTGCTCCACCCGCAGTTCCGTGGTGCGGGTGACCCGCGAGACCAGCGACACCACGATGATCCCGAGGATGAAGAACGCGGAGATCGTGAGGCCGTCGGGCTTCTCGATCACGTTCTCCACCAACGCGTAGATCAGGATCAGGGTCAGGACGGCGAACGCGATCGCGGCCTTGCGCCGGCGCTTCTTCGCCGCCGAGATGGCCACCGCGACCGACGCGGACACCATCATCGCGAGGATCCCAGTGGCGTACGCCCCGGCCTGGGCGTTGACGTCGGCGTTGAAGATGATCGTCACCAGCACGCAGATCGCGGTGTAGACCAGCACCACCGGGCGGACCGCGCGGGCCCACTCCGGCGCCATCCCGTACGCGGGCAGATAACGCGGCACGATGTTGATCAACCCGGCCATCGCCGACGCCCCGGCGAACCACAGGATCAAGATGCTGCTGATGTCGTAGGCGGTACCGACCCATTCGCCGAGCAGCTCGTGCGCGAGATACGCCAGCGCCCGGCCGTTCGCCTCGCCGCCCGGTTTGAACGCCTCGGCAGGCACCAGGACCGTGGTGACGAAACTCGTCGCGATCAGGTACACCGACATGATCAGCGCGGCGGCGGTCAGCAGCTTGCGGGTGTTGCGGATCCGGCTCGCCAGCTTCTGCTCGGCGTTCTCCCCCTTGGCCGCCACCAGCGGCATCATGCTCACGCCGGTCTCGAAACCGGACAATCCGAGCACCAGCAACGGGAACGCCAGGATCGCCGGGCCGACCACACCCCCGAAGCCGCCTCCGCCGGAGGTGAGCGCGTCGAGCCAGCGGTCGAACGCTCCGGGCTCGGCGATCACCTCGCCGATCCCGGCGACCACGACGACGGCGTTGAGCACCAGGAAGACCGCGACCAGCGGGATCGCGACCCCGACCGCTTCACTGAACCCGAGCAGGAAGACCCCGCCCAGGATCAGCAGCAGGATCACCGTGATCAGCACCTCGTGCCCGTGCAGGAACGACGGGGTGACGGGGTTCTCCAGCGCGTGCACCGTGGCGTCCGCCGAGGACAGGGTGATGGTGATGATCCACGAGGTCGCGACGAAACCCAGCAGTACCAGGACGAAGATCTTGCCGCGCCAGAACGGCAACAGGTTCTCCAGCATCGCGACCGACCCCTGGCCGCGCGGGCTTTCCTTCGCCACTCGCCGGTACATCGGCAGCATGCCCAGCAGGGTCAACGCGACGATCAGGAGGGTCGCCAGCGGCGACAACGCACCCGCGGCCAGCGCCGCGATACCGGGCAAATAAGACAACGTGGAGAAATAATCCACGCCGGTGAGGCACATGACCTTCCACCACGACTGCGGCGTCGCGTGCTCCTCGTGGCTCTCCGGCCCCACCGGCTGGACCCGGTGCTCCATCAGCCACCGGCCGACCTTGCCCGTCGGCGCCGGCTGCCGGTCCGGACTGTCCACCCGCTCCGGGACGACGTATTCCGGCACCTCGGTCATACCCCTGGTCCTCCCCGCGTCTTCTGCGCCACCTCCACCAGGAGGTGGCCGCACACCGACGCGGACACTAACGATCCAGCGCCAAGAATCACCGAGCCGGCCGTAAAGAAAACGTCAATGTCGCGCGACTAGCGGACGTGCCGCTTGCGGCGGGCTACTTCCCATCCCCGCCGGGGTTTCCGCCGATGGACTCCTGATAGGCCTCCGCGTAGGTCGGCGTGTCCTTGATCAAATCGTCACAGAAGGCGGCCACGTCCCCACCGACGAGTTCCAGCACTCCCTTGCCGGACCCGGCACCCTCCTCGAAGAAGTCCACGATCCCGGAGAGCAGAGGTCCGTCGGCCAGCTCGACCGGCCCCACCTTGAACAGGTACTTCTGCATCTCCTTGTAGACGATCCGATAATCCGGCGGGAGCGTTTTGACCCGTGCCACGTGCGCGCGCCACTGCTTCTTGCCCTCGATGATGTCCTGGATGCCCACGTCAGCCTCCCAGCTGCTTCAGTTTCCTTGCGACGTTCCGGTTCAGCTGCTCGCGCCAGCGGTCGCGATAGCCACGGCCCCGCTCCTCGCCGGCCAGCGCCGCGCAGAAACCCTCGATGTCATCGCCCAGCACGTCGCGCGCGCTCTGCCCCTCCGCCGCCGTTTCCTCCAGCAGCACCAAAGCGCCGTCGAGAATCGGCATCAGGTTCCGGCCGGTGAAGTCCGAATAGAGCGAAAGATGCCCCTTGATCTGTTCCCACGCCGACCGGTGGTCGGCGGGCAAGACCGCCGCCCTGCCTTCGAACGCCTTCCACTCCCTGGTGAGATCGCTACCCGTGATGGTCTCCCAGAAGTTCATTTCCCACCCTCTTTGAGCTTGTCGATCCGCGAACTGACGTACTCCCATTTCGCCCAGAACCTCGCGAGTTCCGCGCGACCCGAATCGTTGAGCGCGTAGAACTTGCGCGGCGGCCCCTGCTCGGACGGCCGTTTCGTCACCTGGACCAGACCGTTCTTCTCCAGCCGCAGCAGGATGGCGTACACCGTCCCCTCGACCACCTCCGCGAAGCCGAGCTCGTTCAACCGGCGCGTGATGGCGTACCCATAGGTCTCCTCACCGCCGACGATCTCCAGCACACAACCCTCGAGCGTGCCCTTCAGCATCTCGGTCAAACCGTCCATGGCGCCCCTTCACTGCCCAGTACCCAGTATCACTGAGTACCAGTACAAAGTAGCACAGAGTACCGCGAGTCGCGAACGTCCGGTTCCACGACAAAGCCCCGGAAACCGCGCGGGTTTCCGGGGCTTTGTGGACAGTTCGGGCTCTGACCTCAGTGTCCGCGGGCGATCCATTCGGCCAGATGTGGCGCTTCGGCACCGATCGTGGTGTGGTCGCCGTGTCCGGTGTGGACCTTGGTGTCCTCGGGCAAGGCGAAAAGCCGTTCCCTGATCGAGGAAATGATCGTCGGGAAGTCGGAGAACGAGCGTCCCGTCGCGCCGGGCCCGCCCGAGAACAGCGTGTCCCCGGAGAACAGCGCCTTGGCCTCGGGCAGGTGCAGGCAGATCGAGCCCGGCGAATGCCCCGGCGTGTGGATGACCTCGAGCTCCGTACCGGCGACGGCGATCCGTTCACCGTCCTCCGTACCGCGGAAACGGCTGCCGGGATGGGTCATCTCCCACAGCTCCCGATCCCCCGGATGCAGCACGACAGGCGCGTGCAGGTGTTCACTCAGCTGCGGAGCGACGGTGACATGGTCGTTGTGACCGTGGGTGCAGACGACGGCGACGACGGCACGGCCGCCCACTGCCCCGGTGATGGTCTTCTCGTCGTGCGCGGCGTCCACGATCACGACCTCGTCGTCGTCCCCGACGAGCCAGACGTTGTTGTCGACGTCCCAGCTCCCCCCGTCGAGTTCGAAGACCCCGGCGGTGACGACGCGCTCGATCCGCAGGTTCCCGCTCACAGGATCACCACCGAACGCAGTACTTCACCGGCATGCATGGCGTGGAAGGCCTTCTCGACACCGTCGAGCGCGATCCGCTCGGTCACGAACCGCTCCAGCGGCAACCGGCCCTGGAGGTACAGGTCGATCAGCATCGGGAAGTCCCGCTCCGGCAGGCAATCGCCGTACCAGGACGACTTCAGGGCGCCACCGCGGGAGAAGAAGTCGATCAGCGGCATCTCCAGGCGCATGTCCGGTGTCGGGACGCCGACCAGGACCACAGTGCCGGCCAGGTCACGGGCGTAGAAGGCCGCTTTCCACGTCTCCGGGCGGCCGACCGCGTCGATGACGACGTCGGCGCCGAAACCGCCGGTCAGTTCCTGGATCGCGGCGACCGTGTCGGTATCGCTCGCGTCGACGGTGTGGGTCGCGCCGAGTTCACGGGCCCACGCGAGCTTCCGTTCGTCGCGGTCGACCGCGATGATCGTGCCCGCGCCCGCCAGCCGGGCCCCGGCGATGGCGGCGTCACCGACACCACCGCAGCCGATGACCGCGACCGAGTCCCCGCGGCCGACGGCGCCGGTGTTGACCGCCGCGCCGAGCCCGGCCATCACGCCGCAGCCGAGCAGGCCCGCGACGGCCGGGTCCGCCGCGGGATCGACCTTCGTGCACTGTCCGGCGTGGACGAGTGTCTTGTCCGCGAACGCGCCGATGCCCAGCGCCGGGGTCAGCTCGGTGCCGTCGGTCAGCGTCATCTTCTGTGTCGCGTTGAACGTGTCGAAGCAGTACTGCGGACGTCCGCGTTTGCAGGCCCGGCACTGTCCGCACACCGCGCGCCAGTTGAGGACGACGAAATCCCCCGGCCGCACGGAATCCACGCCCTCGCCGACGCTTTCCACGGTGCCCGCGGCCTCGTGACCGAGTAGGAACGGGAACTCGTCGTTGATACCGCCGTCGCGGTAGGTCAGATCCGTGTGGCAGACCCCGCAAGCCGCGATCGACACGACGACCTCGCCGGGCCCGGGGTCCGGGATCACGATGTCCGTCAGCTCCACCGGAGCGTTCCGCGACCGGGCGATCACCCCGCGCACCTGCTGTGGCATTCCCTGTTCCTCCACCGTTCGACGACACAGGCATGCACGTGAGCGCATGCTTCACGTGAGGCTAGGCCGGAAACGCGCGGCGGCGACCTGGTCATCGGTCCAGTGGTTCCTGTCCTTTCGACCAGGAGCGCCTAGACTCACCCGATGCCCGACTCCGCCGACCTGACCGCGCTGCGCGACGTCATCGAGGGCCCGCTGCGCGAGATCGCCGACCGTTTTTCGCGTTTCCTCGCCGACGGCTGGCCACACCAGGCCCTGGTCATCTTCACCCGGGAGTGCACCGGACGGCCTCGCAAGGTCACCGGCGCCCGGGAGATCACCGACAAGGTCACCATCGCCGAACTCGAAGCGCTCAAAGCGAGCGTGCCGCCCGGCGGGCAGCTGACGACGACGGCCACTCTCGGTGGCGCCACCCGGACGGTCTGGGCCGTGCAGGACCCGATCGGCACCCTGCTCGTCCTCGTCCCCCGGTCGAGCCGGGCCCGCTTCCCGCGTCCCGCTCCGCTGGCCGAGGTCTTCGGCATCGTCGCGACCTCGATCCGCCAGCAGGTGACCCAGGCCAGCCCCGACTACCTCGCCGAATCCCGCGCGGCATCCAGCGAACGCGCCAGGACGATCACCGAGATGGCCGCGGCACACGAAACCGCGCTCGTCACGATCCTCACCACACTGCGCTCCACCCGGCTGGACGACCACCGCGCCCGGCTCGCCGCGACCGACTCCGCCTCCGCCGCGCTGGTCGCGCTCCGATCGGCCAGGGAAACCGATCTCGCGCAGTCCGAAGAGCCCGCGCATGCCGCCTTCGGCAGGCTGCGGCGGGAAATCCGGCAGATGCTGCGCCACCACGACGCGGAGCTGGAGTTCACGGCCCCGGCGAAGAACGGGCGGCCGGTACCGGGCGAGATCGCCCATGCCGCCAGGGCGATGACGTGCGCGGCGGTCCTGGCCTTCACCGGTCAGCCGGATCTGACCCGCCTCCGGATCGCCTGGTCGAGCGACAGCACCGCGCTGCACCTCGATGTGCGGGACCAGGAATCCGGGAACCTCGACGTCCACGGCCTGCGAGCGCAGCTCGACGGACGCGCGAAAACGCTGGGGGCCACCGTCGAGATCGACGCCATCGCAGGCTGGGGCAGCCGTGTCACCATCGACCTCCCGTTCGAACCCGCCGCGGGCCGGGTCGACGAGACTCAGCTGGCGGATCTCAACCCCCGCGAACTCGAAGTGCTACGGCTCGTGGCACAAGGACAACGCAACAAGTCCATCGCCGCCGCGCTCGGCATCACCGAAAGCACGGTCAAATTCCACGTCGCGGGCCTGCTGAAGAAACTGAACGTCACGTCGCGGGGTGAGGCCGCGGCCTTGGCCTTGAGTGCCGGGGTCTCCGGCCCCCAGACCGCCGTGCCGTGAAACGACGATCACGATCCGGCCTCGACCGGTATACCCGGGATCAGGCCGGCGCGAAAGCGCGAATGGACTTCATCCAGTCCGTGGCCAAGAATCTGCCCGCGGCCGGCGAATACGACTACTTGAAAGGCCCCGTGCTGGTGCGGGTGTCGCGATTCCTGACACCGAACCAAGCGAAGGAGTACGAGGCCGCGTTGAACGGCTGACGGAGTCAAGCCGAGTCCGGCCACTCGCCCCTGCCCGGCTCGCCGTTCGCCGATCCCTCGGCGAGCCAGGCAGGGCGGGACAACGGCCGGTCAGCTCCTCAGCTTCGTCACGGTCCACAACGCGGTTCCCGCACGGCAGACCCGCAGCCCGACGGCCTCCGCCTGGCCGCCACTGTTGTGCAGGCAAAGACCGGTCGACACGTTGGTGAAGTACTTGTTCGTCGTGGACGACGTCCGCCAGTCGCTGGCATTGACCTCGCACGACCCGGCGAACACCGACGACGTCCCGGCGGCAAGGCACAGCCCGGTCGCCTTGTTCTTGAACTTTCCGGGCGCGTAGTTGTTCCACTTCTGATTGTTGTTCCTGTCCTGGCAAACATGCGTGTACACGCTGCCCGCGGAATTGGAGTCCAAACAGCGTTGAACGCCCGCGGCGAACCTGATCCAGAACAGTGATTCGGCCTCCGTCGACGCGGCGGCGACCCCGGGTGCCGCGGTGAAGGCCAAGGCCGCGGCCCCGGTGACGGCCGCGATTCTGCTCAGAATTCCCTTGCGTGTCATGGTGATTCTCCTCATGGTCGGACCGGCAGGCATTGTTCTCCGATTGAGCCGAATATTGCGGCGGTTCCCGGATATTCGGCGATCACACGATAAAATCGACAGCCGGGTCCCATTTCCGAAACCAAAGACCCCAGTAGCCGAACTCCCCCGAACAGAAATCGACGGTAGCGCCAAAGAGGGCCGGCCCAACAGATCGATCACCGAAAACACTCCAATGGAGGTATGTCCGGACACGCAACACGTCGATCGACCACTGGCGAACCCCGTTCAGGCCAGCGCGGTCACCCACTTGGACGCCGTGGACCCGCCCATGTCGGCGATCGGAGTCCTCGATACGACCGAAAGCGCGAACCAGGCACCGAACCAGGAATTGGGTGTTACATTGCCTAGGCGAAGTGTCACTCGGGGCGGGGAGGGCGTGCGGTGGGTTTCGAGGTCGATGTCGCGGACATCAGCAGTGCGGCGGGAAAGCTCGCCGCGGGGAAGCCGCCGACGCTCGCGCCCGGCGGCGCGCCGAACGTCGGTGCCACCCATCGGGCCGCCGGGTTCGCCGGGGACTACGACGTCTGGCTCTTGACCCGGCAGGAGGACTTGACCGCCTCGCAGCAGCAGGTCACCAGCCTGGTCGAAGCCATCCGGGCCGCCGCGAAGAGCTACGACGGCACCGATTCGGCCGCGCGCGACACCTTCCTGAAGACGCTGGACAAAGGCTTCGAAGGGATCGACCGGTGAGCTCGGTCTTCGACAAGATCCGCCAGCTCCACGACCAGGTGGCAAAGGGCAGCACGACCGAGCTGGACGACCGGGCACGGGCGTGCCGCGCCACCAAGGAAGCCGTGCTGGACGCCAAATCACTGGTCGAGGCGGTCCGCGTTCAGCTGGCCGAAGGCTGGCAGGGCGGAGCCGGCGAGTCGGCGCTCGCCTCGCTCGCGGACTTCAAGAAGAACCGCGACGACCAGGCCCAGGACCTCGAAGAGTCGGCGAAGTCGTTCGAGGTGATCCGCGACGCGCTGGCCAAGACGCAAGGCGACGCCCGCAGTCACCTCGCGGACGCCGAATCCCTGCGGAAGAAGCTGGACGACGTTTGGAACGATCTCTCGCACGGCAAGGGCAACATCGTCTTCGCCTGGGCACAGGACAAGGCGATCAAGGCACAAGCCCTCGTCGTGCTCGCCGACCTGGAGCGGATCATCCTCGGCTATGACGCCGTCCTGCTCGCCGAAGGCTTGAAACTGCGGAACAGGACGGGCCAGGTGTGGGAACTCGCGGGCTCGGGGAAGCGGAACCTCGCCGAGATCGCCGCGATCATGCTGCGTGAGATCCCTGGCTTCGCGGAGCTGGTGAAGAACGACCCGAGACTCAAGGCCGCCCTGCTGACCGGCGATTGGGAACTGCTCCTGCAGAACCGTGAAATCGCGCAGAAGATCTACGACTACCTCGGCTTCAAGTACGTCGCGGACGGCGACTACTACACCACCGGCGAGCATTCGGTGCAGAGTTTCCTCGGCTGGCACGACCTGTACGACAAGCTCGAAAAGCTCATCGGCGCGAACCTCGACGCCACCGGCGACGACGGCGACAACATGGAGTTCACCGACCCGAAGACCGGCAAGCAATACCGGCTGGAGCTGTGGAAGGGCGGCTATGGGTTCGGCGGCGCGTTCGGCGGCGAAGTCGGGTTCTACACCCGCGAACCGGGTTCCTCGGACCCGTCCGGCTACTTCAACGCCGCCCAGGGCGACGACCAGATCAAGGTCACCCAGACGATCTACAACAAGACGACCGACGAGGTCTACTTCACCAACGACGGCCAAGGCGCCGACGGCACCGACAAGAAGCACTTCTGGAACCTGGCGATCCGCACCGACCCGGACGTCGATCCGAGCCAGCTGGCGCAGCGCGCCACTATCGAGGTTCGGGACAGCGGCCTGCGCGATCAGCTCTACAACGAGATGACCCGGTGGGCGGCCGCGCACCCCGAGCAGCACCTCACGGTCACCAAGACGACCGACGATCCACCGGCTCTGAGCTACACCTGGGAGAAGTGAGCCGCGTTCAGGCCAAGGATTCCCGTTTGAACTCCCACGGCTCGTCGTCGTCTCCGGTTCGCCGCGGGCTCGCGGTTTCCCGCAGCCCGGCGAACACGCCGTCGACGTCGATCAGGCCGGCGACCTCGTCGGCGACACGACGGCCGTGGCGCTCTTCGATGTCTTCGAGCCCCTCGCGCAGGGCGGTGGTCGCGGCGTTCCTGGCCGTGGTCCGCAACGCACGGGCCAGCTGCTCCGGGTCACTCATGAACCCCACTCTAGGCGGTGGACGAGGACCGGAGCGTCGTTCTCGTCAGTGGCTGCCGGTGAGTTCGCCGGAGAGCTTCCCGTGCATACGCGCGCTGTGCTTGTTCAGCCCGATGATCTCGACGGTCTTGCCTCGCGATGCGTATCTGGTGGTGATCGCGTCGAGGGCGGCGACGGTCGAGGCGTCCCAGATGTGGGCGCCGGTGAGATCGACGACGACCTTCTCCGGATCGTTCGCGTAGTCGAACTGGTCGACAAGATCGTTGCTGGAGGCGAAGAACAGTTCACCGGTGACGGCGTAGACGACCTGGGTGCCGTCCGGGTCCACCACCGCGGTGACCTCCACCAGGCGCGCGACCCGGCGAGCGAAGATCACCATCGCGGTGACCGAACCGACGACGACGCCGATCGCCAGGTTGTCGGTGGCCACCACGACGGCCACGGTGACGACCATGACGACGACCTCCCCCGCCGGCATCCGCTTGAGCGTGGCGGGGGCGACGCTGTGCCAGTCGAAGGTGCCGAACGCGACCAGCACCATCACCGCCACCAGCGCGGCCATCGGGATCTGCGAGACCAGCGGGCCGAAGGCGATGCACAGCACCATCAGGAAGACACCGGCCAGGAACGTCGAAAGCCGGGTCCGGGCACCGGCGGTCTTGACGTTGATCATGGTCTGGCCGATCATCGCGCACCCGCCCATGCCCCCGAAGAAGCCCGTGACGATGTTGGCGATGCCCTGGCCGATCGCCTCGCGGGTCTTGTTGGAGCGGGTGTCGGTGATGTCGTCGACCAGCTTCGCCGTCATCAGCGACTCCATCAGCCCCACCAGCGCGAACGCGAACGCGTACGGCGCGAGCAAGGCGAGGGTGTCGAGGGTGAACGGCACCTCCGGCACGCCGGGCGACGGCAGCGACGACGGCAGCGCGCCCTTGCCACCCACCGTCGGGACCGCGATCCCGGCGGCGATCGTCAGCGCCGTCAAGGCCACAATGGACACCAGCGGCGCGGGGATCACCTTGGTCAGCTTCGGGAACAGCACCATGAGCACGAGCCCTCCCGCGAACAGCGGATAGACCGGCCACGGCACGTCGATCAGCTCCGGGACCTGCGCCATGAAGATCAGGATCGCCAGCGCGTTGACGAATCCGACCATGACACTGCGCGGCACGAACCGCATCAGCTTCGCGACGCCGAGGGAGCCGAGCACGATCTGGAAGAGGCCACCCAGGATCACGGTGGCGATCAGGTGGTTCAGCCCATGCTCACGGGCCAGCGGCGCGACCACGAGCGCGATCGCGCCGGTCGCCGCGGAGATCATCGCCGGCCGGCCGCCGACGATCGAGATCACCACGGCCATGGTGAACGAGGCGAACAGGCCGACGCTCGGGTCGACCCCGGCGATGATGGAGAAGGAGATCGCTTCCGGGATCAGCGCGAGCGCGACCACCAGGCCAGCCAGGATCTCGGTGCGGGCGACCTTGGGAGACCACCACGAGGGGCGTGTGCGCAGGCGCGTGGACACCAGACTCGGCACAGACGGACGACCTGACTTTCTCGGGCGCCTCGTGCGGCGCGGAACAACCTCGGCGGACGGGAGACCTTTCGCGTGCCCTGCGGCAAGAAGGCTCCACCGACCAGCGACGACTCTCGCTCTCACGGTAGAGGAGGGATCATCGATCCACGCGGGCCCCGTCGTCGCAATGAGGTCGGGATCACCTCCTCTCGCAGCCACTGGTCCGCTTTTCACCAGGTGGTACGAAACCGGAATGTGGTGGAGGTGAGCCGCGAGCGGGCCGCTCGCGGCTCCGTAGTTGTCGTACCCTCGCGCTAGCGTTCTTCCATGACCCCGGCCGACGCCCGCGAAGCCCTCCTGTTCCACTCGTGCACACACCCGGCCGTGGACGATCCGCGCTGGCAGAAGGGCTTCATCGGGTCTTTGCGGCCCTTCACCGGACTGCGTGAGGAGAACTACCACGAAGTGATGGCGGCCTTGCGGGCACTCGCCGAACCGCTACAGGCCGATTTGGTTCCCCGTGAGGTGGTTTCCGCCGTGGTCGGGATGTGTCACTTCGCGCGGGCTTGGGGTGTCGATCCCGAAGGCATGCTCGGCCGGAACGGTCTGATCAGTGCCGCGGACGTGGCCCGGCTCGAGGAATGGATCTGGACCATTTCCTACGCCCTGGCCATGATCCTGGACGGCGCCGTGTCTGAGGCTTTCGACGAGTACGACCGTCGGGCAGCGACGCTCGACGGCGAAGGAGGTGGCTGATTGTCCAAGCGGCGATACGTGGCGCGGGGCGTGCCCGGCGGATACCGGATCTGGGACAACAAGGCGCGGCGGTGGTGGGGCGACCATTACGAGTTGTGCCCCGACGACCTGCTCGCCGAGTTGAACGCCGCCGCCGACCCCGTACGGATCACCGCCTTGCTCAAGCACTACCGAGCACTCCGGCGCTAGGCTGGCGGATCCCCTGGCCCCGCGAGGAGGAAGCGATGCGCAACGAAGCCATCGAACGGTTGGACGTCCTGGTCGGATCGTGGCGGACGACGCTGAGCGACGCGTGGTTTCTGGAACCGGCCGATCAAGAGGTGCCGGGTTCGGCGACGATCGAGTGGCTCGGTGACGCGTTCGTGGTCCTTCGCTGGACGATGGGCAGCGAGGACGGGAAAGCCTCGAGCGAGATGGTCCTGGTCCTCGGTCGCAGCGACGCCCGAGACGCCTATACGGCTCTGTACCACGATGAACGAGGGGTGTGCCGGGTCTTCGCCATGACCTTCGACGGGGCGAGCTGGAGCCTGAGCCGGGAAGACCCCGACATGTTCCAACGGTTCGTCGCCGAGGTCGGGCCGGATCGGATCCGGGGGCGTTGGGAGGCGTCCGAGGATCGGGGAACCACCTGGCGCAAGGATTACGACCTGATCTTCGAGCGGAGGTAGCCGTCAGGTCTTGCGGACGGCACCGGTGAAACCCGCGATGAACAGGGTGGCCGACGCCCACGCCGCGAGCTGCAGGACCCAGCCCGCGACGGTGAGGGCCTGCCCGGCGGCGGATCCCGTGGGGGCGCACAGCTCCCGTGCGCCCGTCTTGACCAAGGGCAGCCCCAGATCCAGCCCCACCCCGATCCGCTCCACGACACCGCACGGTGTCGCCGGCGCGCTCGCGCGGGCGGTGTGCGCGAGGCCGCCCTGCCCGCCGAGGACGAGGGCCAGCACGACCGAGCCGGCGAGGACGGTGAGCAACAGCAGCAGCGCTCGCCAGGGTTGATAACCGAAGCCGAGGGCAAGTCCGGTGAATCGGGCCCACATCCGGTCGTGCCACCGAAGCCCGCCGCGGCGGATCTGATCACGCCGTTGCGCCATCAGGATTTCCCGCGCCTCGCTGTCGTGGCCTGCCGCGCGGTGGACGGCGGCCAGCTGCTGGTAGGGCTGCGCGGCGTAGCCGGGTGTATGGGCACGCAACAGCTCCAGCCACCGGGACAACCCGATCTGCCGCGGAATGTCTCCGTAGGTCAGCTCGTCGATGTCGATCAGCGCCCCCGAGGCCTGATCCGACCGGGTCACCTCGCTGGTGTTCAACCACAGCGAGCCTTCGATCGACGCACCGTTCAACCGGAGGACGACGGGTGCGGTGCCCGTCGCCCGGAACCCGGCGCGCAGGAACACGGCCCGGTCGACCTTCAGACCGTTCGCGTACAGGGCGGGCCCGTCCGTGTTCTCCAGTCGCGCACCGTCGCAATCCAGCAAGCCGACGTGGGCATCGACCAGTTGGACCGCGCCGGTCGCCCGGAATCCGGCGCGCAGGAACACGCCGTGATCGACGCGCAGCCGGTCGGCCTGCAGGGCGGGCCCGTCCGGGTTCGTCAGGCACGCCCCATCGGCTTCCAGCCTGCCGAGATGGGCGCCGACGAGCCGCACCGCGCCCTGTTCGCCGATGCCGGTGGCTTCGAACCCGCGGCGAAGGGACACGACATGATCGACTCGAAGGAACTCGGCGTCCACGGCGGGCCCGGACGTGTTCTTCAGCCGCGCCCCCTCGCACTCGAACAGCCCGAGATGGGCCCCGCGCAACCGGACCGCACCGGCCGAGGTGCGGGCGGTCGCGACCACACCGTTCATCGTCATCGCCGAGGCGGTGAACCTTTCGGCGTCCACCGGCGGGTCCTGCGCGGAATGCCCGAACCACGAACGGTCCAGCGCCAGGCCCGGCAAGCGGCCATCGCGCAGGTCCAAGCCGTCGGGTACGAAACAGTCGAGCAGTTCGACCCGCATTTCGCCGTCGATGTTCGCCAGATCGAGACGGCCGGTGATCCGCGCCCCGCGCAGCCGCAGCCCGTGCGGGTCCGCCTCGACGTCCCGGCGGCCCCGGACCAGGTCACGGATCAGCGCCGCCGAGACGGTGCGGCCGCTTCCCCAGGACGGCATCTCGTCCGGATCGACCGTTCCGCCACCGGTCAGGTCGAGCACCTCGCCGTCGCGGACCGCGTCGAGCAGGCGCCGCTCCATCCCCTCGTCTGACACCCGATCATGCTGGCCTGCCCGCGGCACCACGGCAAGCGCGAAACTCGAATGCGTTCGGGCCGACCTGCCGCTACGGTCCCGACCATGCCCGCGGATACGTTCGTACCAGCCGGTTTCGTCCCGCCGACCGCGCTCGCCGCCGACGAGTTCCGCCTCGAACCCTTGGGACCGGAACACAATTCGGCCGACCATGCCGCCTGGATGTCGAGTATCGAGCACATCCGCTCCACTCCGGGCTATCCCGACGGCGACTGGCCGCCACGCGACGGCATGACCCTCGACGAGAACCTCGCCGATCTGCGCCGCCACGCCGAGGACTTCGCGCGACACACCGGTTTCACGTTCACCGTCCTCGGCCCGGCCGACGGCGACGTCATCGGTTGCGTCTACCTGTACCCCACGGCCTCCGACGAGTGGGACGTCACGGTGCAGTCGTGGGTACGGGCCGGCAAAGCGGAGCTGGATGCCCCGCTCGCCGACGCCGTCGCACGCTGGCTCGTCTCGGATTGGCCGTGGAAACGCGTGGATCGCTGCGGTCGTTAGCGACGCGCTCAGAGCATCGCGTTGACGCCGGTCAAGTCACGGCCGATCAGGAGTTTCTGCACCTGGCTGGTGCCTTCGTAGAGGGTCAGCACGCGGGCGTCGCGCAGGTATTTGCCTGCCGGGAACTCGTCGATGAACCCGTAGCCGCCGAAGACCTGGAGGCAGTTGTTGCTGACGCGCACCGCCGTTTCGCTCGCGTGGTACTTCGCGATGGACGCGTCGGTCGTGTACTCCTTCGGCGAGACACCGGAATCGGCGATCCGTGCCACGTGATGGGTGAGCAGGCGGGCGGCCCGGACGTCCACCGCGGAATCGGCGAGCAGTTCCTGCACCAGCTGGAACGAGGCGATCGGACGGCCGAACTGGGTGCGTTCGGTGGAATACCGCACGGCCGCGTCCACGGCGGCCTGTGCGAGTCCGACGGCGCCGGCGGCGACCGAGACCCGGCCGCGGGACAGCGCGCCCAGCGCGATGCCCAGACCACGGTCCACCTCGCCCAGCCGCGCCGAATCGGGTACGCGCACACCGTCGAAGGTCAGCTCCGCGGTCGCCTGGCCGCGCAGGCCGAGCTTGCCGTGGATCTCCCTCGCGCTCAGGCCCCGCGTGTCGGTCGGCACCAGGAAGGCGGTGAGGCCGCGTTCGCTGGTCCGGGCGAACGTCAGCGCCACTTGCGCCCAGGTTCCGTTGGTGATGAACATCTTCCCGCCGTCGAGGATCCAGTCCCCGCCGTCGCGGGTCGCACGGGTGCTGACCGACGCCGCGTCGGAACCGGTGCCCGGCTCGGTGAGGGCGAAGCAGCCGAGGGCGTCACCGCTGACGAGGCGGGGCAGCCAATACTCACGTTGTTCGTCCGTTCCGTGCGTCACGATGGTCTTGGTGACCAGCCCGAGCGACACGGACACGATCCCGCGCACCGCCGAGTCGCCTCGTCCCAGTTCCTCGGTCACCAGGACGTAGGACAGCATGTCCGCGTCCACGCCGCCGTAGGCCTCCGGCACCATCAGGCCGAGGAATCCCAGTTCTCCCAGTCGTTTCACGATGCCGCGATCGACCTGTTCGGCGCGATCCCATTCCGCCGCGTGTGGCGCGATCTCGTCGTCGACGAACCGCGCGGCCATGGCGCGGATGTCGCGCTGCGTCTCGGTCAGGCCGAAATCCGGTGAAATCACGGTGTTTCCTTCTCCAGCGGGTAGGCGGGGGTGGTCAGGGGCAGCCCGAGCTCGGCCCGCTCCCGCAGCCAGCGCGCCGGCCGGTAGCGCGGATCGCCGGTGGTCTCGTGCAGCCGGTCCTGGAGTTCGAGCAGGCGGACGGCGCCGATCCGATCGCCCCAGGCGAGCGGCCCGGACGGGTAGCCGAGGGCGGCCGTGACGGCGAGGTCGACGTCCTCCGGGGAGGCCAGCGACCGTTCCGCGATCGACGCGGCGACCGAGACGATCGAGGCCAGCAGGCGCTGCGCGACCGAACCGGCGGTGTCTCGCACCACCGACACCGCCTCGGCACCCGCCGCCACCGCACCGACGGCGGCCCGGACCGCGTCCGGATCCGACGCCGGGGTCACGGCCAGCACACGGCGACGCGTGCTGAGCGAAAGCGGGTCCAGCCCGAACGTACGGGAAGCGGGCAACCCGTGCGCCGCGATCGCGGCCGTGACAGTGGTTCCCCAGATCGGCACCAGCACGACTGCCTCAGGTGCGGGCTCGTCCAAGGATTCCGGGAAGGCCGCGCGCAAGGCGTCGGCGTCCGGCCCCGATCCGGCGATCCACAGTGGACACTTCACGGCGGTGACCGGCGCTTCGGTGATTCCCTCCGCGCCGGGACGATGGTCGTAGAACCCGCGTCCGCTCTTGCGGCCGTACAGTCCGGCGGCCACCCGGTTCGGGGTGAGGAACGAGGGCCGCAGCCGGTCGGAATGCCGGAACCCGGTCCAGATCGAGTCGATGACGGCGGCCGTGACGTCGAGGCCCGTCAGGTCCATCAGCTCGAACGGGCCCATCCGCAGGCCGAGCACGTCGCGGGCGATCCGGTCGATCACCACCGGCTCGGCGACCGAATCCTCCAGCAGCGCGAACGCCTCGGTGACCAGCCCGCGGCCCGCGTGGTTGACCAGGAAGCCGGGGGTGTCGGCGACCGTCACCGCGCGATGCCCGGACGCGCGCACCAGATCGGCCAGCGTGCCGGGGATGTCGGGCCGGGTGGCGGCGCCCGGCACGACCTCGACGATCTTCATCAACGGCACCGGATTGAAGAAGTGCAAACCGGCGAGGCGCGACGGATCGGCCAGTGTCGCGGCGATCCGGGTGACCGGCAGCGAGGAGGTGTTCGTCGCGAAGATGGTCGTGGGCGGCAGCACCGCTTCCAGTTCGCCGAAGAGGGCGGCCTTGGTGTCCAGGTCTTCACGGATGGCTTCGATCACCAGGGCCACGTCGTCGCCCGGCGCCGAAACCGCGTCCAGCGGCACGAGCCTGGCGCGGACCTCACCCGCCTCCGGTTCCGTCATCCGTCCTTTGGCGACAGCGCGGTCCAGCAGACCCGCGATGAAGCCGATCGCTTCGCCGACGGCCTCCCTCCGCGCGTCGGCGAGCTCGACGGTGTGCCCGGCGGTCGCCGCCCATTGCGCGATCCCCCGGCCCATCACACCGGTTCCGATGACCCTGATCCGCATGTTCAACTCCTCAACGCAGGTAGACGCGACCGGGGTCGACTTCTTCACGCAGCCGCCGCAGTTCGGCGTCGGCGGGCGGTTCGATCGTGACCAGGTCACCGTCGACCTCCAGCGGCCAGCCGGTGGCCGCGCGCACCTGAGCGGCGGTCACGCCGGGGTGGACCGCGATCAGCCGCAGAGGTTCGCCGACACCCGGCCGCGCGAGGATGCCGAGTTCGGTGATCACCCTGGTGACCCCCGCGCCGAGCGGGCGGATACCGTCGGCAAGCGCACGATCCGGGCCTGGCGAGGTACAGAAGTCCAGCTTGTCCACAAAGGACCGGGGATCGTGGCGGCGCATCACGACGAAGACCTCGCCGGAGTTCGCCATCACCTCCATCGCGCCGCCCGGGCCGGGCAACCGCACCGCGGGATCGGCCCAGTCGCCGATCACCGACGAATTCAGGTTCCCCCACCGGTCGATCTGCGCGGCACCGAGGAAACCGACGTCGATATGCCCGCCTTGCAGCACGTTTCCGAACAGCGCGGGCATCGAGAGCACCGCTTCGGCACCGGTGATCAGGACGGCGTCGGCGATCGTCTCCGGCAGCTGCGAAGGATGCGCGCCGCAGACCCCGGATTCGTAGACGATCTCCAGCTCCGGCGCGACCGTGAGATGGGCGAGCGACGCGGCCAGTGTCGGAAGGCCGATCCCGGCGAACACCGTGCGTTTCCCGGCCAGCTCCCGGGAAGCGACCACCGAAAGCAGTTCGGACGAAGTCGTTCCGGTGTCCATTGTGGACGTCATCGTGCGTTCTCCCGTCGCCGCCCGTAGTTCACCGGCAGGCTCAGCGCGTCGTCCACGGCGAGGCCTGACCAGTAGCGCTCCCCCAGTTTCGCCACGTATTCCGCGTGATCGCGCGTGCCGAGCACCCACTCCTCCAGCCACTCGCGCAGGCGCGCCGGATCCGCGCTGATCGCCGACCAGCCGCGGTAGAAGGCGTTGTCCCGGTCGTAGTACCCCTGGGCGAACGACGGGTGCGCGCCGCGCGGGCAGGCCACCACGGCGTCGACGGCGTGCGCGGGAATGAGCGTCCGGTTGGGATCCCGGCGGATCACGTCGTCGTCGACGATCTCCTCGACCACCACCACGGCCTTCTTCGCCGCGTACACGGCTTCGGCCTGGATCCCGGTCAACCCCCAGACCTGGGTGTTGCCCGACCGGTCCGCCCGCTGGGCGTGGACGATCGTGACGTCCGGGTTGACCGGCGGCACCACGTAGATCTGCTCGCCGTCGTCGTAGGGCGAAGTCACCTTGCGAAGACCGGGGTTGACCGACGGCAGGTCGCTGCCCGCGTACGAACGCACCGGGTAGAACGGCAACCGCTGCGCGCCGGCCAGATAGCGGCCGATCATCCCGTAGTGGCTGTATTCCTCGAACTCCAGCGGTTCGGGTTCGGCGCGCTCGATCCGCCGCCGCAGCTCCCCGAGCGAGCCCGCCGAGGAGTTGCCGACGAACGAGGACACCAGTTTGCGGACACAGCCGCCCGCCAGCATCTGATCCACGACGATGTCCGCGGTCATCCGGACCACGGTGAGGTCGCGGCGGCCCTGCCGGATGATCTCGTGCCCCGCCGCGGTCGGGATCAGATGCGTGAACCCCTCCAGCGCGACGGTGTCGCCCTCATGCACGAAGGCGGCGATGGCCTCGGCCATCGTGGTGGTCTTGTCGGTCACGGACTTCACCGTGCCAGTCGGCATTGTGCAGAGTCCAATACCGAATTAAGGTCAGATTGATATCCAGCTCAGAATAATCGAGGTACGACATGGAGTTCCGTCATCTGAACGCCTTCCTGGCGGTGGCCGAGGAACTGCATTTCGGCCGCGCCGCGAAGCGCCTGCAGATGGCCCAGCCCCCGCTGAGCCAGCAGATCCGGCAGCTCGAACGCGAGCTCGGGGTCGCACTGTTCGAGCGCAACACCCGCTCCGTGCGCCTCACCAGCGCGGGCGAATCCTTCCTCACCCCCGCCCGCACCGTGCTGGAAGACCTCGACCTGGCCACCCGCGCCGCGAAAGCCGCGGGCCGCGGGGAGTTCGGACGGGTCACCGTCGGCTTCGCCGGGGCGTCGAGCCACGAGTCGCTGCCGCTGCTGACCAGGGCGGTGCGGGCCGCGCACCCCGGACTCGAACTGGTGATGCGCGGGCAGACCTACGCCAACGTGGCACTGGACCGCGTCGCGGACGGTTCGCTGGACCTCGGTTTCGTCCGCCTGCCGGTCACCCAGCCGGGTGTGCGGGCCAGGGTGATCGACGAGGAGGAGCTGATCTGCGCGCTGCCTTCGGACCATCGGCTGGCCGGGCACCGGCGTATCCCCATCGGGGAACTGGCTTCCGAGGTCTTCGTCAGCTTCCCCGCGAACGCGGGCTCGACGGTGCGCGAGGCCACCGTCAAGGCCTGCGCGGAGGGCGGGTTCACCCCGAAGGTGGTCCAGGAGGCACCGGATTCGTACACGATCCTGGCGCTCGTGGCGGCCGGGGTCGGGGTGACGCTGACCCTCACGTCCTGCCAGCACATCCAGCAGACCGGGCTGGTCTACCGACGCCTCGCCGGCAAGGCGACGCGCCTGCAAGCCGCCTTGGCCTGGCGCGCCGACAATCCGTCCGCCGCCCTGCGGACGGTGCTCGCCGTCGCCGAGGAGGCGCTGCCCACGCCCGGCGATTGATACGCAGAAGCACTCACTGACCGGCCTATTCGGTATTGGACGTGTCTCGGTGACGGCTGGCATCGTTCCGGCCAGAACAGGGACGTTGGCGCCGGGGGTCGCCGTGCCCGGGAACAACGGCGATCCAAGGAGACGGCATGGCGGCGGACTCGACCGCGAAACGCGCGGGCATCGGGGCCTTCATCGGCTCGACCATCGAGTGGTTCGACTTCTACATCTACGGCACCGCTTCCGCGCTGGTGTTCGACAAGGTCTTCTTCCCCGAACTCGACGGAGCGATCGGCACGCTGGTCGCCTTCGCGACCTTCTGGGTCGGGTTCCTCGCCAGGCCGCTCGGTGGCGTCATCTTCGGCCATATCGGCGACCGGCTCGGCCGCAAGAAGACCTTGGTCATCACACTGCTGCTGATGGGCATCTCGACCACCCTGATCGGGGTGCTGCCCGGCTACGCGACCATCGGCGTGGCCGCGCCGATCCTGCTCGTGCTCATCCGGATGATCCAGGGCATCGGGCTCGGCGGCGAATGGGGCGGTTCGGTGCTCATCGCCTCCGAACACGCGCCCAAGGGGAAATCGATCCTCTACGGCGCCTTCGCGCAACAGGGTTCGCCGGTGGGCAACACGCTGAGCACGGTCAGCTTCCTCGCCATCAGCCAGCTGCCGGACGCCGCGTTCGTCGGCTGGGGCTGGCGGATCCCGTTCCTGGCCTCCGCACTGCTGGTCGTCGTCGGGCTGTTCATCCGGCTGAAGGTCACCGAATCGCCGGCCATGGCGGGACTGATCAAGACCAAGAAGGTCGCCAAACTGCCGCTGACCGAGGTGCTCCGCAACCACCCGATGCTCATCGTGCTCGGCATCGGCGCCTGCACCATCGGCCTGTCCGCCACCTACTTCAAGTCCACCTTCGCGCTGTCGTGGGCGACGTCGGACATCGGCTTCAGCCGCAGCTCCTTCCTCACCATCATCCTGGTCGCCAACATCACCCAGATCCTGGTGCAGCCGTGGGGCGCGGTGATCGTCACGAAGATGACCAGCTGGCGCCGCGCGGTGTCGGTGATGCTGCTGCCCGAACTGGTGCTGATGCCGCTGATGTTCCTGCTGATCGGCACCGGGGACTACACCTCCGCGATGGTCGGCGTCGTCGTCGCCACCGTGCCGCACTGCCTTTACTACGCCGCGCTCGCGGGCATGCTCGCCAGCCGGTTCCCCGCGCATGTGCGCTACACCGGGATCTCGCTGTGCTACCAGCTCTGCGGCACGCTGCTCGGGGGCACGACGCCGATCGTGGGCCAGTTCCTGCTCAACCTCACCGGTTCCATCACCGCCGTGATCGTGTTCGCGGTGTTCCAGGTCCTGCTGACGCTGGGCTGCATGCTGGCCCTGCTGAAGCGGCCCAGCTACGACGAGCGCGCCGACGAGCCCGCTCCCGTCACCGCGGCGGTGACCCCGTGATCACCGCGAACGGCATCGAGGAGATCCTGGCTCTCGAAGGCCGCGATCTGGGCACGTCGGCCTGGCGGACGGTGACACAGGACGTCATCGACACCTTCGCCGAGGTTTCCGGTGACGGGCAATGGATCCACACCGACCCGGTGCGCGCCGCGGCGGGGCCGTTCGGCGGCACGATCGCCCACGGCTACCTGACCTTGAGCTGGGGCATCCCGATGTTCGCCGAACTGCTGCGCGTCACCGGTGTCGGCATGGCGTTGAACTACGGGCTCAACAAGGTCCGTTTCCCCGCGCCCGTCCCGGTCGGCGGCCGGGTGCGGCTGCACGCGTCGGTGCCGGAGGTGACCGCCGTGCCGCGCGACGGCGTGCAGATGGTGCGCGCGTTCACCTTCGAGCTGGACAGCTCGGGCAAACCCGCCTGTGTCGCGGAGTCGGTCACGCGTTACTACCGCTCCCCCTCGTGAGTGTTTTGGGGGGGTGTTGAACGGCGCGAAACACAACACTGGCCCCGCCCCCCAAAAACCCCCGGAATTGGGATAACCGCCCCGGGGATGGCAAACCC
>NZ_JBHXIB010000065.1:0-12301 GCF_042723975.1 Amycolatopsis sp. NPDC058340 | reverse complement strand
GCCCCACCCGCCTGGGGCCGGGCTCCCGCCCCGGAGTACCCCCCGCCCCCGCCGGTTTGGGTGGCGCCGGTAACCGTCCTCAACACTCACGAGGCGCCGGCGACACGAAACCGCAGGTGAGTGGCGATCCCCGCGGCGGGTTCGCCCTCCGGGACCAACTCGCCCCCGCGCCCGGCGAACAGACCGGTCCCCTGCCCCAGCAGCACCGGGGCGAGGTGGAGATGGACCTCGTCGAGCAGGCCCGCGCCGAGCAGTTGCCCGGCGACGTCCGCGCCCATCACCAGGACGTCCTTCTCCCCCGCGGCGTCCTTGGCGCGCCGGACCGCCGCCTCCAGCCCGTCGAAGGCGAACGTCCCGCCGTTGTCGCCGCGGAAGCCTTCCCTGATCCGGTGAGTGACCACGAAGCTCGGTATGCCGGGCCACGGCGTGCCACCCCACGGCCGCAGGCCGAGGTCGAAGGTGCGCCGCCCGATGACGGTGGCCCCGACGATCGCGTTCACCTCCTCGACGGCACGCGCGTCGGCGCCGTCCCCGGCCATCCACTCGTGCAGCCGTTCACCGCCGTCGCCCATCGGTTCGCCGGGGCGCACGTTCGGCCCGGCGGTGAAACCGTCCAGCGACATCGACACGTCCAGCACCACCTTGCTCATCGCAAGGCCTCCTTCGTCTCCGTGGCGCCACTGTCCGGGCGCTGTCACCGAAGAGTCGGAGCCGTCCGGGCCGCCTCGACATCGGCGATTGCGCGATCCGGCCGGCGCGGTCTATGTTCCTACGTGTTCGAATAGCGTCATGGCCCGTCCGATTATCGGACACTTTGCCGAACGGCCGACTCGACGAGGAGCGAAAGTGACGAACCTGCCCGCCTCGCCCGAAACGGCCGATTCGAGGTCCAGCGGTGTCAGCCGGTCGGCGTTCCGGCGGGTACTGGCGGGCAGTACCGCGGGCGCCGTTCTCGAGTGGTACGACTTCGCGCTCTACGGAATCCTCGCGGCCACCGTGCTCGGACCGCTGTTCTTCCCCGGCGGCAACGGATTCGCCCAGTTGCTGCTCGCGCTGGCGACGCAGGGGCTCGGCTTCGTCGCCCGCCCGATCGGCGGCATCGTCTTCGGGCATCTCGGCGACCGCCTCGGACGCAAACCGATGCTGGTGACCACTTTCCTGCTACTCGGGTTGTCGACCTCCGCGATCGGGCTGCTCCCCACGTATTCGCAGGTCGGGATCGGGGCGACGATCTCGCTCGTCGTGCTGAGGCTGATCCAGGGATTCGCCCTCGGCGGCGAATTCGGCGCGGCGGTGCTGATGGTCAGCGAGTACGGGAGCCCGAAACGGCGCGGTTTCTGGTCGGCGTGGCCGCAGGCTGGAGCGCCGCTGGGCACGGTGCTGGCCACCGCCGTGGTCGGCGGGATCGCCTTGGTACTCCCCGAAAGCGCCTTCGACCAGTGGGGCTGGCGGGTCGGATTCCTGTTCGCGATCCCGCTGCTGGTCATCGGCTTCTGGATCCGGCGGCGCATCGACGAATCGCCGGTGTTCCAGGAAGCACAGGCACGGGCCTCCGCGGAAACCGTCCGCGAACGGTCGAGCATCCTCGAAACGCTCGCCCACCCCGGCCCCGTCCTGCGCGGTCTCGGCGTGCGGCTGGGTGAGAACGTGGCCTTCTACGTCTACACCGTCTTCGTGGTCGCTTATGCCACCAAGACTTTCGGCTACGACAAATCCGACGTGCTCCTCGCCGTCGCCATCGGGTCGCTGCTGCAGTTCGCGGGAATGCTCGCCGGCGGCCATTGGTCCGACCGCGTCGGGCGGCGGATCGCCATGCTGGTCCCCGCCCTCGGCCTCGCGGTCTGGGCGCCGGTCTTCTTCGCGATCGTCCAGGCCGACAACCTGCCCCTGCTCTACCTCGGCGTCGGTGTCGGCGCCGCGCTGCACGGGCTCCTCGCCGGGCCGGAAGCGGCTTGGATCGCCGAACTCTTCCCGACCCGACGCCGGTTCGCCGGTGCTTCCCTGGTGTTCCAAGGGTCTTCGATCATCGCCGGTGCGCCGGCGCCGCTCATCGCGGTGTGGCTCGCCGAAAAGCAGGGCCCCACGGCGGTCGTGCTGTACCTCGTGGCCACGATCGCCGTCACCGTCGTCGCCCTGCTCCTCAGCCGCGAAACCCGTGGTGCGGACCTGAATTCCGGGCAGCCCTAGGAGGTGCCGGATCCGTAGGGCCGGGTGAGGATCTCCAGCACGTGACCGTCCGGGTCGTCGAAGTAGACACCCCGGCCGCCGTCATTGGTGTTGATCTCCCCCGCGCCGCTATGCCCCGGCCCCGCCCAATACGGCAAACCTCCTTCGCGGATCCGCCCGAAGATCGTGTCGAACTCGTCCTCCTCGACCAGGAACGCGTAGTGCTGTTTGGAGAACTCCTCGGTGCTGTGCATGACATCGAGCGAGACCCCGTTGCCGGTCTGGACCACCAGGAACGGGCCGAATTCGGCGGGCTCGGGCAGTCCGAGGATCGAGACGAGGAAAGCCGCCGTCGCGGCCCGGTCGGTGGCGTTGATGATGGTGTGATTCAGCTGCACTGTCATGAAAGCACCATGACACCTCGAGTTGGCTGGAGGTCAAGTAACGTTTCACGGTTCGTCACGACTTGAGTACTGCAAGCCGACACGAAGGGGACGTGATGCGTGCTTTGGTGATGGCCGGTGTTGCCGGTCTGCTCACCCTGACCCTCGCCCCGCCGGCGGCGGCCTCGGGCGTACCGGAACAGTGGTCGGCCGGACCGTTCACGGCGCAGGTCGCGGTCATGGCGGGGGACGTCGATGGCGACGGCAAGGACGATCTGGTCAGCTACAACACCTATCTGTACGGGTGCTACGTGATGCGGTCGAACGGTTCGGCCTTCCAGCCGCAGCAGAACTGGGGCGCAGGCGACTTCCTGAGCAGCGGCTTCAACGGCAACGCCAACTTCGTCGGCGACATGGACAACGACGGTCGCGCCGACGCCATCGCCGTCCGGCTGCCCACGCCCTCGACACCGCAAGGCATCTTCGTCGCGAAGTCGACCACCGACTGGTATGGCGTGGACCGTTTCGGGACGCCCACGCAGTGGCTGAACAACTACATCGCCGGTGACTACGGGAATCTGGCCGCGGATCTGGACGGCGACGGCGACACCGACGTGATCGGCCTGTTCAGCCAGGTCACCCTGGCGGCGCGGTCGGACGGCACCAAGACCCTGCCCTTGACGGCCTGGGCACCGCCCATCCGCGGCGGGAAGGCGACGCTGGCGGCCGACGCGACGGGTGACGGCAAGGCCGACCTCATCCTCGTCGACGCCGGCGGCACCAGAGTCGTGGCAGGCACCGCGAACCGCTGGTTCGACACCCCGGTGTCGTGGTCGGCGACTCCTTTCCACGGCGGCAAAAAGACCCTCACTGCGGATATCGACGCCGATGGCGACGCCGACCTCATCGCGGTCAACGACACGGACGTGCAGGTGATGCGCTCCACCGGGACGAGCTATTCCCCGCCGGAATCGTGGTACGCGGGCCCCTTCTTCGGCACGAAGGAGACGCTCACGGCAGACGTCGACGGGGATGGCGACGCGGACCTCGTCGCGGTGAACGCCAACGACGTCTGGGTGCTCCGCTCGCAGTAGCCGGAACGCGAGAGCCCGGCCGGATGCCTGCGGTGGCATCCGGCCGGATCCGGTCAGGATCGGGTTTCGAGCCACTCCTGGAAGGTGGGCCCGGCCAGCTTGGCGTGCGGGCCGGGCAGGAACCCGCCCTTGGCGGCGATCTCGCCGTCGGGCACGTCCGCGCCGTCGACTCCGACGACCTCGATCCCCCGGGCGGCGCCGGCGAGCCGGGCCGCCTCCGCCATGATCTCCTCGCGTGGCCCGGCGATCTCGGGAATCGGGGTTCCGGGTGCGGCCGGAGCGGCCGCCAGATCGGCCAGTTCCTCGGCAACGGCGCGGCAGGCCACGAGCTGAGTGGGCATCGCCGGCACATAGGCGACGCCGTCCCGCCGCCACTCCAGCAGCTGAAGCACGAACTCGTGGAACTGGGCCGCCCGCAGAAGGCGGACCGGGAGCGGCCCGGCCAGGAGGAACTCCTCGTGTTCCTTCTTGGCCGCGAGGAAACCGGTGGTGGCGTTGTCGACGCCGATGATGGACGCCGCGGCGATCAGGGAGACTCCGGCCCGCTTGCCCTCCTCATGCAGATTGCGGGCCGAGGTACGGAAGAACTCCGCCGCCGCCTCCTGGTCGGAAGCGTGCCACGAAGCGACGTCGATGATGACGTCCACCCCGGAGAGCGCCTCGGCGAGCCCCTCACCGGTGACGATGTCGACGCCGGTGGCCCGGGACATCGGGACGACCTCGTGCGCGCGTTCGGTGAGGACGTCGACGACGTGCCGTCCCAGCCGCCCCGTCGCTCCCGCCACTGCGAACTTGCTCATGGTTCAAGCCTTTCGTGAATGCAGAAGGGGTCAGTCCGTGTAGTTCCGGCCGGGTGGCATCCCCGGGATCGGCTTCGCGATGAGCGCGGCCGGGGCGAAGAACCCGATGTGGGCGATGGCCATGACGAGCGTCCAGAGCGCCTTGTCGTCGTAGCTGGCGGACGCCCTGGCGTACAGCTCGTCGGGAACGCGCTCCCCCGACGGGTTGGCGGTGAAGACGGCTTCCACCAGCTCCAGCGCGACCCGTTCGGCATCGGTGAAACAGGTGGCGTCGCGCCAGGTGACCACGGAGGTGATCCGCTCCTCGGATTCCCCGAGCTCTCGCAGCACGCGCGTCTCACGGACGACGAAATACGTGCTGCCGAGCAGCTGCCCGGCACGCAGTTGCACCAGGCTGACGGTGGTGGCGGGAATGGTGCCGTTCTTGATGACCTGGTGCAGGCCGGCGCCGACTTCCGCCAGCTCGGGGACGAACGGGAGCGGGTTGGGCATCCGCGACCGCGGGCCCTTTGTGGTGGACATGATCGGACTTCCTCACTCGTGATGTCGTTTGGTGACGAGCAAGAGATCCCGGCGACCGGCCCGGTGTGACAAGACCGCGGTGTGGCGCAGGCCACCACTCCCGGGTGTCACAAACCGGCGGCGGCCGGGGTCGTAGGGACAACACGAACAGGGGGAACAGTGATGACCGAACGACACGAGAGCACGCTGGACCCGGCGACCGAAACCTTCGTGGCCCATCGCAATCTGCTGTTCACCGTCGCCTACGAGATGCTCGGCTCGGCCACCGACGCCGAGGACGTCTTGCAGGAGACCTGGCTGCGCTGGTCGGGCGTCGCGTTCGACACGGTGCTGGATCCGCGCGCGTTCCTGGTCCGGATCACCACGCGGCAGGCGCTCAAACGGCTGCGGACACTCGGCCGCCGCAAGGAGTCCTACGTCGGCCCGTGGCTGCCGGAACCGCTGCTGACCACACCGGACGTGGCCGAGGACGTCGAACTGGCCGCGAACGTTTCGATGGCGATGCTGCTCGTACTGGAGACACTCGCGCCGACCGAACGGGCGGTCTTCGTGCTACGGGAGGTTTTCGCCGTCGACTACGACGAAATCGCCCAGGCCGTCGACAAGACTCCCGCCGCCGTACGCCAGATCGCTCATCGGGCGCGGGCCCACGTCGCCGCGCGCAGACCACGCGGCACCGGATCCCCGGCCGAACACCGGGCCGCGCTCGAGGCGTTCCAAAAAGCGGTGGAAACCGGCGATCTGCAGGGCCTGCTCGACATCCTCGCGCCGGACGTCGTCGCCCTCAGCGACGGTGGCGGGGTCAAGCACGCGCTCCTGCGGCCGATCGTGGGCGCGGACAAGGTCGCCCGCCTGCTGGCCGTCGGTTGGTGGAAACGCGAGGCGGAGAGGACCGTCGAACCGGTCGAGGTGAACGGCGGGCCCGGTCTGCTCATCCGGGTCGGCGGAGAGATCGACGGCGTGCTGGCGGTGCGGGTCGAGAACGGCTGCGTCACCGGCGCCTACCACGTCCGCAATCCCGAGAAACTCTCAAGCGTGGCAAGGGAAATCACCGTGAGCCGAAAGCGTCCTTCACCGCGTCGGATGCGGTGAAGGACGCTTTCGGCCCGCCGGTCATTCCCGGACGGTCGCCGGGGCACGCTCGGGTTCGTCCGGAACGGGATCGACCGGCGCGGCCGGAACGGTCGCCGCGGGCTTGCCGCGCCGCCTGCGGATCTCGAACCCGATGAGGATCAGCGCGAGTGTCACGGCGCTGAGCCAGAACTGCGAGCGGGTCGACGGCAGCAGCGCCATCGCCAGGATCACGGCACCCATCAGCGCGATGGTCGCGTAGCTCAGCCACGGGAAGAGCCACATCTTGAGCGTGAGCTTGTCCGGGTCCTCCCGCTCCAGCCGGCGGCGGAGCCGCACCTGCGCGAGCGCGATCGCGAGGTACACGAACAGCGCGACGGCGCCGTAGGAGTTGACCAGGAACTGGAAGATCAGGTCCGGCGAGGTGTAGGCGGCGATCACGGAGACGTATCCGATGACCGTCCCGGCCAGGATCGCGCGCCTCGGCACACCGCTGCCGGAAAGCCGGGTGAACGCCTTCGGCGCGTCGCCGTTGCTGGTGAGCGCGAACAACATCCGCGACGAGGTGTACAGGGCCGAGTTGAGGCACGAGAGCACCGCGGTCAGCACGATCGCGTTCATGATCGTCGCCACGGCCGGGATGCCGAGCACCTCCAGCACCGCCGCGTACGGGCTGACCGCGGTCGCCGGATCGTCCCAGGACTTGATCGCGACCACGAGGAACACGGAACCGACGTAGAACAGCACCACGCGGAAGATGATCGAGCGCATGGCCTTCGCGATTGCCTTCTTCGGCTCCGCGGATTCGGCGGCGGCGATGGTGACGATCTCCGCGCCGGTGTAGAAACCGATGCACGGCACCACCGCCGCAAGCACCGCCCCGATCCCGAGTGGCGCGAACCCGCCGTGGGACACCAGATTCGTCAGGCCGCCGTTGGCACCCGGCCAGAAACCGAACAGGTAGAGGGCGCCGACGACCAGGAACACGACGATCGCGACGACCTTGATCGAAGAGAACCAGTACTCGAACTCGCCATAGGACCGCGCCGAGACCATATTGGTACCGGTGAGGATCAGGAGCAGGCCGAGACTGAGCACCCAGAGTGGCACGTCGGGTACCCACAGCTGCAGGATCCGGCCGCCCGCGACGGCTTCGACCGCCACGACGATGACGAAGAAGTACCAGTACATCCAGCCGACCGCGAAGCCCGCGCGGTTGCCGAGCGCTTCCCTGGCGTAGACGTAGAACGATCCGAGCGCGGGCTTGGCGATCGTCATCTCCGCGAGCATGCGCATGATGAGCACGGTGATCAGACCGGCGATGAGGAACGAGACCACCGCCGCCGGGCCAGCCGATTGGATGACCACGCCACTGCCGACGAACAGCCCGGCTCCGATGACTCCGCCGAGGGCGATCAGGTTCATATGTCGCTGTTTGAGCCCTGGCTTCAGGCCGTTGCTCTGTGCCGGACCGGACGTTGAAGTCACGTCTCCTCCTTCTCGCACGCACCGCCGGAGCGGTGGCGCTGGGAGCTCCATTGTGGTTCCGGTCACCGTAGGAACAAGTCGGGCCAGGGGCGAGAGCCAGTTACGATGTGGGAAAGGGGTCCAGATCACCCTCGGGACGAAGGGCGCACGGCCAAGGCCAGCAGTTCCGCCGCCGGACCGGTGAGCCGCCTTCCCTCCGGCCAGACCGCGCGCAACACCCGTCCGAAGCCGACACCCTCCACCGCGACGGGCACGAGCTCGTGGTCCGCGACGTCCAAGGCGCTGATCACCGCCGGCCCCGCACCGGCGATCACGGCATTGCGGACGGCCGAAGCGGAACCCAGTTCCAGCAACGGTTTCACCGGCCCCACACCTGCCTCGCGCAACGCGGCGCCGACGGTCTCCCTGGTTCCGGAGCCGGGTTCCCGCACCACGAGCGGCGTGGCCGCGAGCTCCGCCGGGGTCAGCGGACGGCGTTCGCGCGCCCACGGATGGGAGCGGGCGACCACGACCACGAGGCGGTCCACGGCGACCTTTCGCGACGTGAGTCCGGCGAAGGGGCCGGGCGATTCGACGAAGCCGATGTCGACCTTGCCCTCGCGGGCCAGTTCGGCGACCCGATCCGAGTTCGTGACCTCGAGGCCGAGGCGGAGGCCGGGGTGCGCGCGGTTGAGGTCGCCGATCCAGCGCGGGACCAGGTGCTCGGCCAGGGTCATGCTCGCCGCGATCCGGAGCCCGGTCTCGTGCTTTCTCCGCAGGGCTTGGGCGCCGTCGAGCAGTCCGTCGAGTTCGGCGAGCACGCGCCGCGCCCAGCCCGCGATCACCCGCCCGTCCGGGGTGAGCGCGGAACCGCGACGCGTCCGGTCCACCAGCACCAGGCCCAGCCTCCGTTCCACAAAGGACAGTCGCTTGCCCGCCGACGGCCGCGTCATCCCGAGGGTGGCGGCGGCCTGACCGATACTGCCCAGTTCGCCGACGAGGACCAGCAGGCGCAAGGAGTCCAGCTCCGGGGCGGTCATAGCCAAAGTGCATGACCTACCCGTCGTTCTCCCGGCTACCGTCGCTGTCCTTTCCGGACGACGCTCGTCGGTATGAGCACCATGTCTGCGCGGCGAACGAAGCCGCACCTCACCGGTCTGGCCGTCACCGCCCTCGGTGTGGTTGTCGCGTACGTGCTGAGCACCGCCGTTCCCGTGCTGAGCGCGCTCACCCTCGCGGTCGTGCTCGGGGTGCTCGCCGGCTCGCTGCCGGTCCTCTCGGACGGCACCCGGCAAGCGATCGCGAAGGTGACGAAGAAGCTCCTGCGTGCCGGTGTCGTCCTTCTCGGTCTGCAACTCGCGCTCCCTTCGGTGCTTTCCCTCGGCCCCGGCACGCTGCTCGCGGTGGTGCTGACGGTCGGCCTCACGTTCCTCGGCACGATCGGGCTCGGCAGGCTGATCGGTGTTCCGCGCGGGCTCGCGATGCTGGTCGCGACCGGTTTCTCGATCTGTGGCGCGTCGGCGATCGCGGCGATGGAAGGAGTCGTCGAGCGTGAGGACTCCGACGTCGCGACCGCGGTCGCACTGGTGACCTTCTACGGCGGCCTGGCGATCGCGGCGGTCCCGCTCATCGGCGGCTGGCTGGGGATGGACGCCCTGCGGATCGGGGGCTGGGCCGGATTGGGTGTGCACGAGGTCGCCCAGGTCGTCGCGGCCGCCACCCCGGCCGGGACCGCCGCCGTCGCGGTCGCCGTGGTGGTGAAGCTGAGCCGGGTCGTCCTGCTGGCCCCGATGGTCGCCGCGGTGAGCGTGCACGAACGACGGCGCCGTCCGTCCGCCGCCGGGAAACGCGCCCCGCTGGTCCCGCTGTTCGTCCTCGGTTTCCTGGCGATGGTGGTGGTGCGGAGCACCGGGATCCTGCCCGGTGTGGCGCTCGACGTCGCCAAAGTGGTCTGCACGCTGCTGCTGGCGGGAGCGCTCTTCGGGCTGGGCTGCGCGGTCCGGATCGGCACCCTGGTCCGCACCGGTGGCCGGGCGCTGCTGCTCGGGCTGCTCTCCACGCTGCTCGTCGGCACCATCGCCTATGTCACCCTCGCGCTGCTCGGCTAGCTCGCGTTCCGTGAAGGCCTCCTTGAGGGACTCTGGGTCCCTCAAGGAGGCCTTCACGGAACGTCCAGGGCTTGGACGGCGGTCAGCAGCGCGAGTGTCTCGATGTCGGACGCCGAGCAGCCGCGGGAGAGGTCGTTGAGCGGCGCCGCGAGGCCCTGGAGGATCGGGCCGAGCGCGACGGCTCCCCCGAGCCGTTCGGCGATCTTGTAGCCGATGTTGCCCGCGTCCAGATTCGGGAACACGAGGACGTTCGCGCGGCCGGCGACCGCGGAACCGGGCGCCTTGGCCGCCGCGATCGACGCCACCAGCGCGGCGTCGAACTGCAGCTCACCGTCCACCGGAAGACCGGGTTCCCGCCGCCGTACCAGCGAAGTCGCCTCGCGGACGACCTCGACCCGCTGATGGTCGGCGCTCCCCTGCGTGCTGAACGACAGCATCGCGACGACGGGGTCCTCACCGGTCAGGCCGCAGTGGGTCGCCGCGGCGGCGAGGGCGATGTCCGCCAGCTGCGCCGCGCCCGGCTCGGGCACCACCGCGCAGTCCGAGAAGGTCAGCCGTCGCCCGTCCGGGAGCAGCAACAGGAAGCAACTGCTCAGGGTGGACACCCCCTGGGCGAGACCCACGACCCGCAGCCCGGCGCGCAGGACGTCGGCGGTCGGCCGGGTCGCCCCGGCGACGCAGGCGTCCACGTTTCCCGCTCGCAAGGCGGCGGCCGCCACGAACACCGGATCGCGCCGGGCGGCGGCGAGCTTTTCCGGGTGCCGCGCGAATCCCGCCGTCAGGGCGGCCTCGGTCCGGTCGTCGGCGAGTGCGTCCGCGACGTCCACGATCAGGTCGTCCGTGGCCCCTGCCGCGCGCAGGCGCGCCCCGTCGCCGAAGAGCAACGGCCGCACGACCCCTTCGTCCCGGAGCGCCAGCGCGGCTCGGACGGCGCGGTCGTCGTCGCCGTCCGGCAGGGCGACGCGGAGACTCCGGCCGCGCAGTGCCTTCCGCCATCTGTCGAGCGTCGCGTCCGGCGTGACCTCGGTGGTCAGGCTCATCGAAGTACCTCCACGTACGAAGCGGGGGCCGCCGGAAGACGGCGACCCCCACCGGGTGAAAAAGGGCTGGTTCAGGGCTGGACGGCCTTCTCGACGTCGTTGAGCATCGCGTCGACGCCGTGGAGCAGTTCGGTGAGCACCTCGCGATCGGCGATCAGCGGCGGGGAGATCATCAGCATCGTCGCGCCGCGATCGTCGCCGCGGAGGATGACGCCCGTACGCCGGAACGCCTCCGGGAGCACCTCGCGAAGCACCTTCAGCGATTCGGCCTCGGTCAGCTCCCGGCCACTGTCACGGTCGGCCATCAGCTCGATCGCGTAGAAGAATCCGGTGCCGCGGACGTCCTTGACGCAGCGGTGCGCGGATTTGAGGGAGTTCAACGCGGCGAACAATTCCGGCCCCTCGGTGAGGACGTTGCCGAGCACGTTCTCGTCCCGCATCGCGGTGAGGTTCGCGACCGCGACGGCGGTGGCGACGGGATGCCCGCCCCAGGTGGCGCCGTGGGTGAAGACGCCGCCCTTCGGGGAGTCGTACAGCTCGGTGACCAGCTTCTCGCGCACGATCACCCCGCCGAGCGGCGCGTACCCCGACGTCGACCCCTTGGCGAAGGTGATCAGATCCGGTACGACGCCGGTGAGCCCGTGCCCGAACCAGTGCCCGAGCCTGCCGAACGAGCAGATGACCTCGTCCGAAACGAGGAGGATGCCGTACTTGTCGCACAGGGCGCGCAAAGCGGGCCAGTATCCCTTCGGCGGCACTAGCGCGCCGCGGCCGTTCTGCACCGGCTCGGCGAACAGCGCCGCGATGGTCTCCGGCCCTTCTTCGAGGATGACCCGCTCGATCGCCGCGACACAGTCCAATTCGGCCGCCGGCCCGCAGTCTCCCAGCAGTCCCAACGTGTTCGGCACGTGCCGGACGCCGGGCATGAGCGGGCCGAAGGGTTCCTTGATCTTCGCGAGCCCGGTCACCGAGAGGGCGCCGATGGTGGTGCCGTGATAGGCCATGTCGCGGCTGATGATCTTCGTCCGCTCGGGCTGCCCCTGGCTGCGGTGATACTGCCGGGCGAATTTGAGCGCGGTTTCGACCGCCTCCGAGCCGGAGTTGACGAAGAACGTCGTCCCGAGGTCGCCCGGCGCCAGTTCGGCCAGCAGCGTGGCGGCTTCGATCGCGGGCGTGTGCGCCGAACCCCAGTTGCTGGCGTAGGCCAGGGTGCCGACCTGGTCGGCGGCGGCCTTGGCGATGTCGGCCCGTCCGTGGCCCATGTTGACGCAGAAGAGCCCGGCGAGCCCGTCGAGATGACGGCGTCCTTCGGTGTCGATCAGGTAGCTTCCCTCGCCGCGTACGAACACCGGGAAATCCGAGGCCCAGGTGTCCTTGCGGGTGAAGTGCGGGCCGAGATGCCGTCGAGCCTGCGCTCGCAGCTGGGTGACGTCCACCGGAGACCTCCTTCGAGACACGAGTCTGTGCTTTGACTTTCGCAACCCGGCTGGCACCGGCCCAGCACCAGAGCGGCGGCGTTCGATGGGTCCAGTTGGCTGTGCCCTCGACGTTGCGAAAGCCACTTTCGCAACCTTCAACGGTGGGGAAGTTGGGGTGGGCAAGCGCCGCCCCCCCCCCCCCCCCCCCCCAACCAGGGGGGGGTAAAAAAAA
>NZ_JBHXIB010000064.1:27614-44627 GCF_042723975.1 Amycolatopsis sp. NPDC058340 | reverse complement strand
ACATTGAAGGTTGGGAAAGTGGCTTTCGCAACACGCTTCCACCCCGCTCCGGCCGCCTACCGCCCGCAGTCCGGATTCGTGTTCAGCGGCCGCCCCCTCGACCACACCAGGTCGACCGGATGCACCGAACCGTCCGGATCGATCGACAGGATCGGCAACGCCTTGTCGAGCTGATTCCCCGTCGCCTGATCGAACGCGACGAACCCCGTCGCGCCGGGCACCGGTGAGTTGCAGTCGATGCTGCGCAGCACATCCGGCACCGAGACCGGATCCGACGACACGTTCTGCACCGCGGCTTCGACGGCGGCCGCGACGGCGTCGTGTTCGATCATCGCCGCGCCGTCCCACAATTCCGCCTTCGGAAAACCGTGGGTACCGGTGAATTCGGCGACGAAGTTGTCGTAGTTCTTCTTGTACGTCGGATGTGCCGGATCGGCGGTGAACATATCCCACTGGTCGGGATACGCGAGGGCCGTGTAGCGGAGCCGGACACTGATGTCCTTGTTCAGCTGCAAGGGTTTCCCGGCGAGCGTGCTCGCGTCGTCCCCGGTCATCACGGTCACCGTGTCGAGCCCCTCGCAGGCGCCGTCGCCCGCCAGCGCCGCCACGAGGGCACCGAGGTCCAGCCCGCGGCCCGCGAAGTAGATCAGATCGGGTCTCGCGCCGCAGATGTCGTTGTGCCATCTGCTGAACAGCCCTCGCAGATACGCCTCGCGCGAGGTGTCGGTGAGCGGTTTGACGTCGTAGGTCTTCGTGAAGATGACCGGGACCTTCGAGGAGCTCTGGAAGGCTTCGGCGAGCGTGGTCGCGTAAGTGTCCTCTTTGCTGACTCCCTGGATCATCATCACGCGCTTGAAACCGTGCGCCGCGATGTATCCGGCCGCGGCCCGGGCCTCGTCCGTGTTGGTCGGGCCGACGCGGAAGAAGTTGTCGATCCGTACGCCCTTCGGGTCGGTGTTCATGTTGTCCGCGGTGACGGTCGCGCCGATCGTGGCGATCCCGTGCCGGGACAGTTCGGCCACCAGCGCCCGGCTGCTCTCCGTGCTGATGCCGATGTCGGTGACCGCCACGATGCGCTGGGCCGCGGCCGCGGCGACGATCTCGTCGGCGACGACACGCCAATGTTCGGCGTTGCTCCCGTAGTTGGCCAGCAGGAGCTTGATCCCCGGCGGCCCGTTCTTCGGCCACGCGGCGGTGATCGCGCCCTGGATCTCCCGCCGGACGAACGGGAACGGCTGGCTGTCGACCTTCGGATCGGGCGCGAGGTTCTCCAGCACCACGATCGTCTTGAAGTTGTCGCCCGCCATCTCGTTGCGGCCCTTGATGAGCTTCTCCAGCGGGTCGAGCGGATCGTCCTCCCGCATCGGGCCCGAGTCGAGGTTCAGCCCGACGCAGACGTACGACGAGCCGATCGAATCCTCGTCCGCGTCCACCGCACGCAGGCCGGCACCGCAGGACTCCCACGGCCGGAACGACACCAGCACGGCGCTCAGCAGCAGGACCACGACCGCGATCAGCAGCACCCGATGACGGCGCGCCCAGCCGCGGGGCCGCACCGGAGGTCCCGTCGCCGCGCGTTCACGGGCCTCGGACATACGTTTTCTCAACGAATCGAGCCAGGACATGACGGAGTTCCGTTCCGGGTCAGGGGAATTCGCCGCGGCGGGCGGCTTCCTTGGCCGACACGAGCGCGCCGACGTCGGGCTGGTGCGAAGTGGTGGCCAGTGCGGCGAAGGCGTTCGCGATCACCTGGTGCTGAGCCTGCCCGCGGACCGCGAACGGGTTGGCGGTCAGCCAGCCCGCCGCGATGAGCCGGGCGACGTTGTTCCGGATCTCGGACCGGCCGGCCGGGCATTGGGCGTTGTCGAGGTTGACGAGTTCTTCGTACAGTTCCGCGTGATCCCGCTCTGGCGGCAGATCGTCCGGCGCGTTCAGCACCAGCTCGAGTTTCGCGATCCATTCCGCGTGCGGGATCCGGTTGAACTCGCGCTCGAAGAACGTGACCACTTCGCCGATGTCGCCGAGCGCGAGATTGCAGTACGCCAGGCGCACCGGATCCTGCGCGGTGTCCGGATCGTCGCGCAGAGCCTTGAACTGGTCGGTGTAGGTCGGCCCGTCCCCGTCGCCGCGCCGGGCCAGCGCGGACACCAGGTTCGCGGCGATCCACGGATGCAGTGCCGCTTGGTCGGTCGTCGAACCGGGCGAGTTCTTCGCCGTCACCCACAACGAGGTGCGCAGTTCGGTCAGGATTCGCCCGACATGCGGCTGGTCGATCCGGCTCTGCGCGGCGTCCGGGATCAGCCAGGGCGCGGTCGCGAACGGGGCGGCGGTCACGAAGTCGTCGACGTGGACGTCGTCGAGGTGTTCGGTCAAGGCGAGCTCGGTCAGCCTGCGATAGCAGGGATCCTGCTCACCACCAGGATCGGTGGTGAGCAGGTCGCGATCGCCCTCGCGCGCGTCGCTCGCCCGCAGCCGCCCGGTGAGCTGCTCGACCGCCGACGGCAGCCCGCCGGTCGCGCGGTGCGCGAGCGTGACCTTCGGCGTCCGCGCGCCCGAATCGAGGATCCGCGCGATCCGGCCGATCGACTGGGGCGAGATCCGGACCGGGTAGTAGGCCGAGTCGAGTGCGCCGTTGGCCGGGTTCGCCCAGTCGTCGTAGGAGGCCTCCTCGCAGTCCACCATCGGCCGGACGGCGGGCGGGGCGCCGGACGCGGGTTTCCACGGCGCCAGCCAGGCGGTGCCCCAGTCGTCGTGCCAGCGCCCGCTGGTGGCGATGACCAGCAGTGCGTCGTGCGCCTCGCGGTCGTTCGGATGCTGGACGGCATGCCGTTCCCTGGCGGCGATCAGATCGGCGAGGAACTCGGTCCCGCCGGGATGGTCGACGTCGTCGAGCACCACCACCCAGTTGTGCCAGTGCTTGCGCTGCTGCGAGATGTCGCAGGTACAGGGGCTCTTCTCCTCCGGCCTCGCCATCCTCGGATGGTTCTCCCGGACATCGCCGAGGAACGCCGCCATCAGCCACTCGGTGACCGCCTTGGCGTCACGGGCGCTGCCGTGCGCGAGGCGGTTGAGTTCGAGCAACGCGTCGAACGGGGATCTCCCTTCGGCGTGGGGGAAATCCGCCAGCGACCGCAGCGCCTTCCCGAGCCTCGGCCGGATGTTCCGGACCAGCTGCGGGAAGGTCTGGCGGAACAGATCCGCGTACGGGGGCTCGACGAGACCGGTCGCCTTCGCCGTCTCGGTCAGCGTGGCGAGCGTGCTGTCCATCGCCGGTGTCCAGATGATCCGGTCCAGGCTGCCGAGCAGTGCCTTCAGTTGCCCCAGGTCCTCATCGCGATTTCGCCCGGAAAGCTCCGCCTGCACTGCGATCAGCGCAATCGTGAAACGAATGAACTGCGGTTTCGGCCGGTTTCGCCATTTTCCCGACAACGAGTAGGCCAGTTTCGTGAGCACGTCGATCGTGCCCGCCCTGCCGCCTTGCCCGAAATCGAATCCGGCGTGCACGACGCCCCAGCCCAGGTCGCGGCGGATCGCTTCCAGTGCCGTGGTCTTCCCCGAACCGACCGGTCCGAGCAGCAGCGTCACCGGCTGCGGGCGGGACGGATTCCCCGTCTCGCGGTTGATCAGCATTCTCCGCGCGAACTGCACCGCGGGAGAATGTCGGTCCACACTCATTTTCCTGTTCAGCCCCTAGCCGTGCTCCGGGAGGAATGGAGAGTGCGAACCATCGTAGATATCCGGCCGAAGGCGGGACACCGGAAAAATGACAGCAGACACGAACGGCCGAAACCGGGGTCGAATCGTGATTCTTCGTCGACGGTGAGCGACGCCGTCGATCACCCGATCGGCGCTACCGGCCCCATTGTGGCCAGCGACCGCCTTGATGACCACCGCCGTAATACCAGTCGTAGTACTGGTCGAAGTCGTGGTAGCCGGTGCGCGGCGCCGGGCGTTCTCCGGGTTCCGGGGTGGGTGTCGGGGACGGTGTCTCCGACCCGTGCAATGACGCGGTCATCGGCGGTGGTGGCGCGACGCTGCCACCCGAGGGTCCCGACGGGACGGGCGAGGAGACCGGGACGTCGATCGCCTGCGGGGCGATGGTCAGCGACGGTGGCGGGAGCGGTGCGCCCGGGACGACCTCGGCCGGGTCGGCCGGAACGAGCAGGACGGCCAGCAGTCCGCCGGCGAGCACGCCGCCGGCCGAAAGCGCCGAAATCCGCCGGATCCGGCTGGAGCCCGGCGTCGTTTCCGGAGCCCGGTGCTTCGGCCCGCGCGGTCCCCGGCGGCGGGGTGCCGCGCCGGCTTCCCGCATCAAGGTGCTCAGGGCGTCCTCACCGGTATCGCGGCGAGCCGTGCGTGCCATCGGCACCTCCCAACCCGGTCCGTCGCGCGGCGACGGCCTCATCCCGGGGTGGATCCTAGGAACGCGGGAGGTGGTTGTAAACGGTCGTCGTCCACTGCGGACGGACGATGCGGTGAAAGGTCAGGCGGCGGCGGTGACCGCGATCGCGGCTTCGCCTGCCTCGGTCAGCTCGGCGGGCACCCGGCCGGTGACCGCGGAGGGTCCGGTGGACTCGGCGGGACGGATGTAGCCGCCGTGGGCCAGCGCGTGTGCGGTCATCTGATCGCAGCAGGCGAACCCGTCGATGAAGAGATCCGGCTCGCAGCTGCACGACATCTGGGCGCGGCGCGCCGCGACCGCTCGCAGCATCGCCATCGCGCGATGGGACAGTTCGACCTCTGAACCGGACACCGGACTGGACCTTTCTCGATCAGCCACCTGAATCAGCAGCACTCACACCGTGTTATCGGCCGCTGCTCCATCAGTGTTAACAAGATCTCAGACGTTGTCGGTGCCATGTCGGTTCCGTCAGATCTTCGCCGACGTCAAAACCGGTTCCAGGACCCGCGCCCACTGCGCGACGATCTGCTTGCGCCGCTTCGTGTCGTCGGTCAGCAGGTTCGCCAGGCCCAGGCCGCGGGCAAGATCGAGAGTGGCCTGGACCAGCTCGCGAACGCCCTGGTGGGACTCGTCGACGCCGAGCAGCTCGACGGTGACACGGTGCGCTTCCCGCCCCACCCGCGCCTCCAGCGGCACCAGGGTCGCGCGCAGCGACTCGTCGGTCGAAGCCGCGACCCACAGATGGAGCGCGGCGCGGAACAGCGGCCCGCTGTAGAGGTTGAGCACCATGTCGACGGCCCGCTCGATCCGCGACCGGCCCGACGGCAGTTCCGCCGCGCGGGCGCGCAGTTCCACTATCTGGATCTCACCGACGTGCTCGACCGCGGCCGCGACCAGGTCCTCCCTGGTCGGGAAGTGGTGCTGGGCGGCGCCGCGCGAGACCCCGGCGCGTTCGGCGATGACCGCGACGGTGGTCCCGTTCCAGCCCAGCTCCCCGATCGTCTCGACGGCGGCCTCGACCAGCCGCCGCCGGGTCGTGCGGCTGCGCTCCTGCTGTGGTTCGCGGATCACGGGGTGCGGCCTTCGACCCAGAAGTCGAGCTGCAGGTCTTCCTCCCGCCCGCCGACGCGGTACTTCGAGAAGTCGGTGACGCCCTCGGCGGCCAGTACCTCGTCGTCGAGGTAGAAATTCCCGGTCGCCTCGCTGCTCGGTTTGGTGAGGATCGCGTGCGCGGCGTCCGCCATGATCTCCGGTGTCCGCGATTTGGCCGCCAGTTCCGCGCCGACGACGTTGCGGATCGCCGCGGTGTCGATCGTCGTGCGCGGCCACAGCGAGTTCGCCGCGATGCCGTACTGCCGCAGTTCCGCGGCGAGCCCGACGGTCACCAGGCTCATCGAGTACTTCGCGATGCTGTACGCGAGATGCCCGGCCTGGAACCACTTCTCGTCGAGGCTGATCGGCGGCGAAAGCGTCAGGATATGCGCGTTCTCCGCCAGTTTCAGATACGGGATGGCGAGTTTCGACAGCAGGAACGACCCGCGTGCGTTGATGTCCTGCATCAGGTCGTAGCGTTTCATGCTGACGGATTCGGTCGGGGTCAGGTCGATCGCGCTCGCGTTGTTGAGCACGATGTCGATCCCGCCGAACTGCTCCGCGGTCCGCGCGATCGCGGCCTCGACCGACGTGTCGTCCCGGACGTCGCCGACGATCGGCAGCGCCTGCCCGCCGGCGTCCTCGATCGCCTTGGCCGCGGTGTAGAGCGTGCCCGGCAGCTTCGGATGCGGCTCGGCGGTCTTGGCCAGCAGGGCGATGTTCGCCCCGTCGCGGGCGGCGCGGACCGCGATGGCCTCGCCGATCCCGCGGCTGCCGCCGGAGATGATGATGGTGCGGCCGTGGAGAGTGGGCATGGAGGGTCGCCTTCCGTAGGACGCTCGTGAGTGGCAAGGACGGTTCTAACCGTCCTTGCCACTCACGAGTCAGTAGGAGCGGGGCAGGCCGAGGCTGTGCTGGCCGACGAAGTTGAGCACCATCTCGCGGCTCACCGGCGCGATCCGGCCCAGCCGGACGGCCGCGACCAGCGTGCCCAGCCCGTATTCGCTGGCGAGACCGTTGCCGCCGTGGGTCTGCACGGCCTGGTCGACGGCGCGGATGGCGACCTCGGCGGCGGCGTACTTCGCCATGTTCGCCGACTCGCCCGCGCCGAAATCGTCGCCGGAGTCGTAGAGCGACGCCGCCTTCTGCGTCATGAGCTTGGCGAGTTCCAGCTCGATCTTGATCTCGGCCAGCGGATGCGCGAGCCCCTGGTGGGTGCCGATCGGCGCGCCCCACACCTTGCGCTCGTTGGCGTAGGCGACGGCCTTGCCCAGCGCGTAGCGCGCGATGCCGAGCGAGAACGACGCGCCCATGATGCGTTCCGGGTTGAGCCCGGCGAACAGCTGCGCGATCGCCGCGTCCTCCTCGCCGACCAGCGCGTCGGCGGGCAGGTGGACGTCGTCGAGGAACAGGCCGAACTGCTTCTCCGGCGCGATCAGGTCCATCTCGATCTGCTTGTACTCGAAGCCGGGTGCGTCGGTCGGGACGATGAACAACGCGGGCTTGAGCTTGCCGGTCTTGGCGTCCTCGGTGCGGCCGACGACCAGGACGGCGTCCGCCTCGTCGACCCCGGAGATGAAGACCTTCCGTCCACTCAGGACCCAATCACCGCCGTCCCGTTTCGCGGTCGTGGTGATCTTGTGCGAGTTCGACCCGGCGTCCGGTTCGGTGATCGCGAAGACCATCCGCCTGCTGCCGTCGGCGATACCCGGCAGCCAGCGCTTCTTCTGCTCGTCGGTGCCGAAACGCGAGATGACCGTGCCGCAGATCGCCGGCGAGACGACCATGAGCAGCAGCGGGGAGCCCGCCGCGGCGAGTTCTTCGAGCACCGCGGCGAGATCCGCGATCCCCGCTCCCCCGCCGCCGTACTCCTCGGGCAGGTTCACGCCGAGGTAGCCCAGCCGTCCGGCTTCGGCCCACAGTTCCTCGGTCTTGAGCCCGGCCCGCGCCTGCTTGGCGTAGTACTCGTGCCCGTATTTCTTGCCGAGTTCGGCGACCGCGGCCCGCAGCGCGACGCGCTCCTCGGGCTCGGTGAAGTTCATCGCGTTCATTCGTCGTCTCCTACCACCGCGAGGATCGTGCCCACTTCGACCTGCTGTCCGACCACCACCGGGAGATCGGTCACGACGCCGTCGGCGGGCGCCGCGATCCGGTGTTCCATCTTCATCGCTTCGAGCCACAGCAACGGGTCGCCGGTCTTGACGGTGTCGCCCGCCTCGACCGCGAGCCGGACGACCGTGCCCGGCATCGGCGCCACGAGCGAACCGGCGGCGAGCGCCGCGTCGGGATCGGTGTACCGCGGCACCACGCCCAGCTCGACCGAGCCCTCCGGCGAGTCGACGTACACCGTGTCGCCGTACCGGGCGACGGCGAACTTGCGCCGCACCCCGGAGACTTCCAGGACCACGCCGCCGCTCTCGGCGGAAACCAGTTCGATGCCTTCGAAACCGTCGGCGCGCAGCCCGTCCCGGCCGACGCTGTAGACGACCTCGATCTCGTCGTCGCCATGACGAAAGCGTTTGCGCTGTCCTTGGGAACGGACGTTGCGCCAGCCGCTCGGCAGCCTGCCCTGCACCCGGGCCTCCGCGCGATTCGTGGCCGCACCGGCCAAGGCCGCGGCCAGCGCGGAAATCCGTACAGTGTCCACAGTGGCCAGTGGCTTCGCCAGGGTTTCGAGACCGTGCCGGTCGAAGAACGCCGTGTCGGTCTCTCCGGCGAGGAAAGCCTCATGGCGCAACACGTTCACCAGCAGGTCGCGGTTGGTCACCACACCGTGGATCTCCGCACCGGCCAACGCACCGGCCAGTGCCCGTGCCGCGCTCCGGCGATCCGGGGCGAAGGCGATGACCTTGGCGAGCATCGGGTCGTAGTGCACGCCGACGGCCTGTCCGCTGACGAAACCGGAGTCGAGCCGGACACCCGGGCCGACCTCGAATTCCCGCTGTGCCGCGGGAAGCTCGAACCGGTGCAAGGTGCCGCTCTGCGGCTGCCAGCCCGCGGCGGGGTCTTCGGCGTAGAGCCGGACCTCGATGGCGTGACCGGTCGTCTCCGGCTCGTCGATCGGGAGGTGCTCGCCCTCGGCGATCCGCAACTGCAGCGAGACGAGGTCGAGCCCCGTCGTGGCCTCGGTGACCGGATGTTCGACCTGGAGCCGCGTGTTCATCTCCAGGAAGTAGAACCGCCCGTCCGGTCCGGCGAGGAACTCGACCGTCCCGGCGCCGACGTAGTCGATCGCCTGCGCGGCCTTGCGCGCGGCGTCGAACAGCGCCTCCCGCATGGCCTCGTCGACGAACGGCGACGGCGCCTCTTCGACGACCTTCTGGTGGCGGCGCTGGATCGAGCACTCGCGCTCCCCCACCGCCCACACGGTGCCGTGGGTGTCGGCGAGTACCTGGACCTCGATGTGACGGCCGGTCTCCAGGTACCGCTCGCAGAACACGGTCGGGTCGCCGAACGCCGACGCGGCCTCCGCGCTCGCGCCTTCGACGGCCTCGGCGAGCTCGCCGAGCGCGCGCACGACCCGCATCCCGCGTCCGCCACCTCCGGCGGAAGCCTTGACCAGCAAGGGAAGGTCGGCTTCGGTGACCTCGGCCGGGTCCAATTCGGACAGGATCGGGACACCGGCTTCGGCCATCATCCGCTTGGACTCGACCTTGGAACCCATGCTCTCGATGGCTTCCGGCGGCGGGCCGACCCAGGTGAGTCCCGCGTCGATCACGGCGCGGGCGAACGCGGCGTTCTCGGACAGGAACCCGTAGCCGGGGTGGATCGCGTCCGCGCCGGTCTCCACGGCCGCCTTGATCAGCAACTCGGCTCGCAGGTACGTGTCGGCGGGCGCGTTGCCCGGCAGCCGGACGGCGACGTCCGCCTCGGCGGTGTGCGGCGCGCCGGCATCCGCGTCGGAGAACACCGCGACCGTGCCGATCCCGGCGTCGCGGCAGGTGCGGAACACGCGACGGGCGATCTCGCCGCGGTTGGCGACCAAGAGTTTCTGGATCATGCCGCTCACATCCTGAAGACGCCGAAGCCCTCGGCGCCCTTCACTGGTCCATTGTGGATCACGGACAGGCTGAGCCCGAGCACCGTGCGGGTGTCGCGGGGATCGATGATCCCGTCGTCGTAGAGCATCCCGGAGAGGAACATCGGCATCGACTCGGCCTCGATCTGGCCTTCCACCATGGCGCGCATGGCGGCGTCGTGCTCCTCGTTGTACTCCTGTCCGCGCGAGGCGGCGGCGGCGCGGGCCACGATGGACAGCACACCCGCCAGCTGCTGCGGCCCCATGACCGCGGATTTCGCGCTCGGCCAAGCGAACAGGAACCGGGGATCGTAGGCGCGGCCGCACATGCCGTAGTGCCCGGCACCGTAGGAGGCGCCCATGAGCACCGAAAGATGCGGCACCTTCGAGTTCGACACGGCGTTGATCATCATCGCGCCGTGTTTGATGATGCCGCTCTGCTCGTATTCCTTGCCGACCATGTAGCCGGTGGTGTTGTGCAGGAACACCAGCGGTGTGTCGATCTGGTTGGCCAGCTGGATGAACTGCGCGGCCTTCTGCGACTCCTCGCCGAACAGCACACCTTGGGCGTTGGCGAGGATGCCGACCGGGTAGCCGTGGATACTCGCCCAGCCGGTGGCGAGGCTGCTGCCGTACAAGGGTTTGAACTCGTCGAAGTCCGAACCGTCGGCGACCCTGGCGATCACCTCGCGCGGGTCGAACGGCACCTTGAGGTCGGTGGGCACGATGCCGAGCAGGTCTTCCGCGGAGTACAACGGCTCCGCGTAGTCCGGCTTCGGTGTCGGGCCCTGTTTGGTCCAGTTGAGCCGTTTGACGATGCTGCGGCCGAGCCGGATCGCGTCCTCTTCGTCCGCCGCGAGGTAGTCCGCGAGCCCTGAGGTGCGGGCGTGCATCTCGGCGCCGCCGAGCGATTCGTCGTCGGACTCCTCGCCGGTGGCCATCTTGACCAGCGGAGGTCCGCCGAGGAACACCTTCGCGCGTTCCTTGACCATCACGACGTAGTCCGACATGCCGGGCAGATACGCGCCGCCGGCGGTCGAGTTGCCGAACACCAGCGCGATCGTGGGCACCTTCGCCGCCGACGAACGCGTGATGTCACGGAAGATCCGGCCACCGGGGATGAAGATCTCCTTCTGCGTCGGCAGATCCGCCCCGCCGGACTCGACGAGGTTGATCACCGGCAGCCGGTTCTGCGCGGCGATGTCCGCGGCGCGGTAGCTCTTCTTGGCCGTCCACGGGTTGCTCGCCCCGCCTTTGACCGTCGGATCGCTCGCGGAGATCATGCACTCGACGCCTTCGACGACGCCGATGCCGGTGATCACGCTGGCGCCGACCTGGTAGTCCGAACCCCAGGCCGCCAGCGGCGACAGCTCCAGGAACGGCGAGTCCTCGTCGAGGAGGAGCTCGATCCGCTCGCGGGCCAGCAGCTTTCCACGTTTGCGGTGCCGGGCGACGTACTTCTCGCCGCCGCCCGCGATCGCCTTGGCGTGCTCGCCGTCGATCTCGGCGAGTTTGCCGAGCATGGACTCGCGATTCGCCGCGAACTCCTCGCTCCGGCTGTCCACAGTGGACCTGATCGTGCTCATGCGGTGTATCCCAATCGCTTCGCGGCCAAGCCGGTGAGGATCTCGTTGGTCCCGCCGCCGATACCGAGGATGCGCACGTCACGGTAGTGACGCTCCACTTCGGACTCCCGCATGTAGCCGAGTCCGCCGTGCAGCTGCACGGCCTCGTTGACCACCCATTCGGCGGTCTCGACGGCGGTGTTCTTCGCGAAACAGGCTTCGGCGATGACCTCTTCGCCCGCGACGTGCCGCTGGGCGACCTGCCGGGTGTAGGTGCGGGCGACGTCGATCTTGCGGGCCATCTCGGTGAGTTTGTGCTGTACCAGCTGACGGGAGATCAGCGGGCGGCCGAAGGTTTCCCGCAGGCGGCACCAGTCCAGCGTCAGGTCCAGAGCGCGCTGCGCGTGCGCGTATCCCTGCACGGCCAGCGAGACCCGCTCGGTGACGAACTGGGTGGCGACCTGCGCGAACCCGCTGTTCTCGGCGCCGATCAGGTTCTCCGAGGGCACCCGTACGTCCACATAGGACAGCTCGGCGGTGTCCGAACAGAGCCAGCCCATCTTCTCCAGCTTGCGGGAGACGGTGAAGCCCGGTGTGCCGCGTTCGACCACGATGAGCGAGATCCCGTGAGCGCCGGCTTCACCGGTGCGGACCACGGTGGTCACGAAATCGGCGCGGCAGCCCGAGGTGATGAAGGTCTTGGCGCCGTTGATGACGTACTCGTCGCCCTCGCGTACCGCCGTCGTGCGGATCCCGGCTACGTCGGAGCCGCCGTCGGGTTCGGTGACCGCGAGCGAGCCGATCTTGGCGCCTTCCAGCGTCGGCCGGACCCAGCGTTCGATCTGCACCGGATCCCCGGCCGCCGCGATATGCGGGACCGCGATACCGCAGGTGAACAGCGAGGCAAAGAGGCCGCCGGACCCGCCCGCGTAGTGCAGTTCCTCGGCGATGACGACGGCGTCGAGGTAGTCGCCGCCCCCGCCGCCGACCTCCTCGGGGAAGCCGACGCCGAGCAGCCCGAGTTCCCCGGCCTTGCGGTGCAGATCGCGGGGCAGCTCGCCCTCGCGCTCCCAGTCGTCGAGGTGCGGCAGGATCTCGGTTTCGGCGAACCGCCGGACGGTCTTGCGCAGTTCGGCGCGTTCCGGCGTGGCGAAGGGATCGGTCACAGGAGGGCCTCCGGGATGTCGATCTCGCGGGAGCGCAGCCATTCCCCGAGCGCCTTCGCCTGCGGGTCGAACCGCGCCTGCGACGCGACGCCCTCGCCGAGGATGCCTTCGACGACGAAGTTGACCGCCCGCAGGTTCGGCAGCAGATGCCGCCGGACCTCGAGATCCGCGGTCTCCGGGAGCAGCAGTTTGAACTCGGTGACGGTGAGCCGGTGCGCGAGCCAGCGCCACGCCTCGTCGGAACGCGCCCAGACGCCGACGTTCGCGTTGCCGCCCTTGTCGCCGCTGCGGGCGCCGACCACCTTGCCCAGCGGCACGCGGCGGACCCCGGCCTGGGTGAACGGGGCGGGCAGCTGCTCGTTGTCCACTTCGGACAGTGGCAGGGTTTCGGCGGCCGGCGCGATGTCGCGGCGCGTTCCGTCCGGCAGGACGGCGACGTGCGGGACCTCGTGCGCGTCGACGAACGCGGGCCGGTACACGCCGTAGGGCGAGGCGGCCGCGGGCGGCGCGGTGACGTGGAACCCGGGGTAGCTCGCCAGCGCGAGCTCGATCGCCGCGCCGCTGAACGCGCGCCCGGCGACCTCGGGATCAGGGTCCTTCACCGCGACGTGCAGCAGCGCGCTCGCCTGCTGTTCGGTTTCGGCATCGGGCCGGTCGGTGCGGGCCAAGGTCCACTGGACGTCGGCGGGCGGCCGGGCCTTGAGCGCGCCTTCGAGTTGTTCCTTGGCCAGTGCGGCTTTCGCCTCGATGTCGAGTCCGGTGAGGACGAACGTCGTCTCGTTGCGGAAGCCGCCGAGCCCGTTCAGGCAGACCTTGAGCGTCGGAGGCGGCGGCTCGCCCGTGACGCCGCTGATCCGGACGCGGTCCGGGCCGTCCTCGGTCAGCGTCAGCGTGTCGAACCGCGCCGTGACGTCCGGCCCGGCGTAACGGGCGCCCGTGATCTCGTAGAGCAGTTGCGCCGTAACGGTTCCGGTGTTCACCACGCCACCGGTTCCGGGGTGTTTGGTGATCACGCTGGAGCCGTCGGCGGAGATCTCGGCGATCGGGAAGCCGGGGACGCCGATCTCGTGCTCGGTGAAGAAGGCGTAGTTGCCGCCGGTGGCCTGCGTCCCGCATTCGATCACGTGCCCGGCCGCGACCGCGCCCGCCAGCGCGTCGTAGTCGTCGCGTGCCCAGCCGAAATGCGCGGCGGCCGGGCCGACGATCACCGAAGCGTCGGTGACGCGGCCGGTCACCACGATGTCGGCGCCCGCGTTCAGGCATTCCGCGATCCCCCACGCGCCGAGATAGGCGTTGGCGGTCAAGGTCTTGCCGAAGCCGAGCTCCTCCGCGCGCTGGATGAGGTCGTCACCCTCGACATGCGCGATCGCGACGTCGACACCGAGCTTCGCGGCCAGTTCACGGAGCGCGTCCGCGAGCCCCGCGGGGTTCAGTCCGCCGGCGTTCGCGACGATCTTGACGCCCTTTTCCTTGGCCAGCGCGAGATTCTGTTCCATCTGGCGCAGGAAGGTCTTGGCGTACCCGCGGTTCGGGTCCTTCATCCGGTCGCGGCCGAGGATGAGCATGGTCAGCTCGGCGAGGTAGTCGCCGGTCAGCACGTCGAGCGGGCCGCCGGTGAGCATCTCGTGGACCGCGGAGAAGCGGTCGCCGTAGAACCCGGACGCGTTGCCGATGCGGATCGGGGCGGCGGTCATGCGAACTGCCCCGGCCGCCGCCCGGCCCCGGGAGGCCCGGCGAACGCCTGGGCGATCCCGAGCCATTCCTCGACGTCCTTGCCCGTGGCGACCAGGTCGGTGTCGGCGGGGTGACGGCGCTGGGTGATCACGAGACAGAAGTCGACCGCGCTGCCGGTGAGCCGCTGCGCGGCGTCCTCGGGCCCGAAAGCCCAGGTGGTGCCGTCGGGCGCGGTCAGCTCGACGCGGAATTCCCCGGCGGGCGGCGACAGCGAGTTGAGCTTGTAGGCGAAGTCGCGGGTGCGGGTGCCGAAACGGGCGATATGCCAGAGCCGGGCGGTGTTTTCCCGCGCGAGGCCGAGCGCGTCGAAGATGTCCTGACCGTGTGCCCAGGTCTCCATGAGGCGCGCCGTCACCATGGACGCGGCGCTCATCGGCGGGCCGTACCAAGGGATCTTCTGCCCGTCGGGCACCGCGGCGAGGGCTTCGGCGAGTTCCGCGCGGCCGGCGCGCCACTCCTCCAGCAGCTCGCGGGGCGGCGTCTTCGCGCCCTCGGCGGCGCCGTCGTCGACGTAGGACTCACCCGTCGCGAGCAGCCCTTCGATCTCGGCCTGCCACTCGGCCTCGGATCCCCGCGCCGCGATCAGCGCCTTCTTGTCCGTCCAGGCCAGATGAGCGATCTGATGGGCGATCGTCCAGCCTTCGGCCGGGGTCCGCCGCGCCCAGTCCGACGCGGGCAGATCCGCCACCACGTCGTCGATGGCCTGCGATTCCGCCGCGAGATCCCCAAGGATCACGCCAAGGTCAGCCATGCCCGCCTCCTCGCGTCTCCCCCAGGCTGGCACCCCGCGACGGAAAAATCAAGCACGCCTGATTGTTTTGTGGAGACGAGATCAGCCGGAGATGATGTCCAGCGCGACGGACCGGCCACCCGCCAGCGAGCGGATCCCCTCTTCCGCCGCCAGCTTCACCTGCTCCGGCGTGGCCCGCTCGGGACCGAGGAGTGCGGTGATGGCCGCGGCGAACACCCTCGCGGGATCGTCGACCGGCAGCCTGCCTTTGAGCGAAGGGGCCGCCGTCAGGAAACCGGCGAGGAGGGCCTGCAACGCGTACGCCTGATCGGCCACGTCCCAATCGTCCCTGGCGAGGTCGTGCCGCCGCCAGATGGGCAGGATGTGATGCAGGAACGCGCCCGCCCCCAGCGTTTCGAGCAGGGTCGCCGACCGGGGATCCTCGGCGAGGACACCGAGCAGGACGTCGTCGCCGGTCTGCAGCGCGTTGACGAACGGATGCCGGGCCGCGACCTCCAGCATGTTCGGGCCGAGCCGCGACGGCCTGGCCAGCCCGGGGTCCGCGGTGACCGCCGCGATGACCTCGTCGGCGAGCGCGACGAAATCCCGGCTGATCAGGCCGAGCAGCAGGTCTTCCTTGGTCTTCCAGTAAAGGTAGACGGTGCCCTTGCCGACGTGGGCCTTGGTGGCGACCTCCGCGATGGTGACGCCCTTGCTGCCCCGGTTCAAGAGCAGTTCGCCCGCCGCCGCCAGGATGCGCGCCGCCTTGGGCGAGCCGTGTTCAGGCAGTTCCGCCAACTGTGGTCCTTTCCGGGATGGCGCCGACGATATCCGCATTCTTGTACAGCGCGATCTCGTCGAGCCGCATGATCCGGTCGGTCAGCCGCTTGCCGAGTTTGAACCGGCTCAGCACCGGCACCGTCCGCCGGAGCAGAAGCTGCATCCGATTGTCCACGACGAAGATCTTGCGGTCGGCGAACGCGCCGTCCTGATAGTGATCGACGTAGGGCCGCAGGGCTCGTTCCCACTCGGAGAGGGCGGTGCCGAGGTCACCAGGGTGCCGCTCCAGCATGCCGCCGAGCAGATCGGCACCGGTGAGCCCGGACGAGACCCCCATGCCGGCGTAAAGCGTGACGCACCAGGCGGCGTCACCCATCAGGACGACACGCCCCTGGTGCCACCGGTCCAGGCGCACCTGCTCGACGGAATCGAACAGGACGTCGTCGGCGGATTCCAGCGCGCCGACGACGTCACCGAGCACCTTTCCCAGCGGCCGCGGGCCGAACGCCGCCCGCACGCGGTCCGCGGGTGGCCGGGTGAACTCGGCGTCGACGTCGTCGGTGCGGTAGGTCAGCATGACCGTCGGATCGTGGTCGGAGAACGCGAAGACCCACATCGAGCGGTCCGGTTCGAGGAGTGTGGCGCCCTGACCGGGGGCGAGCCCGGCGGGCGTACCGGTGTACTGGAAGGCCGCGACCATGTAGCCCATCCGCCGCAGGTACTTCTCGTGCGGGCCGAACACCAGTGACCGCACCGTGGACCGTAGTCCGTCCGCGCCGACGACGAGGTCGAAACGTTCGGTCGTCGCGGTGTTCGAAGCGGTGTCGAGCAAGGTGACGTCGACACCGTCGGCGTCCTGCTCGATGGCGGCGGGGACGGTCGAGTACCGGATCTCCACGTCGTCGGGGAGAACGGCGAAGGCCGCCTTCTCGACGTCACTCCGGAGCATCATCCAGGGCTTGCCGGGCAGGTCGGCGTACGACATCCCCGGACGGCTCGAACCGTCGCGGGCCAGGTCGAGGCCTTGCGCCGCCGAGGCACGGTCGTGGATGGCACCGGCCATGCCCAGCCTGTTCGCGGCGGCCTGGCCTGCCCCGAACAGGGCGACGAAGTACCCGCCGGACCGCCTTTCCGGCGCTTTCTCGATCAGCACCGGCCGCCAGCCGGCCTTGCGCAGTCGGGCCGCCGTCGCGATCCCGCTGACACCCATTCCGACGACGAGTACCCGTCCCGCTTCGCTCTCGATCATACTTCCGAACATACTGACCAAAATATTCAGTTGGTCAGTATGTTGCCCGCGTCACAGCCGTGTCGTCCGCCCGATCACGCGTGCCGTCCGCCTGATCACACCTGCCGTCCATCCGGTCACGTGAAGCTCCCCATTCGGCACGTGAGGGGTCGGACGAACATGCCTGCCGGGTGGGCAGTCCGGTCGTGGTCTCGCCCTGCGCTCGTGTCGCGAAAGCCACAATAAGGTGAGGAAGACCACCACGAAAAGGGAATGGGAGCCCACGCCCAAAAAACAA